>PLLM01000030.1 GCA_003141275.1 Phycisphaerales bacterium
TCAAATTCGACGATAACGGCAAACTGGTAGCATTGCCGCATCCATATCCAGGCAGCAACATATTCTCATTGGCTTCTGGCGGGGCGATTTTTGTCCGCGACCCGAACAGGACACTGGTTGACCAGCAGTTAAACGGCGGCTTATTCGCCAAAGTAACCGACGAGGACTGGGAGCTGATACTGCCTTACCTTAAAGAAAACGAACAGCTTTTCGGAATAACAATAGAGCAGCTTTTGACCGTGAACAACGAACGGCGTGAGCCAATAGAGGTTTACCGCAAGGTTGTTCCCGCAAACGCCGCTGCTATGGTATCCGAAGAAACCGACGACGTTGATGCAGAACTGTCAGAAGAACCAATTGTGAAATAGGATAATTACAGTGATAACAATCAAGAAAGCCAAAGCAGGCGAAGCATTGAAGGACGCAGTCGAGAAGATATCCGGCGTTGACCTGAGCGTTTGCCTTCAGTGCAGGAAATGTTCCAGCGGATGCCCCGTCGGCAAACTTACGAAGTCCCGGCCCTCGGAGATTATGCGCCGGCTGCATTTGAATGCGGGTAACGAATTGCTGGAAAGCGATATCCTCTGGATGTGCGTTTCCTGCGAGACGTGTTCGGCCAGATGCCCGATGGGTATTGACGTTGCCGGTGTGATGGACGCGCTGCGAAAGCTGGCGTTATCGAGGGGAGCATCGAAACAGGAAGGAAACGTGCCTTTGTTTAACAAGGCATTTTTGAAAACGGTCGAGGTATTTGGCCGGACTTATGAAATGGCGATGATAACCGCTTACAAATTAGGCACCGGCAAACTGATGAACGATACGGAAAAGTTCCCGACGATGCTCAGGAAAGGCAAAATCTCGCTTTTGCCTTCGCTTGGCGGGGACAGGAAAACGGTGAAACGCATATTCAAAAAAACAAAACAAAATAAAGGGGCCGGAATATGAAATACGCCTACTACCCCGGATGTTCCGCTGAATCAACGGCCCGCGATATGCACCAGTCAACGTTGGCGGTAGCCGCAGCGCTGGGAATCGAAATGATTGAGCCAAAGGGCTGGACGTGCTGCGGAGCGACCGCAGGCCACCAGACCGACCGCGTATTGGCAGCGGCACTGCCTGCCGCCAATCTGGTCAAAATTAAGGATATGGGGCTTGACTGCGTCGTGAATTGCGCCGCCTGCTATAACAGGATGAAAGTGGCGAACCACGAAATCGCGACCGAATCGGAAATCCGCAGCAGTGTCTGCGACGCGATTGGCCGGGATTACGATGGTTCGGTCAAAATCCGGCATTTTATCGAGGTGCTACTTGAGGACATCGGCCTGGAAAAAATCAGCAGCGCAATCAAACAGCCGCTCAAAAGCCTGAAAGTGGCCTGTTATTACGGATGTCTGCTTGTTCGTCCGCCGAAGGTCGTTAATTTTGACGACCCAGAAAACCCGAAGTCGCTCGATAAGCTGGTTAAAGCGGCAGGCGGCGAAGCAATCGAGTGGCCATATAAGGTCGAATGCTGCGGCGGCGGTTTGTCGCTTTCGAGAACAGACGTGGTGGTCAACCTTACAGATACGATTCTTGGAATGGCGAAAAGTTCTGGTGCGGATTGCATAGCGGTTAGCTGCCCGATGTGCCAGGTTAATCTCGATTTGCGGCAGCAGGACATAAAAAAAGAAACCGGCAGGGACTATCAAATACCAATTGTGTATATCACGCAGCTTCTGGGGCTTGGCCTTGGTATCAGCTCTAAGAAACTCGGATTCAATAAGCTAATGGTTCCTGCTTCAAATGTTCTGGAGAAGGTGGAAGTGAGCAGCAATGGGTAAATACTACGATAAAAAAATTGGTGCGGTTCTTGTTCAGGGCGGCGGTATTGCCGGCGTTCAGGCATCGCTCGATTTGGCCAACAGCGGCTTCAAGGTTTACTTAGTCGAGCGCGACGCCGCGATAGGCGGTATGATGGCCCATCTGGACAAGACCTTCCCGACGGGCGATTGCGCAACATGTATCGTTTCGCCAAAGCTCGTCGAATGCGCACGAAATTTGAATATCGAAATAATGACCCTTTCGGAGCTGGTTGACCTCGAAGGCGAGCCCGGCAATTTCAAGGCCACCGTCAAGAAGCATCCACGATATGTTGACGAAGACAAATGCACGGGATGCAGCGAATGCACACAGGTTTGCCCGGTCGATGTGCCGAATGAATTCAACAGGTGTCTGGGGACAAGAAAAGGCATCGCGAAACTTTACGCACAGGCAACTCCCAATATATTCGGCATTTTGAAAAACGGCCACTCGCCCTGCAAAATGGCGTGCCCGGCGAAGGTGAATGTTCAGGGTTATGTCCAGCTCATAAAGAAAAAAGAATACGTCAAGGCGGTCAACCTTATCCGCCAGAGAAACCCTTTGTCGGCGATATGCGGAAGGGTGTGCACTCACCCCTGCGAAACCGAATGCACACGAGGTAATGCCGATGACCCAATCGCCATACGACTGCTCAAGCGATTCGCGTCGGACAAGGAAATGGAACTGCTCGAAGCAGGCCAGATTGCCCTGCCCGAAGAAAAGAAACCTTCCGCTGATGCGAAAAAAGTCGCCATAATCGGCGCAGGCCCGGCGGGACTTACCGCGGCAAGCGACCTTGCCGACGCGGGTTTTGCGGTCACCGTTTATGAATCGCTCAGTAAGGCGGGCGGTATGCTTCGATGGGGTATCCCGGAATATCGGCTGCCCAAGAAGGTGCTCGACCACGAAATAGAAATTATCCGCCGAAAGGGCGTTAATTTTGTTTATAACTGTCTTGTCGGAAAAGACATTACTATCCAGAAACTGCGTAACGATAACGAGGCGATTTTCATCGCCGCCGGCGCACAGAAGAGCCGCAAACTCGGCATTCCGGGCGAGCAAATCAATGGCGTTATCCACGGTGTCGAATTTCTCAGGGACGCCGGCTCAGTCAATAAGCCGAAGGTGAAAAATAAGGTCATAGTCATCGGCGGCGGTAACGTCGCGGTTGACGTCGCGAGAACCGCGCTTCGTCTCGGCGCCAAACAAGTCGAAATGGTTTGCCTTGAGGGCGAAAATGAAATGCCCGCCTACAAGGAAGAAATCGAAGCAACGCTGGCCGAGGGTATCAAGATTCGCAATGGCTGGGGACCGAAACGCATCACCGGCAACGGCTCGATTACAGGCATAGAGTTCAAACGCTGCACAAAGGTCTTCGATGACCAGAAACGTTTCAGGCCGGTATTTAACGAAAACGAACTTATAACGGTTGACGCGGAACAGATTATCATCGCTATAGGCCAGATGACTGATGAGCAGTTTGTCGGCCATATCGGCGTAGAAAGCCAACGCGGGTATTTCAAGGCCGACCCGATAACCTGTCAAACTTCGATAGAAGGCGTTTTTGCCGGCGGCGACAATGCCTCAGGCCCGGCGGCTGTTATTGACGCGGTGGCGGCGGGCAAACGAGTCGCAGAATCCATCGAGCGATTCCTGACCGATAAGGAAATGCTGACCAATCGTTTCGAAGAGAACCTGAAGCCCCTTTCGGAAGATTTGCTTCCTGAGACGGAGGACGTGGAGAAAAAAGCCCGCGTTCATCCCGAGGAATTATCGCCGGCGAAACGGCTGATGAATTTCGAAGAGATTGAAAAAGGACTCACCGAGGCACAGGCCCTCGCGGAAGCCGAAAGATGCTTGAATTGCGCCTTGTGTTCGGAGTGCAATCAGTGCGTCGAGGCCTGCGAGCAGCACGCGATCGACCACGCTATGAAAGAGCGGATAGTCAAATTAGAAGTCGGCTCGGTCCTGCTTACCCCCGGCTTTCAAGAATTCGACGCGACCCGAAAAGGTGAATATGGCTACGGGCGATACTCTAACGTCGTTACAAGCGTTCAATTCGAGCGAATGCTTTCCGCAGCAGGCCCGTTCGAGGGACACCTGATTCGTCTTTCGGACGGCAAGCCCGCGAGACGCATCGCCTGGATTCAATGCGTCGGCTCGCGCGATTCAGAATGCGGCAACGATTATTGCTCCTCGATTTGCTGTATGATGGCAACGAAGCAGGCAATGGTCGCAGGCGACCACGTAGATGGACTCGACGCGACAATCTTTTATATGGATATACGCGCGTTCGGCAAAGATTTCGACCAGTATTACGAGCGTGCCAAGGCGCAGAAAAACATACATTACATCAAGAGTATCCCCTCTCGCGTAATTCAGCTCCCAGGCAGCAGTGACCTTCGACTGAATTATTACGACCAGAGCAACGATATTCAATACAAGGATTTTGACCTGGTTGTGCTTTCCGTGGGAATGGAGCCGCCCGCATCTATGGCGGAATTCGCATCCCGACTCGATATCAAACTCAATGATTTTGGTTTCTGCAAAACAGATAGATTGTCGCCCCTCACAACTTCCATACCGGGAGTATTTGTCGGCGGGGCGTTCCAGGAACCAAAAGATATCCCCGAAACCGTTACGCAGGCAAGCGCCGCCGCCTCTATGGCGATGGAATTGCTTGCTCCGGTGCGCAATACCCTTATTACCAAAAAGAGTTACCCCCCTGAGCACGACGTTGCCGATGAAGACCCGCGTATCGGCGTCTTCGTATGTCACTGTGGTATGAATATCGGCTCGGTGGTGGATGTCGAGCAGGTTGTTAAGAATATCGAGAATATGCCCGATGTGATTTACGCTTCTCATACGATGTTTACCTGCTCCGATACGAGCTTGTCGAACATAAAGGATATGATACGCGAGCATCGGCTCAATCGAATCGTGGTTGCCTCCTGCACGCCGCGAACGCACGAGCCGTTGTTCCGCGAGACGCTTCGTGAAGCGGGCCTTAATCCATATTTGTTTGAAATGGCAAATATACGAGACCAGTGTTCGTGGGTACATTCGGCTGTCCCGCAGTCGGCTACCGAAAAAGCTACCGACCTGGTTAAAATGGCAATCAGCAGGGCAAGGTTCCTGTCGCCCCTCGAAAGCGGCACGCTGGCCGTTGACCAGACAGGCCTTGTTATTGGCGGCGGACTTAGCGGTATGACTGCCGCATTGGCGCTGGCTAACCAGGGATTCAAGGTGCACCTGATAGAAAAGGCCGAGCGTCTGGGCGGAACACTGCACGATATTTATCACACCTTTGAACACGATGATATCGCGGGCTTTACCCGCGACTTGATAAAACAGGTTGAAAAGCATCCCAACATCAAACTTTATCTGGGCACTGAAATCGCCGGCATCGCGGGCCACATAGGCAAATTCAAAATATCGCTTGCCAAAAACGGCTCGAAGTCCGAAGTCACGGGCGGCACAATAATCGTCGCCACAGGCGCACGAAAGGCCCAGACAACGGAATATATGTATGGGTCAAAAGGCGTCTTGACGCAGGCCGAACTGGAAAAGCAGTTGCACGATAAGGCGTATCCTGCGAAAGGCCAAAACGTCGTGATGATTCAGTGCGTCGGCTCACGCAATGAGGCACATCCGTATTGCAGCAGAATCTGCTGCTCGATGGCAATCAAAAACGCGATTGAAATCAAGAAACGTGATCCGAACGCCAACATCTATGTTCTTTACAGGGACGTCAGGACATACGGTTTCAGGGAGACATATTTCAAAGAGGCACGCGAGGCAGGTGTCGTATTTATCCGCTACACTCCTGAAGCGGCACCGGTGGTCAGTCAGAATAATGGTCTTGTAGTAACGGTTAACAGCCCCGACCTGCCTGAGCCAATCAGTATCGAGGCGGATAACGTCGTGCTCAGCACAGGTGTTGAAACCGACAGGGAAAACAACAAGCGTATCTCGGATATGCTCAAGGTGCCGCTTAACGCCGACGGGTTCTACGTCGAGGCACACATGAAGCTGCGTCCCGTGGATTTCACAACGGAAGGCATTTTCCTTTGCGGGCTTGCGCATTCGCCGAAGTTTATCGACGAGAATATCTCACAGGCGCGGGCCGCCGCCGCGAGAGCGGCAACGGTGCTTTCGAAGACGCAACTCGACGTCAGCGCTCAGGTTTCTTATGTTGACCAGCAGAAGTGTATATCCTGTATGACCTGTGTTAATTCCTGCCCGTATTCGGCCCCGTTCTGCAACAAGGACGGCAAAGGACAAATCGAGGCCGCAAAATGTATGGGCTGCGGAATATGCGTTTCGGAATGCCCTGCCAGAGCAATACAATTGCACCATTTCGAGACGGACCAGTTCAACGTGATGATTAAGCAGTTGTTCGCCGGCGGCAACGGTGAAATGTTTGCTGGAACATCATCAAAGGCAAAAGAATTAACGGAAAAAGTATAATTTATGAAACAGGAAAACTTTGAACCTAAAATTCTGGCGTTCTGCTGCCACTACTGTGCGTATTCGTCGGCGGATTTGGCGGGGTCTATGCGTATCCAGTACCCGCCAAACGTGCGCATAATCCGCACTCCCTGCACGGGCCGGCTTGAGACCGAATACTTTATGAAGGCCCTCGAAAACGGCGCCGACGGGGTGCTTGTCGCGGGCTGTCTCGAAGGCGGCTGCCATTTCGTCGAGGGCAACCTCTGCGCGAAACGCCGGGTCAATTACACAAGAGAAATACTGGAAGAAATCGGAATGGAAAAGGAGCGACTGCGGATGGTAAACGTTTCCGCCGCGATGGCGCGTCCTTTGGCTGATACGATTATTGATATGGTTGAAACCGTTCGCAAACTGGGCCCAAGCCCGATAAGACAAAATGGTTCGTTAAAAAAATAGGAGTGCCGCTTAATGATAATTGCGCAAAGAAAAAATATACCCGACCTGCTGGCAATCGTGAAAGACCATAAGAAGCTCCTCGTGCTGGGCTGCGGCACCTGTGTCACAGTATGCCTTGCGGGTGGAGTGCGTGAGGTAAGCATCATCGCCTCTGCGTTACGAATGTCGGCGAAATTAAAAGGGCTTCCCCTTGAAGTTGAGGAATTGACAATAGAGCGTCAGTGCGACAACGTCTTCCTCGAACAGGCGGCCGACGCCATAAAGCGAAATGACGCGGTTCTTTCGCTTGGCTGCGGCGCGGGCGTCCAAGCCATCGCCGAACGTTACACAAATAAGCCCGTTTACGCGGGCCTCGATACGGCTTTCATCGGCATACTCGAGGAAAGAGGCGTCTGGACGGAAAAATGCGCCGCCTGCGGCGCGTGCGTGCTTCACGAATACGGCGGCATCTGCCCGGTAACTCGCTGTGCCAAACACATGCTCAACGGCCCTTGTAGCGGCTCGCGCGAAGACCGCTGCGAGGTCAATCCCGAACGCCAGTGCGCCTGGCAGCTTATTTACAAGCGTCTAAAAGACATCGGCCAGCTCGACCGGCTGAAAAAAATCAAACCGCCCAAGAACTGGAACCGAAGCCAGTCCGGCGGTTACCGCACCATAATTCGTGAAGACCACAGAGTTTGATAATCTAAATTATGATTTAATGGCATTGGACTGTCGAACTTCGGCAGCCGAACTTCTTTGGCCATCTGTGTGCCCTTATTTCCTTGATTACCGAAACCACAGGGATTCTACGCTATCCGCAAGATACAATCAACTTCCCTCTGGAAACTGTCCGCATCCGGGGGTATAATAGCACAGTTGTTACCGCGGGCGTAATTCAGTGGTAGAATGTCGGCTTCCCAAGCCGAATGCCGTGGGTTCGAATCCCATCGCCCGCTTTGGTTGAAACTGTATTCCACATTCTATTAATCGCTATAGGAGACAATTTCATGCTCAGCCCATCAAAATCACTGGCCGTCATATTACTGGCACTGGTCTGGTCAGGATGCGCCTTCTGCGCCAATACTGACGTGAATCTCAATGACCCGTTTGCGGTCAACAAGCTGATTGGCCGGGGAGTCGATATCGGCAACGCGCTGGACAGGGAAACGGAAAAAGAAGACCAATGGAGTTTCATCGTAAAAGACGAGCACTTCCAGATAATCAAAGACGCCGGCTTTAATTCGGTTCGTATTACGATTCGCTGGTCCACGCGGACCACGAAGAATCCGCCATACACAATCGACCCCAACTTCCTGAAACGTGTTGACCAGGCCGTCAACAGCGCCTTGTCGCGCAATCTCGCTGTAATAATAAACTATCAAAACTTCTTTGAATTTTATCGCTATCCCAACGTCCTCAAACCCAAATTCCTCGCTACCTGGGAACAGCTCGCCGAACATTACAAAGATTATCCCAACACACTGCTCTTCGAGCTTCTTAACGAGCCGCAGGGGCAAATCGGAACAGGTGAATGGAACGCGCTGATAAAAGAAACGCTGGCAATTGTCCGTAAGACCAATCCCAACAGAATGGTTGTAATAGGCCCGACTGATTTCAACCACATCCCGGGCCTGAGGTTCCTTGAGCTGCCGGCGGACGACAAAAATATCATTTTAACCATACACTATTATGATCCCTATCATTTTACCCATCAGGGCACAAGCTGGACAAAGGATTCCAACGACTGGCTCGGGACAAAATGGGAGGGCAGCGCAGACGAAAAACGGAGGATAAAAAAGGATTTTGACACCCTGGCAAGCTGGGCCAGAGCGCATAATCGCCCGGTTTATCTCGGCGAGTTCGGCTCTTACGAAAAAGCGGATATGGATTCACGCGTCCGCTGGGCCAAATATATCGCTGACGAGGCGGTCTCGCACGGATTCAGCTTCACTTACTGGCAGTTCACCTACAATATGGCGCTTTACGACAGAAACACCAAAACCTGGGTTAGGCCGCTGCTCGACGCAGTTATACCACCGAAACAATAAACTTTTGAGACAGGAGAAAAAACGATGTTGGGAATAGCCAAATCATACGCGTTCATCGCATTAATAATACTTCTGTTCGGAGCAGCTTGCGTCATAGCCGCCGAACCAAACACCGCATCGACAAAACCCGACCCGTTCAAAATGAACAAGATGCTTGGCCGGGGAGTAAACATCGGCAACGCACTTGAGGCGCCGACCGAAGGCGCATGGGGCGTAGTAATTAAAGAAGAGTATTTCGACATCATCAAACGGGCGGGCTTCAATTCAATCCGCCTGCCCGTCCGCTGGTCAGGCCATGCGCTGGTTGAAAAACCTTACACCATTAACCCCGACTTTTTCAAACGGGTTGACACCGTTGTAAACTGGGCTACTTCGAGAAATCTGCCCATAATGGTCAATATTCAGCAATACGCTGAGCTTTATACCGAGCCGCTTGCGCACAAAGAAAGGTTTATGGCGCTGTGGAAGCAAATCGCCGAGCATTATAAGGATTACCCGGATACGGTGCTGTTCGAGCTTTATAATGAGCCGGACGACGCGCTAACGCCCCAGATGTGGAATGAATGGCTCAAAGAAGCGATTACTATTATAAGGCAATCGAATCCGAACAGGACCATCGTTGTCGGTTCAGCCAACGACAGCTGGATTACATATCTGAAGCTTCTTGAGCTGCCTGAGAACGACCGCAACATCATCGTAACCGTCCATCATTATTTCCCGCACAATTTCACGCACCAGGGAGCGCCCTGGATGACACCCGAAAAAGTCGCTCAATCTCATGAAGATATGAAAGTTGTTAATCAGAATCCCAACTCGGACCCAAACAGCAATTACAACTCCTGGCCTGGCACGAAATGGATGGGCACGGCCGAAGAAAAGAAAGCTATGACCGACATATTTGACATTGGCGCGGCCTGGGGGAAGGAACACAATCGCCCGATTAACTTGGGCGAGTTCGGCTCATATTATAAAGCAGATATGGAATCGCGCGCCCGCTGGACAAAATTCATCGCCGATACCGCGGCCGAGCGAGGAATGAGCTTAATGTACTGGGAATTCTGCGCACAGGAATTCGGCCTGTATGACCGCGACACAAAATCCTGGCGCAAGCCGTTGCTTGACGCTATTATTGCACCGAAACAGTAGGTTAAACTATATATCCTGCTTGTATTATTGGGATTAAAAACTATGTCGAAAACCACAACGGCACTCGTGATTACTACAATGGTATTGGCTGTAGTTTCCGGATGCGATTCCTTTATGACCGGCAAACCAAATGCCAAATCAGCAAAAATCGGCGCCTTTGAAATGAATAAACTTTTGGGCAAGGGCGTCAATATGGGCAATGCGCTTGAGGCGCCGACCGAAGGCGCATGGGGCGTGACTTTACAGGAAGAATATTTCCAGATAATCAAAGACGCGGGATTCAATTCGATTCGCCTGCCGGTCCGCTGGTCGGCACACGCACTGGCCGAGCCGCCTTATACTATCGACCCGAACTTTATGAAAAGGGTTGACTGGGCGGTTAATTGCGCTTTGTCGCGCAAAATGCCGGTAATGCTCAACGTTCATAATTACCCGGAACTTATCAATGACCCGGTAAATCACAGGGAAAGGTTCCTTGCGATATGGCAGCAGATTTCTGAGCACTATAAGGATTACCCGCAGACGCTCCTCTTCGAGCCGATAAATGAACCCTCTGGCAAATTAAGGGGCGGCGATTTGAACGCACTGCTCAAACAGACCATTGCTGTAATTCGACAGTCGAATCCCGACAGAATCATTGCCGCAGGTTCCGCATGGAATGTCATCGGAACTCTCAACTCGCTTAAGCTTCCCGCAGACGACCGCAACATTATCGTCTCAATCCACTATTATGACCCGCTCGAATTCACCCACCAGGGAGCACCCTTTATAACCGACAGGGACGCCAATGCATGGATGGGTACCAAATGGCCCCGCAACGACAAGGATGAAGAGAGGGTGATAAAAGATTTTAATACTGCTGCGACGTGGGGCAAAAAAAACAATCGCCCGATAAACCTCGGCGAGTTCGGCACATACAAAAAAGCCGATATGGAATCGCGCATCAACTGGACAAAATTCGTCGCCGATACCGCGGCCCGGCAGGGTATGAGCTTAATGTACTGGGAATTCTGTGCACAGGAATTCGGCCTGTATGACCAGCAGACCAAATCCTGGCGCAAGCCGCTTTTAGAAGCGATTATTCCGCCCAAACAGTAAAACGGAGTTGACTTTATGGCAAAGCTGTTAGCGATTATTATTGTTTCGTTGACGTCGGCCTGTGTGGCCGCCAATGAACCTAACGCCTTTACAACCAACAAAATGCTTGGTCGTGGCGTTAATATCGGCGGCGCGCTCGATACGCCTAAACAAGAAGGCGAATGGGGAGTTACTTTACAGGACGAATATTTCCAGATTATTAAAGACGCGGGATTTAATTCGATTCGCCTGCCCGTCCGCTGGAACGCACACGCCGCAAACGAACCGCCTTACACCATAGACCCGAACTTCTTCAAACGAATCGACTGGGCAATACAAAACTCGCTGTCGCGAAATCTTCCCGTGGTGCTCTTTACTCACCATTACGAAGAACTTTACGGCGACCCCGACGGACAAAAAGACAGATTCCTGGCTATATGGAAACAGATTGCGGAACATTACAAGGATTATCCCGATGCTCTTATCTTTGAGCCGCTCAGCGAAAGGGTGGACAAACTCAATGCCACTAACTGGAATTCACTCACAAAAGAGGCCTTGACCATTATTCGCCGGTCTAATCCTCATAGAACAGTCGTCATCGGCCCCGGGGGCTTTTACCTCATTGATAATCTTGAGCTTCTCGATCTGCCTAAAGACGATTCCAATATAATCGTTGATGTTCATTATTTCCTGCCGTCTGAATTTACCCAGCAGGGCGCAAGCTGGATTAGGGATTCCGAAAAATGGCTGGGCACAAAATGGACCGGCTCGGAAAATGAAAAACAGGCAATAATAAAGAATTTTGATATCGCTGCCGACTGGGCAAAAAAGAACAATCGGCCGATTTACCTCAGCGAATTCGGTGTTTATGAAAAAGCTGATATGGAATCCCGTGTGCGCTGGACAAAGTGCGTCGCCGACGCGGCGGTGTCACGCGGCTTCAGCATATCATACTGGGAATTCTGTTCCGTTTTCGGATTGTATGACCAGCAAACTAAATCCTGGCACAAAGAACTTTTGGAAGCGGTCGTTCCACAGAAATCCAAGTAAGGAGCTGATTTTATGGCAAAGTTGTTGAGTGTTATTATTGCTTCACTGGTAATCGCCGGTGCAGCAACAGGCGAACCGAATGCGTTCGAAATCAATAAAATCATGAATCGCGGAATCAACTTCGGCAATGCACTCGAGGCACCGAAAGAAGGCGACTGGGGCGTCACCATCAAAGTGCAATATTTTAACGTCGCCAGAGAAGCCTGGTTTACTTCATTCCGCATCCCCGTCTGCTGGTCCGCCCATGCACTGACTGAAAAACCTTACACAATTGACCCTAACTTCTTCACAAGAATGGACTGGGTAATCTATGAGGCGATGCAGCGGGAAGTAATTGTGATAGTCACTATGCATCACTACAACGAGCTTTATAAAGACCCCGCGGGCCAAAAAGAAAGGTTTCTTGCAATATGGAAACAGGTTGCGGAGCACTACAAGGATTACCCCTTTGTGGTCATCTTCGAGCCGCTCAATGAGCCGCATGATAACCTGACCGCCGGCAAGTGGAACAAGCTTCTTAAGGAAGTGCACGCCGTAATTCGCAAGTCAAACCCGAACAGAACCCTTGTGTTCGGCCCCGTCAACTATAACGACATACAGCAGCTCAATGCGATTGAGCTGCCCAAAAATGACCCAAATATAATCGTCTCTCTTCATTATTACCTGCCATACGAATTCACTCATCAGGGAGCCCACTGGGTACCCGATTCCAACGCATGGCTGGGCACAAAATGGACAGGTACCGACGCGGAAAAGCAGGCCATAGCAAGTGATTTTAACGTCGCGGCCGCCTGGGCTAAAAAGAATAATCGCCCAATTTGCATTGTCGAATTTGGCGCAAACAGCAAGGCCGATATGGATTCTCGCGTCCGTTGGACAAAATTCGTCGCCGATACCGCGATTGAGCACGGCTTTAGTTTCACATACTGGGATTTCTGCGGTGAATACTTCGGCATTTGTGACCCCAATACGCTCTCATTCCGTAAGCCGTTACTGGAAGCCCTGATACCGCCTAAAAAACGATAAATATCAATCGGCATTTTTACTGCTTGACGAATGAGTGACAGAACGTTAGTTTAACCGTTGGAAACTGTTCTTTTTAGAATACGGTTGTCAGGTATGAAAGCGGGATATTACTTTTTGATTCAGGAAAGGGGTTACTAAGATGAAGGGAAACGCAAAATTACTTCAGGCCCTCAACGGATTGCTCGCCGATGAGCTGGGCGCAATCAACCAGTATATGGTTCACGCTGAAATGGTCGAAAACTGGGGCTATATGAAGCTAGGGAAGATGTTGCAGGCACGGGCGGTAACAGAGATGAAACACGCCGAGAAGCTTATCGGGCGAATCCTCTTCCTCGAAGGCACGCCGATAGTCAGCAAGCTTAGTGATATTCATATCGGTGCCGACGTACCAAAACAGTTCGACAACGACCTCGATGCGGAAATGGGTGCCGTCAAGTCGTACAATGCGGCGATTAAGCTCGCGCAGGAAGTCGCCGACAACGCCACCAAAGAGTTGCTCGACGCGATTTTGAAAGACGAAGACGCCCACGTCGATGAAATCGAGGCACAGCAGGACCAGATCAAGCAGATGGGTCTGCCGCAATATCTGAGCCTTCAGGTCGGGTAAGGCCAAGCGGAACACTGCGAGAAGAAGCTGCCCACTTTAACAAAGGACGCGAGACGAGTTCATTGATCGCTATTTCCATTTTTGCGCGACTTCCGCTTCAACAGAAAACGTACTTTGCGAATTTGAGTCGAAGCGCCTCTGAAGCTGATACGCCTGGATTTCAAGGGGGATTTTGTAGTAGTCGAATTCGTTGTTTGCCCAGCCCTTCACGTATTCACGGGCGAATCCGTCAGGTGTGAGAAAACGGAATTGCGCAACGTGAACACACTCGTGAAAAATCAGGGAGGTGTGCCTTTTGGCGTCAATTTTGGAGGGGTTAATAAGAACGGTATCGTTAAATGTTATCCCCGCCATATTACGAAAGTCCATGGGCATAGGTATTCCCTGCCTCTCCAGTTCCTTGTAGAAGGGGGGATTCTCTATCTGTGACACTTCGCAGATGCGAACGCTGTCCAGTGTGTCATTCTGAAAAAAAGGCCCAATAACACTGCGTATATCAGATTCCAGCGGACGGCCTTTCGCCCAGTAAGCATCACGTTGCGTGACCATCCAATTGCGTCCTTCTTTTTCCAGATAAGAAACCAGTTGTTCGGGATTATGTAAATCCATACCTGAATCAGAATCTGACTTGCCCTTTTTACTGCGAGTCATTTCCGCTTTATCCTCCATTATACCGCCGTCCGGCATTTTATATTTTTCGGTGGTGATAAACTTGTCGTTATCAACCTTTTCCGTAACACGAACACTCGCCCCCTGACCCTGGACCGACCAGACCCAGTTCATAATCTCTTTGTTTCCCTCGCGTTTACCCGTCCCTTTGGCGATACAACGCAAACTGTCAAAAAGATACGCGATAACCTCGCCGGTTTTCGGGTCTATGGTGTAAATTTCCACGCTCTTGAAAGTTGAATTGCACATCTTTTCAATGTCCGAATCGGACAGGTGCTGCCCTTTAAGTTGTTTTATATATTCATCGGATAAACTGGTTACCTGGGATTGACCTTGGCGGACAAGAAATTGACCATTCAGGCCAAATTTGATATTCAGCCTGCAATCGCCTTTTGCCCAGTCCTTGTGCTCGCCGAAATCCGATTTAGCCGTGCCCTGCCAGTCGCCGACAAGCCATTTACTCCACTCATCGTTAAGCGCCTTAGGCGGCTCAAGCGAAGGCATATTCTCCTTGCCTGATTCTTTCTCCCGATTCGTTGCGCACGAGGCAGCACTTATCATTATAACTAACAGAATTGCAGATAACTTTTTCATTTTTGACCTCCCGTTTTTTATCAATTCCTTTGGTCCAGCGATGCGATACGGGCAATATAATCTTTCAATCTTCAGCGGACAAGTGTGATTTGCTATTGCTGGGGGCCGGTGTATAATAGCCGACGATGGAAACGCTGAAATCATTATATGAGTATTTCCCGACGGCCGTTTATACCGGCAAGTGCCTGGTCTTTATAAGCGAGGACTGGCGAGTCGAGCTTACCGAGCACAAAGACAGCGACTATACCAAAACCAGTTCACAGCCGTCGGTCATTCGCGTCCGGGTCTTCAAAAAGGCCCTCAACGGCGAATTTGTGCCGGGACACTTCGAGGATTTCCAGTTGCCATCACTTAGTGAACTGGCCGAACAGGTTGAAAAATACGTCCAGCTTGCCATCGGCGCAAACCTGCGAGAACGGGCTGAATAGGCCGCGATAAATGGAGCATCTGAAAATACAACAATCCGCTAATGCGGTTATCTTTTCAGTAAAAGTCGTCCCGCGTTCGAGCAAAACCGCGATAGCAGGCCTATTGGGTGGTATGCTTAAAGTAAAACTCGCTGCTGCGCCGGAAAAAGGCAAAGCCAACGAATCACTTGTGGAATTTTTAGCCGACACATTGGGCGTCAAAAAAAACACCGTCACGATTACCTCCGGCCATACCTCGCCCGTCAAAACAATCCAAATCACAGGTACTTCGATGGAATCCTTGTTAGATAAACTAAACCGCTGCTGTAAATGAACACCCAGACCAAACCCATCATCGTTGATGAGACCTCGCCCCTTAGGGGTGAGGCGGGTGAGGCCTCACTTGGGTTTATGCTCAAGCTGGCGGGGCCGATTGTCATTACCACCGTTTCCTTTACACTTCTGCAATTCGTTGACCGGATAATGGTCTCACGCTTAGGAACGGCCGCTCTTGCGGCGGTGCTGCCCGCGGGATTCACCGCCTCGATACCTGCCGCGTGCGTGATGGGCATTTTCGCCGGTTTAGGCACATACGTCAACCAGTGTTATGGGAAGGGGCAAAAAAAAGAATGCACCAGCTACTTCTGGCAGGCGGTCTATATGGGGGTGGCATTTTCTCTTTTGATTTTGGCGATATGCTGGCCTCTTGCGCCTGCGATATTTCGCTCATTCGGCCACGAGCCGGAAGTTTCGAGCTGGAGGTTATTTACTTTCGCATTATGCTCTTCGGCAATATATCCGTGGTGTTCGTCTGGGCGGGCGTGCAGTTTTTTATGGGCATTCACAGGCCCCTGCTTTCAATGTATGCCGCGCTGATTGCGCAGGTCGTCAATCTCGTGATGAATTACGCGCTGATTTTCGGCAAGTTCGGTTTCCCGGCGATGGGAATAGCGGGTTCGGCATGGGGAACGGTAATCGGCATAACGGTCGGCGGCGGGATAAGAATGGCGACATTTCTTGGCGGCGGCTTCAGGACCGAATACGCCAGTATGAGTATGCTCAAGCCCGATTTGCGAAAAATGACAGACCTGCTAAAAATCGGACTACCCGCGGGTATTGAGCTGGCGTTCAGCGCGGGCGTCTGGGGTGCGATACTTTTCTGGTTAGTCGGCAGGTTCGGCAAAGAAACGCAGGCCGCGACGAGCGCAGCGCTTGCCTGCATAAATCTTTCGACAATGCCCATCGAGGGGCTAAAGACCGCTATAACAGTCGCCGTAGGCAAATCCATCGGCGCGGATAAAAATCACACGGCAATCAAGCAGACCCGCCTGTGCCTGCGTGTTGCACTTATATATATGGGATTTGTAGGATTGGGCTTTTTGTTATTCGGCAGAATATTTATGCGGATGTGGTCATCCGACGATATGGTAATACAGATAGGAGTCGAAGTGCTTGTTTTCGCGGCTATCTATCAGCTCTTCTACGCGTCGAGAACCGTTTACAGCGGGGCATTACGCGGGGCCGGCGACACGGTCTGGCTGGCCATCTTCGCCCTCGGTGCGGCGGCTATTCTCGCGCTGGGCGGATTTGTTATAATAAAGGTGTTCCCGAACTTCGGTTCGCTCGGTCCCTGGGCCGCGGCAACAATGAGTATCATCGCGGCAGGATTAGCCAATCGTATAAGATTCAAAAGCGGTAAGTGGAAACAAATAGACCTGTTCAGCCATCGGCCGGTTGAGCTGGAGATGAATGAAGATTAACACGTGAATCGTAATTTTATGAAAATGAAGAAAAAATACTCGCCACAAAAAACGCGGAGTTTATTTTATATTCTCCTCTGCGGTTTCTGCGTGCTCGGCAGTGGGCAGTTTCAACTCTGTTTTGCTGAGGAGCCACTGGCAAACGCGAATCTCGACGGGCTGTATGCCAAATCAATCGAGGCGGTGCTGCGGCTGCCGCCCGAGCAGATTGACCTGGGCACAGCCGCTTTGATTGTCTCAGAATCGTGGAGCGATATGGTTGCAGGCACAAAATACCAGCAACAGTTGGACGATATCGCCGTAGAAATCCGCAGCCGGCTCAAGGCAAAGAACACGCCGATGGGCGCTGCAGCAATCCCTATTATCAACGATTACCTGTTCAATGAATTAAAGTTCAAAGCAATCAATAAAGCCACCGACCCATACGACCTGTTTCTGCACTCCGTTATGGACAGACGCCAGGGTTATTGCCTGAGCTTGTCCGTTCTATATCTGGCTATCGGTGAACGGCTCGGCTTGCCGCTCTACGGTGTCGTTGTACCGGGACATTTTTTCATCAGGTACGATGACGGCCGGGTGCGTTTCAATATCGAAACGACCGCCAGGGGCAACAGCGCTGTCGACGATTACTATATCCGGGAATTCAATGTCCCCAAAAACAGCACCCTTTATATGACCAATCTCAACAAGCGCCAGACGCTCGGCTGCTTCTTCAATAACCTCGGCAACGTCTATGGCGGTATCAACAACGTTGACCAGGCGATTGCTTCGCTGCAATGGGCCGTTTATATCAATCAGTCGCTGGCTGAATCACGAATAAACCTCGGCAATAACTACCTGCTGAAGAACCGCGTCGACGAAGCAATAACTGAGTATCAGGCCGCACTTAAAACCAATCTGGACAGCGCCAAGGCCCACAGCAACCTTGCCAACGCCTACCAGAAACGCGAATGGTTTAACGACGCGATAAACGAATACACCGCCGCAATACGACTTGACCGCAACGTCGCAGAAACATATCTCGGTATGGGCATCTGCTACAACAAACTCAATCAGACGGACAGCGAAATCGACGCATACCTCAAGGCGCTGGCGATTAATCCGAATATGTTCGAGGCGCTGGCGAATCTCGGCAGCGTCTATTTCAACAAAGGCGATTACGATGCCGCCATCGAACAATACAACAAGGCCGCCCGCGTAAACCCGGCCAACGCCGGATTATATTATCAGCTCGGCGCCGCGTATTCCAACAAGGGCGACTATGAAAACACCGTCAAAGCATGTCTCAAAGCCGTGGAGCTTGACCCCAAAATGGCTGATGCGCATTATGGCCTCGGCTTTGCCTACTACAAGCTGAAAAATTACGACCTGGCCCTGGAACACATAAAGACAGCCGAACAACTCGGCAAAACAATCGACCCAAACCTGCTGAAAGCCATCGAAAATAAAAACTGAATGCCACTGTCCGGCGGTATTCTCTATTTTACAGCCCTCGGCTGTAAGTCGGGACATACGCATATTGACAATCCCCCGTAAAACTGTACGATTTCACTCACGGCACTTCAACCTCGCGACAAACGGTGGGTGGTTTAATATCAGGCAAATCAATTAAAAGGAGATGGCTATGAAATGGTTGCAGGAATTCAAGACGTTCGCGGTCAGGGGTAACGTAGTGGATATGGCAGTTGGTATCGTAATAGGCGCGGCATTCGGCAAAATCGTGTCATCTTTCGTGGCTGATGTGATTATGCCGCCGATTGGGCTGCTCATAGGCGGCGTCGATTTTAGCAAACTCGTGATAACAATAAAAAAGGCCACGGAAACGACCGCTGCCGTAACACTCAATTACGGCAATTTCATCCAGACCATTATTGACTTCACAATTATTGCCTTCGCGATTTTTATGGTGGTCAAGGCGATTAACACCTTGAAAAGAAAAGAGGCCGCCAAGCCATCAGAACCGCCTCTCCCGTCGCCTGAGGTTATACTGCTGACCGATATCCGCGACATCTTGCGCAAGGGCTGACAAAAAACCCGGAGGCCGTTTTTTGCTTGCGTTATGGGCCAGACCGGGTAAATTTTAGCCAATAGTCCGGCACAGGGGTTGATTCATCGGCAGTTATTGTTACGCACAGGACCAAATAGTGCTATCTTCTCGACGATTTCGGGAAAGGATAAATTTGAACATGTTTTTTGGGGATACCAAATGAAACTTCAAATCAAAAAGATAAGCATTTATTGTTTGGTAATATGGGCAATTTTGTTCGCTGTCGCTGTTCCTTCTTTTGCACAGGATGTCAACACGGATCCGAACCTGGGTTCGGCGCAGGCGGCGGGGCCGCAAAACGCCGTTGAAACAATAAAGACATTCCTGATTACCAAAGGCACTGCTTTCGCGCTTGACCTGCTGGCGGCGATTCTTATCTTCGTAGTTGGTCGATGGCTGGCAAAATGGATTTCCTTCCTCGTCGGCAGGGCAATGACCAGGGCGCGCGTTGAGCAAATCCTTGTTACCTTTGTCCAGCACATGTGCTACTTCGGCCTGCTCGCGTTTGTGATTATCGCGGCATTAGACAGGGTCGGAATAAAACTGACCGCCGCAATCGCCGTGCTCGGCGCCGCGGCATTGGCCGTCGCCTTCGCCCTGCAGGGTTCATTGTCAAATTTTGCTGCTGGAATACTTATGGTAATCTTCAAACCCTTCAAAATCGGCGATTTTGTCTCCGTTGCAGGTATCCAGGGAACAGTTCAGGAAATTCAGATTCTAAACACGGTACTTAACTCCGTCGACAATGTTCGCATCATTGTCCCAAATGCCCAGGTAACAGGCGGCACTATCAGCAACTACACCGCCAACCCTACAAGAAGAATCGACCTGACGATTGGCATATCGTATGACGACGATATCAAAAAAGCCAAACAGGTCATCGAAGGCGTCCTCGCTACTGACGCGAGAATACTCAAAACACCGGCCCCAACGGTGGCCGTCTCGGAACTTGCCGACAGTTCCGTCAACTTTGTCGTTCGACCGTGGGTAAAATCAGCGGATTACTGGGATGTTTACTTCGACACTACCGCCAAGCTTAAAACCACCCTGGAAAGCAACGGCATAACAATGCCGTTCCCGCAAAGGGACGTAAATATCAGGAGCGGCGGCCAGAAACTGCCCGCCAGTGCGTAAATGCTTTGGAAAGGATAGTTAATGATGGCAAATAAAATACTGATGATTTCCCTGACGTTGCTGATTTGCTCAGCGGCCTTGGCTGAAGGCGGCAAACAAAACTCACAGACAGACCCCAACTCGATGCTGCTGGCCGGCCCCGGCGCATGGATTACAATCGAACCATATAAAGGAATGTCTGCGTCTGTTTACCCGATACCAGCGGTCTTCGCCGTCAAAGCCCCGTTTTATTTCTATCTCGATACCGCCGGCTGCCGGGTATTCCAGGATTCCAATATGACATTCGACTTCATCGGCAAATTGCGCACCGACGGCTACGACGCCGACAGAAGCGACGACCTGGACGGAATGCACGACAGGCATATGAGCTTTGACGTCGGCGGCGAGTTCGGCATATCGGGCGACTGGGGCGACCTGCACACACGACTTATCACCGATGCCCTGAGCCAGCACGACGGGCAGGAGTTTCGCGTAACTTACGGCAAACCACTCGAATTCGAACAATCAAAGATAAGACCGTTTGTCGGCTTTGCCCTGCTAAGCAGTAACCTCGCTGATTATTACTACGGCGTCCGCGACAACGAGGCACGCGAGGGCAGGCCCGCATACAACCCGGGCGCATCCGTCAACTGGTTTGTCGGCCTTGACGCAAACTACCAGCTAAACGACAACTGGACACTATTTACGAGCATAACATATTACTGGCTGGACGATAACATTCGAAACAGCCCCATAGTTAACAGGGACTACACGATGTCAATTATCGCCGGCGCAATGTACATGTTCTAATAATAACTATACGGATAAAATTTATGATACCAAAACTGTGTAACCAACTTAAACCTTTTGGAGGGCAACAAAATGAAGTCAGCCAAAAAAATCCTTACTTATGTGGCCGTGTCAATTATAGTAATCCTGCTGGTCCTGATTGTCGGCTTCTCTTTGTTTGGTGCCAGCTTGATTAAAACCAAAGTCGAAAAAGTGGCCAGCAGCACCCTCGGCGTGCCTGTAACAATCAAGAGCATCAACCTGTCAATCCTCAGCGGTAAAGTCGAGATAAAAGGCCTTGTGGTCAAGAACCCGCCCGGCTATGCCAATGAGACACTGCTTGAGCTTGGCGACGGCATTGTAAATCTCGACATCGGCTCAGTTATGAGCAATACAATTAAAATACAGCTTGTAAAGCTCGACGACACAAAACTTACGATTGAGCAAAAAGGACTGACCAATAACCTCAACGAGATATTAGACAAGCTGCCCAAAGGAGAAAAAGAAGCGGCCCAGAAAACCGGACAACCGGGCAAAAAACTGACCGTCACCAAGCTCGAAATAACCAACACAAACGTCAAGGTAAAATTACTGCCTGTCCCCGGGAAAATCGATACCGTCAGTTTGAAGCTCGACCCGATAGTAATGGAAAACCTCGGCACCGAGAAAAAACTCAGCGTAGCCACACTTGTGGCCAAGGTTATGGGCGCACTGGCTGTGGGCGTCGCAAAACAGGGCGCTGGAATACTGCCCGATGATATGGTCAAAGGTATCGGCTCGACGCTTGGCAAAACCGTCGAACTCGGCACAAGCACCGTGAAAACTACTACCGAAGCGGGCAAAAACGTCTTTGAAGGCGTCAAAGGAATATTCGGCGGCAAAAAATCAGAGCCGAACAAATAAAAAATCTTCTTACAGGTTTTTTAATAATACGTTTGCCGGCGATTTTTCGATAACTTCGTCGAATTGCCGCAGACAGTCGGTAAGCTTGTTCATTTCAGCGGACTGAAGCACCGGTATGCTGGAAGTACCCTGCTGTTCAAGCCGGTCGATGACAAATTTGACGGTGATTTTATCGACGTCGGTAGCGGGCTGGTATGCAAGCTCCTTGTCTTCTTCTTTTTTGACTTCCGATAGAACGCCCGATTCCGACAGGTCATACAAAAGCTGCCTGACTAATCGGACGGGAATCTCCAGCTCGTGCGAAAGCCGGGAAGCGTCGCTGGGTTTTTCGCCGTCGCAAAATCTGTGCACAAGCCGCTGCGTGATAAACAGAGAAAGCAGGTTCTTGAATGAATCGCTCGCCGAAAGACAATCCGGCTCAAATTCGTACGTCTCGACATTTTGATGCGCAAATGAAACTTCCGCGCCTAACAAAATAATATACCAGCTAAACTGAAGCCACAGTAAAAACAACGGCAGCGCCGCGAAACTGCCGTATATGGCGTATCTTGTGGTAATCTGAACCTGGAAATTAACGTATCCCCACTGAACCAGCTGGAATAAAGTGCCAGCGACTATACCGGCTATCAGACCCGACAAAAATCTCACCTTCGTATTCGGCATAAAAATGAAAATAAACGTGAAAGCAACCCAGATTGTAACATAAGGAAGCAGTTTCATTATCACCCAAAACATCGGTCCGATGCTCTTCAAAAGGGGAACCTTTTCAGTGAGGGTTCCAATTTGGCTGCTGAGAAAAATCGTCGCACCGCCAGCTATGGCCAGCAGAATCGGACACACCAGCATTGTCACCAGGTAATCGCTGAATTTTCTGCCCCAGGTCCTGGGCTTAACTATGCCCCATATATCGTTGAAGGAGTTTTCAATATTGCTAAGCAAACTGATGATGGTCCAGAACAAAAAGATAACACCCACCCCGGCAATGACGCCGCCGCTTGTTTTGTCGAGAAGTGAATTTGAAAACGCGATGACTTTGTTGGCGACTTCCTCCTGACCTTTCATCTTTTCGAGAATCTGCGCCGCTACGCGATCCTGCAGTCCGAATCCCTTGGCAATTCCGAACATCAGGGCAATAACCGGCACAATCGAAAGCAGCGAGAAGAAGGTCAGCGCAGACGCCCTGAATTTGCACTTGTTCTCGTTAAAACCGCGGATGGCAAGAATAACTATCCGCAGGAACCGGATAAAAAGCGACTTGCCGCGCGAGTGGTCTCGCAGGCGCATCCGCCATATATCCGTTTGGATGAAATTTGTGATTTTAGCAATCATACTAATACCCTTTCCGCCTGAAAGGCAAAATCATCGCCGCTGACAAGTATATTAAGCATTAAAGCATCTTTCAATGATTACCTTTCTTCTGTTTTTATGTTCTCCTGACTTTGTATTCATAGCAATAGGCTGTTAATTTCTCCAAGGTCTTATAATATCTTCGATTTCTCTTGACTTTTCGGCTTATTCCTGTATAATCCCCGATGGTTTAGTTGCCTTCCCGAGGAGTGGTGGCAATGAGATACGTATGGAGACGATTAACGGGGCGATGCACAAAATGCGGACAATGGCTCAATGGCCACCAAACCGCAAGCCAGAGAGTTGTTGACCTTAACGCCAGGGCCAGTCGCATAACTGAAATATTAGGACGCCTCCCTCGCGCTCAAAATTGCGGTAGGTGCAACCATATCGTCTTCGAAGAAGAGCAGGGATTCGTCCAGCGATATCTTCTCGTCGATATCGTCTGAGCGCCTCCGGCGCATCAAAAAAACATTTCCTGCCGATTGACAAACCGCATCTCGATTTGGTATCCTTCACTTCTTGTTGAATAGCTCAACATTGTGGGGTTTACTCGTAGTCACAACCCAAAGTTATAGCGGTATCCTGCGTGTGAAAATGGAAATTAAAGCATTTAAGGCGTACAGGTTCAACGAGGCGGTCGTGGGCAACGTCGGTAGTTGTATTGCACCTCCCTATGACGTCATAGATGCCGACCTTCAGGACCGGCTCTACAAAAAAAGCAAATTCAACATCGCCCAGATTACCAAAGGCAAAATCACTCCTTCCGACAACCCGGACAATAATCAATATACGCGCGCAGCCAAACTGCTTAACGACTGGTTCCAGACAGGCGCACTCAAACGCGACACCGAAGACACTGTTTATGGATACGCCCAGGATTTCGAGATTGCGGGCATAAAGGCGCAACGGCTCAGCTTTATCGCCCTGGCAAAGCTCGAAGAGCTTGGCAAAAACATTAAGCCCCACGAATACACACTTACCGGGCCAAAAGCGGACCGCCTGAACCTGCGAAGGGCAACCAAAGCCAGCTTCGGCCTTATCTTTATGCTCTACCAGGACGTCAAAAACGTCGCGGACAAAATCATCAAAAAGGCCGTGAAGCAAAAACCACTCATCGATTTCGTTGACGAACAGAACGTCCGCCATCGGCTATTCGCCGTCACGGATAAAAACGACATCGACGCAATCACAAAAATGATGGACACGCAAATCTGCGTCATAGCCGACGGCCATCACAGATACGAAACCGCGCTTGCCTACTATAAAGAAACCGGCAACCCGACCGCCCAATACGTCCTGACCGCATTCGTCAATGCGAGGCAGAAGGGTCTGCTCATACTGGCAACACATCGGCTTATACAAAATGTCAAGTCCTTCAATGGCAAAAAGTTCCTCGCTGGACTCAAAAACGACTTCGACCTGACAACCTTCGCCTTCGACGATGAAAAGACCAAACAGCAGGCCAGACAGAAAATGTCGGACAAAATGAAGTCCGAGTTTGACGCCGACAAAAACGCCTTCGGCATATACACAGCCGACGGGGCATTTTACATCGCCGTGCTGAAGGATAAGAAGCTTATGGATGCCGTCGCGCCGGATAAAAGCGCACACTGGAAATCCTTAGACGTGGCAATCCTGCATAAGCTCATTATCGAAAAACATCTCGGCATCGACGAAAAAGGCCTCGCCGAAGGCGGCAATATCGAATATGTAAAAGATACCGGCGAGGGAATAGTCGATTCCATAAACCAGGTTGATAAAGGCGCCAAACAGGCCGCCTTATTTATGAATCCCACTAAAATGAAACAAATTGAAATGGTCACCGCAACCGGCGAAAGAATGCCTCAGAAATCGACTTTCTTTTATCCGAAGGTCTATACCGGGCTGGTGATAAATAAACACTAACGTTTTATTAAGAGGAGAAATTTATGGCTGACTGGAGAAAACCCCCAAGATTGTTCATTCCTGGACCTGTGCTGGTCAAGGAAGATGTCCTTCAGCAACTGGCGCGTCCGACGCTGGGACATCGCGGCAAAGATTACGCCCAACTGCATGGTGAAGTTATTGATATGCTAAAGAAGGTCCTGTTCACCAATCAGCATGTATTCCTTGTCACGTCATCAGCGTCAGGGCTCTGGGAGGCCTCCATCCGTAACTGCGTCGATTTCAACGAGAATGTTCTCGCCACCTGCTGCGGCGCCTTCAGCGATAAATGGGCTGACGTCGTGAAAAAATGTGGAAGAAACTGCGACGAGCTGAAGGTCGAATGGGGACAGGCCGTTACCGCGGAAATGATTGACCAGAAGCTGGCTTCCGGCAAATACGCCGCCGTCACGCTGGTCTATAACGAGACAAGCACCGGCCTTACAAACCCGCTTTATGAAGTCAGTGAAATGATGAAGAAAAAGTATCCCGACGTTCTGGTGTTTGTCGATGCCGTCAGCGGCCTGGTGGGCCTGCCGATGCACTTCGACCAGCTCGGCTGGGACGTCGTATTCGCGTCCGTTCAGAAGGCATTCGCTCTTCCGCCGGGCTTTACCGTCGCGGCTGTCAGCAATCGTGCTATTGAAAAATGCAAGAAGGTCCCGCAGAGAGGTTACTACTTCGACTTCATGCCCTTTGTCAAATCCAATGAGAAAAATCAGACACCAACGACCCCAAGCATTCCGCATATCTTCGGGCTTCATTATCAATGCACCAAGCTGGTCAAAGAAGGTATGGAAAACGTCTGGAAACGCCACAAGGAAATGGGCGATTACACAAGGGCATGGGCAAAGCAGAAGTTCGGGTTGTTCTGCGAAGAGAAATACGCATCCAACACGCTGACGACCGTCAAGAATACAAGGGGTGTTGTTGTCGCCGACATCATCAAAGCGGTCCAGGAAAAGCATCAGACCGTCTTCGGCAACGGTTACGATAAGCTCAAAGAGGCAACCTTCAGAATTGCTCACATGGGCGATATTACTCTGGCAGACCTCAAAGAGTTGACCGGCTGGATTGACGCAGAATTGAAATAGCGTTAGCCCGCTCAATAATGGGTTCTCACAAAGACCCCCGATTCGTCGGGGGTCTTTTTTTGCTCACACCGACTGAATTTACGAGCCGAGGGGATAGCTGAATTCAAGCACCTTCGGTTTAACCAGCTTGCGGTAGTCAGCCATCTTTATCACTATCGCCTTGTCGTGGGAACCCGCCTGGAACATTATGTGCTCATCGGCCTCGAGCGCCTTGTCCATTATCGTGGGTACATCATACAAATTCCCAAAAGGCGGTTCCGCCCCAATCTCGCAATCCCCAAAAAGACGACCAACCTCTTCTTCCTCCGCCAACTCCACCGATTTGGCCCCAAGCTGCTTTTTCAGCGCACCTAAATCCACCTTATAGCAGGCCGCAAGCACACACATTATGTACTTGCCGTCAACCTTGACCACAACCGGCTTGACAACAAACCTCCCCGGCTCATGCTCAACCGCCGCCATTTGTTGTGCGCTGAACGTCGGCTTGTGCTCCTTCACCTCGCACTTTACCCCCGATTTTTTAAGATACTCCAGCACCTGCATATCTGACCTCCTAAAAATCTCTCTTATTTAACGCTATCGCCTTATTACCGCTTCTAACCTCGTCCCGGCGCTATGTCAACCCCCTTTTCAAAAAAGCTTTTGACCGGGCGAACCCGAAGCCGATAAAATCGTATTAAAGCCATGTAATTCCAGCGGTAAAAACAGGTTTGGGCGTATATTTCAAAACATCGACTATTTGGAGACCAGAAAAATGACTATCATAGCAAAGCCGTCTAAACACAAAACACTATCTCGTATGAACTTCGTTCTCATCGTTTTTTCGCTCATTCCGCCATTATCAGCCCTTGCCGAGGACTCAAAGGGCATTGATACCCTTCGCCAGCTTGGTAAGGCATTTGCCTCAGTCGCGGAAAAGGATTCGCCGTCCGTAGTAAGCATCAAAGCAAACCAGGCCATAACCCAGACATATTCCGGGCCCTTCGGCGATTCGCCCTTTGACGATGAATTCTTCCAGCAATTCTTCGGCAGGCAGTTCCATCGGCAGCAACCACAACAACAGCAGCGGCAGCCACAGCAAAGGAAAATCATCAGGCCCGTTCAGGGTTCCGGCTTTATCGTCTCACAGGATGGGTACATCCTCACAAATAATCACGTCGTCGAAGACGCCGAAAAAATCATGGTAACATTGCTGGACGGCCGGGAATTACAGGCAAAACTCGTCGGCACCGACCCATCCACTGAAGTCGCAGTCATCAAAATTGACGCCAACGACCT
>PLLM01000082.1:0-27940 GCA_003141275.1 Phycisphaerales bacterium
AGCGACCGACGCCGACGTATTGCCCGTCGATGCGCACGCGCACGATTTCGCCCCCACCATTTTCGCGTGGCTGAACGCCGCCGTCATCCCGTTGTCCTTGAATGACCCCGACGGGTTCAATCCCTCATACTGCAAAAATAATCGCCCCGCCTTCATCCCCGCGTATTTGCCAACCTCGTCGTTGGCCTGCAAAATTGTCTGCCCCTCTGCGATTGTTACTTTGTATTTATCATCGCAGAAATTCAACAGCTCCCTGAACCTCCACACCCCCGACAAATCCAGCCGATTATTCCTGTTCGCCCAGCGTTTGCTGAAGTCAGCCAGCTTCTTCGGAACATCAATCTTGTCCCAGTTGTATTGCGCATCCAAAAGGTCCCCGCACTTCGGACATTTGAATATCACCTTGCTTACGTCATACTCCGCAGCACAATCCGGGTTTATACACCTTTGAAAAACAACCTGTTTACCCATTCAACACCTCTCGCACACCTTGCAGCCCGTAAGGCATATCCTCCGGCAATTCGGATTTCATTGCATTAATCTTTTTTATAATACCCGGCAATTCACTAATTAACTCTATTTTCAAAGCGCCTTCCGGCAGCTTTTTGCCCTGATTGGTATAAGCCGACTTCAACGCCGCCCGCATACCGACCTTCAACGCCGGCCTGATATCAACGCCCAAGCGGTCGCCAACAAAAAGTATATTCTCCGCCGGTTCGCCTATCTTCGCTATCGCCGCCTCAAATATCCGCCTGTCCGGCTTGCGATACTCAAACTGGTAAGAATAAAGCCGATAAGGAAAAAACTCCAGCATACCAAGCTGCCCAAACTGCCTGTCCAGCGACCCGGCGCTTATAAAGGTATTGCTTAATATACCTAATTTAAGCCCCATATCCTTCAGTTGGGCAAGTGTCTCTTTTATATCCGGCTCGGCCTTAGCAATCCTGCTCAACGGCTCATACCACAGCCACCCTACCTCCCGCCACTGCTCCTCGCTCAGCTTATACCCGCGCCTGATGCCGTATTCCTGCAGCAGCGATAAAGCATCGAAATCCCTGCCCGTTATCTTCCCCCACAAATTCCTCACCTGGATGGCAACTATGTTCCGAATAAAATACCACCAGAAATTGCCCGCGGGCTGACCGTGACTAATCAGGTAATCGTAAGTCAATCGCACGCTTTGCCCGAAGACCTGCATCGTCTCCACCTTGCCGTAATTCAGCAGGGTCTCGCCCAGGTCAAACATCACCGCTTTTATCGCCGTTTCTTTCGCCACAAAAGCACTTACTGGTTACGTATTTCGTTTATCGGTTGCGCTGCTCGTTTCGGTTACGTTTAACGTCTGACGTTCGACGATACGAGCCGCGTAACCGCAACCGTTTAACGCAACCCGTTTTTTCCCTATCGTAAAGGCGGCATCTCGTCCCCAAACGCCTCTTTTATCCACTTGAACATCTCGTCATCCGATATCGCCGACGACCTGTCCGAAGCGTATTCCGCCGCTATTCTGTCTCTTATCTTTATCACGCGCGGATCGTGCTTCATAATTTCCATTTTGAACCGCGATTCAATCCAGTGTTTTATCCCCGCCGCGCCCGTCTTGTCCGTAATCGCGACCTCAACGGGCCGATTCAGCAGCTTATTGGTATCGAAGCAGTTATATATCTCCTCGTTTTTCAGCAGCCCGTCCGCGTGGATGCCCGCGCGGGTAACGTTGAAGTCCCTGCCCACAAGCGGGTAGTTGCTCGGTATATCAAAACCAAGTTCCTTCGCCGCGTAATCCGCAAGTTCGGTTATCGCCGCGTAGTTAACGCCTTTCATCATCCCCTTGATTTGCGCATGCTCGATAATCATCGCCTCAAGAGGCGGGTTGCCCGTCCGCTCGCCCACGCCGAATATCGAACTGTTCGCCGCGCAGCATCCGTACAGCCACGCCGTCGCGGCGTTGACCTCAACCTTGTGCAAATCATTATGCCCGTGCCATTCCAATTGCTCGCTCGGCACCCCGATTTTGCGAAGCCCCGCGACAAGTTTTGGCACGCTCCTCGGCAGCGCAGAACCCGCCCACGGCAATCCAAAACCAAGCGTATCGCAAAGACGAATCTTAATCGGCTTTTTATACTGCTCACCCAATTTCATCAGCTCCGCGGAAAACGGCAGTATAAATCCCTCATAATCCGCCCGCGTCACGTCCTCATAATGACATCTCGGCAAAACACCCTGGTCCAGTGCCGCCTTCACGATATCTAAATACGCCGTCATCGCCTGCGCACGGGTCTTACGAAGTTTCAAAAATATATGGTAATCGCTGACGCTCGTCAGTATCCCCGTCTCCGCAAGCCCCATTTGTTTGACTAATCGGAAATCCTCCGCGACCGCGCGAATCCATCCGGTGATTTCCGGGTACTTATAGCCGCGTGCATTGCAAAGCTCAACCGCCTTGCGGTCGCGGTCCGAATACAAAAAGAACTCGCACTGCCGAATCAGACCCGTATCGCCGTCTATCTCGTGCAGCAAATCGTATATCCTCAAAACCTGTTCAGGCGTATATGGCGGCCTCGCCTGCTGCCCGTCGCGGAAAGTCGTGTCCGTTATCCATATCTGCTCGGGTAATTCATAAGGCACGCCCCGCTTCTCAAATTTTGTAATCGGGAACTCAGTATAGGGGAACACTTCCCGGTACAAATTCGGCTCTGCCACGTCCGCCAGTTTGAAAACCTTTTTCGCCATTTCCTAATTACCTCAAAATCTTTCCGCCACCCAAACGCGAAGTTTCAGCAACTCAAAATTTTACCCGCCATTCTTTTGGGCGGGTCAACACTAAGAACTCAAAACTCTTTAGTAATGGCCGAGATGGGAGTCGAACCCATACGTCCGTGAGGACAGGGGATTTTAAGTCCCCAGCGTCTGCCATTCCGCCACTCAGCCAGTTGGCCTTTGGCCAACAGAACCCCCGCTGCTGTCTTGCGACAGCAAGACGCGGGGGCGGTCAACTGCTCAACTGTTCAACTATCAGCAGAAGACCGAGGACAGAAGACAATTATCCGTCATCTGGCATCCGCCATCTGCCAACGCGTTAATTTAACGAATTCCCCCCCTTTTTGCAAACCGTTTATTCTCCCCCCAGACCGACAGAAGATTATATGTAATACTACCCTTTAGAAACGGCTTTTTGTTCCTCAGGCAACGATTTTCATCAAAAATTCAGAATTCACCGGAACGCTACGGCTCAGTGGCTACCGCCCGCCATCAGGTCAAACACTTCACCGTCCTTGAGAATTTTCACAGGCCAAAAAAATTCTTTAAATAGTTCAGCATGTTCGGTGTGAATCGGGATGATTCGCTCAGGGTTAAGTGCTGCGGCAAATTCTTTCAGCTTATCAACCGTAGCATGACCACTGGTGTGAACATGCTCAAGACACATATCATACTTGCTGACAAAGTCCTTAAATCGTCTGGCATCAGCATTATCCTTTTTGAGATACCCCTGCCACTGCGAATAGACCATCTTGGATTCTTTAATGCCAGGGATTTTTTCAATCGCCGGGAGCATTGAGCCACGCATGAGGACAAGAGCTTTCTTTTCCAGTCCTGAAAAGTCCAGCGGTTTGATCTTAGCACGCCCTATGTCCGGCAAAAGACCTTTGAACGCACTGTCACTAATCTTACTGACGTAAACGTCGCCTTTGCCATAATAATTAGCGATGAAAATCCTGACACTGTCCCAATCCATCTGTGGGATATGGCTACGAGGGGACTTAATGGCATTAAGGACGCATGCCGTATAGGGATCAATAACCAACAGCGACTTTGTTCTGCGTGCCGCTTTGTAGAACGTGACGATACGGTCGATGTTCTGACCTGAACAGCAGGCGAATGTCACCTTATTATCTGTCTCTCGCAGGATATCAACCATCCTGTCCAGAACATCCTGTTCGGTTGGATACTTCCCGGCTTCCCTCCCCATCATCGTACCTTCCATAATGAGAGAATCGACTCCTTTGGGCGGATCTGCCACAAACCGGTCAAACAACTTCTCTTTCCACCCGGCTGCCCGAAAATCACCAGTATAAAAAATGCTTTTCCCGCTCATTTTATAAACCACATGAAACGACATCGCGTCAAAAGCAGAATGATCCACAAGATAAGGCGTGATACGCAAATCGCCAACATCGAAAGATTTTCTATCGCATACGGTTTCGACCGCCCGTGGCAATTGAAGCCGCCCCTCTTTCCTCACAAAGATATTTAGGATGTTAATAAGCTTCTGCGCTCCCGCGCTCATATAGACCGGAATATAAGGATGTGCATATTTCAGAAATCCGTAGTGATCTTTATGCGAATGAGAAATCAGGATGGCATCAATTTGAGGAGGCGTGTCTTTATAAAGCCCTTTGATAGGATAAAGGATTTTCTTTTCAATAAGCTCATTGATGGACTTGCCTTCGATAGCCGACTCATCGAACTCGCCGCCAAGGCCGTTGCCAAGCGGCATACCAAAATCGAGTAGAATGCGTGTGTTTCCTGCCGTCACTTCAACACATGACCCGCCGATCTCGTTCGCTCCGCGATGGATAGTGAGCTTCATTGGCTCCTTGTAGGAAAAATCACTCTTGCTTTTGTAACATGCTGGCGATTTTTATCCAGTTCAATTTCCACAAAAACAATATTAAACAATGCGTTTTTTCTAATAAGGGAATTAATGCCCTTCTCCTCATCCCTGCCAACAAGCGCAGGATGGAATTTTTCCCCGACATAATAAATGGTTACTTTGTTCTGTACGATGCTGCCGTGTCTCTTGAACCAATTATTGCCGATATGCTCTTTGAACAGATGGCAATAAATGCCATAATCCAATCCTTGCGCGAACAGGTCCAGCGGGATATTGCCGCCGACTTTCAATTCAATGGGCGACAACTCTCCGGCGTTATTTATCGAAACCATATCTATCCACAGCTTATCAGTTCTTCTGGAGTCCTCATTAATACTGTTCTCGAAGATATTGGCAGGAAATTGTCGCTTGACTTCGGCTCCTGAAGGAAAGTCGGAAATATACTGAGATAAGTTATCGGTCAACTCTTTCTCAATCAGGGACTCCGGTTTATTTTTGGTACCCCTGTCATCAAGCGGATGGTCTTTCGAATCATAGGTGACGTATTTTGTTCCGATATTACTGATTATTTCTTTGGCGTCGGTAATATACCTATCATCATTTGCATCGTGAAATTCAATGTTCGGAAATAAATATTTCAGAAAGTACATCCTCAAGGCCATGGTTTTTGATATTTCGCTATTTATGTAAACTTTGGCGGACACATTACCCATGCCTTTATCGAATAAATACTTGATGCTCCATATATCGGGATTATATTTCGTCTCGCCGGCAGAATACACAGATAACGTACTGTCCTTAATATCAAATCTTAACTTTGAAGGATATATTTTTTTATATGCCACTTTTCGCCCTTTCCACATTCTACAGTCTGTATAAAACGGTAAACAATTCATCTACCGGAGTGCGATGTTAACGGACAAAGGTATAATTCTCTTCCGGCCATAAAGGGACAGTATATCGGCAAACTGGAAAGAAAAGCAAACGTTTAACCACCGATTCTGATTTTTAACCCGTTTTCTTTGCGGTGAATTGGTTTTCGCCAAAAATTGTGACTTGAAATTTGTCCAGGTTGTCATTGAAGCTGTCCAGGAAGGCCAAAGGAAGTCAAGGTTTTTAAGGTGACCAACGCGGTATATATATCAGACGTTTATTTAATGACTTTCCCAATTTTTTTAGGAACCAAAACCTTGACCGCCCCTGGAATGACCTTGATATGAAGAGGAATTTTTTCTAATATCTCGCCGTCACATTGAGCCGCTTGTTTGGGGCTTGAGGAAACGCTGATATCCTTGCCCTGCCAGTGCTCCACTAATTCCAGATTGTCCGGCCGTTGGCGTTTAAGAAAGGTAACAACCATAAGATTAAACATACTGATATTCGCTTTTCGCACGACAATAACATCTAAGAGCCCATCGCTGACGTCTATATGCTTATCGAAAGATATTTTACTAAACCCGAGATTTCCCGTATTGGTAATAACACACGCTAAACCTTTAACCTCGTGCTCTTGTCCGTCGATTTTAAGATGGTAAACGGCTTTTTTAGTTTTCTTTAATGCCGCCACCGCTGAAAAAAAATAAGCGAAGATACCAATCTTGTTTTTGGTCTCGCGACCCGCGCCTTTGACGACGTCCGCCTCGAAACCAATGCTTATTCTTACAATAAAATAACGCTTATCGAACTGCCCCACATCAATGGTTTTCGTCTCTATCGGGCCATCGCTCAGCAGCGTACAGGCCTCTTTAAGGTCATTGGGTATGCCAAGTTCAGTGGCCATTACATTCGCCGATCCTCCCGGCAAAATAACCAAAGGAATCTCTGACCCAATCAGGCCGCTGATTGCCTCCATTAGCGTGCCGTCGCCGCCGTAAACAGCAAGGGCATCGATTCCTTCTTTGACGGAATCCTTTGCGAACTGTATCGCATCGCCCGCCTGGTGGGTAATTGATGCCTCCCACTTAATACCGGCTTCTTTCATTGACGCGTTGATAACAGGTAAGATAGATTCTCCAATTCCTGCGGCGGGATTAATAATGATGCGAATATTTTTTATTTTCTTTTCCATTGCGATTATCTTTTCTGCCAATATTTTCGGGGCAAGTCCAGTGCCCCTGAAATTGCCCTGGGCCGCCCCAACCCCTCTTTTATTTAAAAAATCCAAAACGGTTTGCTGCCACAATATAAATTAACGCAAGTACAAAAAATGTGGCAAGTCCGGCAAGAATCGCCTTGTTCGGGCCAATCCTCGGCGAAAGATATGCGACTAAAAGCATATATGGTACCCACGATATGAGTGTACCGGCTAAAACAAATTTAGCATGCTGGCCGACCGCTATACCACCTTTAGTCTGACCTATAAAAAAATATGCTACAAGAGTAAACACTGGGATAAGGGTGGCGAGCTCGGAAAGCGTCCTTTGGCCGTTTTCTTCAAGTACCACAATAATGGTGGTGACCAATCCGCCAGTGATAAAATAAATAATGAGGTTAGAAATATTCATAATGACCTTACCCCTTTGTCTGGACCACTGTTAAATGAAATTAATTAGAACCGTTGAAGGACTTACGGCCATAAAGGGACAGTATATCGGCAAACTGGAAAGAAACGCAAGCGTTTTAAGAGTCCGCATCCCAAAATCATAAATAAGCAATCATAAATCATAAATGACTTGTGCCTTTTTGCGCCTTTTTGTGGCTAAATAAATCAGTGCAATCTGTGAAATCTGTGGCTAAAAATTACGCTCTCGCGGTTTGCGTGATTTGTCCTGCTAACTGCTCTAATGTGGCGTGCATCTTGGGGTCTTGTTTGCGGAGCTCCTCGATTTTGGCATAGGCGTGCATAACGGTGGTATGGTCCCGGCCGCCGAGGTGGCCGCCGATTTCCTCCAAACTGTGCTTTGTAAGCTGCCTGGCAAGGTACATACAAATCTGTCTCGGTTCGGCAATACTCTGGCTTCGCTTCTGGCTCTGCAAATCGGCTAAGCGAACGTTAAAATGCCGCGAGACGGTATCGATGATATCGCTGATTCTTATATGCTTTGTGCCGAGATCAACTTGGCCGTCCAGCGCCGTCTGCGCCATATCGAGTGTGATTTTCTCGCCCGTCGTTATCGACACCGCGTATATCGTCGTCAGCGCCCCTTCAAGCTCCCTGATATTGGCGTGCACCTTGCGTGCGATGTACCCGGCCACTTCCTCGCTGACGTCAAGCCCGCGAAGATGCGCCTTTTTCTGCACTATCGCGATTCGCGTCTCGTAACTCGGCGGGTCGATTCGCGTTACTAAGCCCCAGTTGAACCTGCTGATGAGACGCTCTTCAAGGGACGGTATTTCACCGGGCGGGCTGTCGGCGCTGATGATGATTTGTTTGCCGTTGCTGTAAAGGGCGTTGAAGGTGTGGAAAAATTCTTCCTGGCTCTGCTCGACTTTACGCAAAAACTGCACGTCATCAATAATAAGGGTATCGACGGTGCGGAACCGGCTCTGGAAGCCGGGCAAATCGCCCTTTTCGATTGCCTGGATAAAACGATTCACAAATTCTTCGCAGCTTAACAGTTGAATCACCGCTGAGGGGGATTTTCGCTTCACTTCGTGGCAGACCGCCTGAAGCAGGTGCGTCTTGCCCAGCCCGGAATTCCCATAGATAAACAATGGATTATAAGTATCCCCCGGCGACTGACTGACCGCGATGCAACTCGCGTGCGCAAGCCGATTGCACGGCCCGACGACAAAATTCTCGAAAGTATAATCCGGGTGAAGGGTCGGCCTGTCTTTTTGTTCCTGTTCAGTGGATTCCTGCCTGACCTGGCCGTTGGCGGAAAATTCCACGCTGACAAGATGGCCCGTTATCTGCTGCGCGGCCTTTGTAAACGCGCTTCTGCATTTACTTTGCAAAAACTGGGCACACGCCTCATCCGGGCAGCCGACCTCGAGCGACCCGCCCGTCAAACGCACAACGTGAAGATTATCAAACCACTTACGGGTGTTGACAGGGTCCAGAGTCCTTGCTCGGTCCAGTATCTCAGCGAAGATATTTTCCACTTCACCGCCGGCCAAGACGCTCTCCTTTATAAAAATCCGCCAATGGCGAATAAAACGATGCCGCTATAAACAGAGGTTACCCATTACAAATAACATCCGTGTTATTGAAACAGCCGAAAACCCTTTATCACCCTCTGCAATTTTATGATGACCATCCCTGTGTAAATCAGAGCAGAGTGTAACAGCCGAAAGTGATTTTGTCAAATCAAATCAGTCAACTTACAACAAAAATCATCCGACGGATAAACCTTGAATTTGCGGGCCGATTCTGCGAAACTTGCTCGCTAACTATGGGCATATTTTCCAAAACAATCGGCTACTTCAAAGACCGGCTTAGCAAAACCCGCGACAAAATCGGCTCGTCGCTGTCCGCCGTCCTCAGTATCGGCAGAAACATCGATGATGACCTGCTCAACGAACTCGAAGAGACGCTCATAAAAGACGACATTGGCGTCGAAACCACCGCCAAACTCATATCAGATTTGCGAGAGGCCTACCGCGACAGAAAAATCAGCAAGGTCGAGGATATCGTCCCGTTTCTCAAAGAACACATCAAGGGCTATTGGCCTCATCAGGACAGGCAGGTGCGTCTTGCAGCCAAAGGGCCGACCGTGATTTTAGTCGCCGGCGTCAACGGCTCAGGCAAAACCACCAGCATCGCCAAGCTCGCCTATATCCTCAGCAGGGACAACAAAAAAGTCATCGTCGCCGCCTGCGATACCTTCAGGGCAGCGGCTGTTGAGCAGCTTTCAATATGGGCGGAACGTATCGGCGTTCAAATCGTCAAGCACCAGATGGGCGCCGACCCCGCCGCAGTCGCCTATGACGCCTGCGAGGCCGCCACCGCAAGAAACGCCGACTTCCTCATCCTCGACACCGCGGGACGACTGCATACGCAAAAAGACCTGATGAAGCAGCTCACCAAAATACGCGACGTCGTCGCCCGCAAAATTGAAGGTGCTCCGACTGAAGTGCTTCTTGTTCTCGATGCCACAACGGGCCAAAACGCAATCATGCAGGCGAAGATGTTCACCGAGGCAATCAACATTTCGGGAATCTTCTTGGCCAAACTTGACGGCACAGCACGCGGCGGAATCGTCATCGCTATCAAAGACCAGCTCAACATCCCCGTCAAATTCATCGGCCTCGGCGAAAAACCCGAAGACATCGCCGAATTCGACCCCGATACATTCGTCGAAGCCTTGTTTGCTTAAAAACCTTTATCAGGGAGTTGACGCGTTTAATAATGCTGGTCTAAGGAGCAAATTTTATGTCCATTCGTATGCCGACTATTTTTTTCGGACACGGCAATCCGATGAATGCTATTTCAAAGAACGATTACACTAAGGCGTGGTCTGACCTTGGAAAAAAGCTGCCAAAGCCCAAGGCGATTCTTTCGATTTCCGCCCATTGGTACGTTCCGGGCGTATTTCTGACTTCTATGACTGAACCACGAACGATTCATGACTTTGGCGGATTTCCAGAGGAGCTCTATCAATTTGAATATCCCGCTCCGGGCGACCCTAAACTCGCGCGGCGGGTTAAGCAAATCCTCACATCTATCCCGGCAAATTTAGATACCGCCTGGGGGCTTGATCACGGCACATGGTCGGTGCTTTCTCACGTTTTTCCGAAAGCGGACGTCCCGGTCGTCCAGCTCAGCATCGATGAATGCAAACCAGCTTCATTTCATTACGAAATTGGCCGGAAATTGGTCCCGCTTCGTGACGAAGGCATTCTCGTCATAGGCAGTGGCAATCTCGTACACAACCTGCACGCGTATTCCTGGGGCGGTCATCAATCGAAACCCTATGACTGGGCCGTGCGATTTGAAGAGACGGTCCGCAAGCTGATTTTAGCCGGCGACCACGGGCCTCTCATTGACTACAAGTCGCTGGGGCAGGATGCTTTGTTATCGATTCCAACACCGGACCATTATCTTCCGCTGCTGTATGTCCTGGGCGGCTGCGAAAAAAAAGAACCTGTCGAATTCCTCGCGGAAGGAATCGACGGCGGTTCTGTTTCCATGTTAACGATGAACTTCGGCGAGTACTGATGAAAAATGTTTATGTTAAACATTAGATTAGACAGGAGAATAAAATGAGCGCATTGAAAATTTTGGGTTTTGCGGGAAGTCTTCGCAGGAATTCTTATAACCGCAGCGCGTTGAGGGCGGCTCAGGCGCTTGCTCCATCGGATGTAAAGGTGGACATTTTTGATCTAAACGGCATTCCCGTGTTCAACGAAGACGAGGAAGCGAATCCGGCAAATATCGTGGTCGAATTTCGAAAGAAAATCAGCGATGCCGATGCAATTTTAATCGCCACGCCGGAGTATAATTATTCCATTCCGGGTATACTTAAAAATGCGATAGATTGGGGTTCGCGACCTTCTGGAAAAGGCGCTTTGGTCGGAAAACCCGTCGCGATTATGGGGGCATCCATGGGTATGCTTGGTACGGCCCGGGCGCAATATCATTTGAGGCAGTCATTTGTTTTTCTCAATATGTACGTGCTCAATCGGCCCGAGGTTATGATTCCATTTGCCTCCAAAACCTTTGACGCACAGGGCAATATCACAGACGATAAAGTACGGGACAAAATAAAGGAACTCGTATCTGCCTTAGCGGACTGGACGCGTAAACTTAGGGCGGGGTCCATCATTTGAGAAGAGCCAATTCATTCAACAATGACTCTTGGTCACAGCCGGCATCGGGCGGCTTGGAATTGGCGGGAGATTCAAAAAACAAGTATATTAATTTCAGAGGTCGTTCACCAGGTCCAGTAGAGGCCGAGATAACTGATAAGGTGACTTTCTCCCGCGATGCTGTGGCCGACGGTAAACAGAAGGCTGAAGTTTTTGGTGAAATTGTAGAACCCCCCGAAATTTGCGAGGGTTGTTGCCCGGCCGGTATCGGCGGTCTTGCCCTGGGCAAAAATTTCCCCTCCCAATGTAAGATGCTCGTCGATATCGCGCTGGAGCAGCCAGCCGGCGAAAAGATAATCGCGCTGCCCGGGCGCCTGGTTTATCGCGTATCCGCCGCCGCCGTAAGTTGTCCACGGTCCCCAGGATTTTTGCGCCCAGACGGGGAACTTCGCCCATGTTTTGCCGTTGCCGAGACCCCGGTCAGCGTCGCCGGTTGAGACCTCCAGCATTGGAAATATCCCGACCTGCGGGAAATCGTCCTTTTCCTGAATAAAGCGATACTTGATGCCCAGTTCCATATCACCGGGTCCGTAGGCGGTGGGGCCGTCATCGGGAGTGAAGGCGGTAAACGGGAATACTATATGGGCCTGGGTATCGGGCGCGATACCGTGATTAAATTCGAAAGCCGGCGATTGCACGGTGGTGTTGTCTTTGGCCTTGTCAAGGGTTGAGAAAAGATAGAACTCGGAGTGCCCAAATTCCACGGGTTCCGGGTCATCGGTCAAAAAGGGCGGGCCGCCGAATGCCGAAGTTGCGCAGAAAAATACCGATAATAACGCAAAGGGCAAAAGCCGCAGGTACCGAAATTTTCCGCGTTTGGTCATAGATAATTGCCCGCAGAAAAAACTAAAGGTTATCTCTACTTACTCGCCATTAAGCATTTATATTTTAACATCATGCCTGAAAGAGTAAAAGGGAATCAGGAACGTTCCGCTGAGCTGGCTTTTCGATGAAATTCTTTCGTCCACGTAATTAGGCCATTAACCGCCAGGGCGAGGAAGAAGATATACAGAATCGCGACGAACTTCACGTTTCTTGCGTAATAGAGCCAGATGCAAATACTGTTCACGCAAAGCCAGAGAATCCACGCCTCGATTTTCCTGTGCGTCATAAGTGCGGCAGCGACAAAGCCCATCACCGTCGCCATCGCATCGATATAGGGATAGAACGCCGGCTGCGGAAATAAAGCGGGCAGCCATGTATGAATCCTGCTCATAACAAAGCCGGCAGCAGTTCCCCCGATTACTATTATCGCGCACGCAATCAATCGCCATTTGCCGGCTGTGTATGAAACCGCCAGCTCTTTTCCCCCCTCTTGTGCTTTCTTTCGCGCAGCCAGCCACACATACCAGCCATAGAAACAGTTGCCGACGTAGTAGAATTGCTCGAAAAAATCGGAATACAGGCGCACCTGGTAGAACAGCACTGCGAAAAGCGAAAACGTTACTATCCCCAAAGGCCACGCCCACACGATTTTGCGGGTAATCAGCAGGACATAGACGGTGATTAGCAGCGTAGCCGACAGCTCGATATAGCTCATCGGATAACCGAGAATCGTGAAAAACACGTTATGAACGCTGAAAATATTCATTTCAACTACATTACCACTAAGTCCCCAGGATACAAAAGAGTTTTAAGTTGTTAGTGTTAAGTTTTGAGTTTTTAACTAAAAGCCAAAAACACAAAACTAAAAACTATTTAACCTTCGTGACTTCGTGGTGAAATAAAAAAACAGGCCTGTTCCGAAAGCAGAACAGGCCTTTATCCCCTCCTGTCCTTCCATCATTTCGCCCGTTTCCAGGCGAACTCCGGAGGACAAGAAACTTGAATCTATACTCTTGGGTAATGTCCAAGGTATTCGGTTTTCGGCAGTCCGCCTGTAAGCGGCAACGCATATTTTACAAAGGCGTCTGTAACGCCGTTGCCTTCGGAATTGATATATTCATCGGGCAGCGACTTGGTCTTTTCAGCGACGCTGCTCAATTCGGTCGGGAATAATTCGATTGCGTATTTTGCGCCCTTGAGGCGTTTCATCGCGACCGAGCCGCTTTGCTGTGTGATGGAATATTTTACCGCCTGTCTTCCACAGACCCGCGCCTCTTTGGCGTCAACCGACGATTGCAGGCCTGCGAAGCTTCTCTGCAGATAGCCGAATGTGTCGGCTCGCACGCGCTTGATTTTGAGTGCGTTCTTAATCTGCCCGGCCAGAAAGTCGGCCAATGCGCCGGTTCCTGAAAGCTGGACATTGCCGTGGGCGTCTTTTTCTTCGCTGGTGACGACTTTTTTCGTCCAGACAACACCATCGGTGTCGCAAATACCTTCGCTGACGGCGATTACGCACCTGCCGAGTTTGGTATATACAGCGTTAACATCGGCAAGGAACTTATCCATCGAGACGGGCCGTTCGGGCAAATAGACGAGGTGTGGGCCGTCGTCATCTTTTCTCTTCCCGAGTGCGGCCGCGGCTGTAAGGAAGCCGGCGTTTCTGCCCATTATGACGTCGATTTTCACTCCCGGCAACGCGCGGTTATCGAGGTCATCGCCCATAAGTGCGCAGGCGACAAATTTCGCGGCGGTTCCATAGCCAGGACAATGATCGGTAACGAGAAGGTCGTTATCGACGGTCTTGGGTACATGCCAGGCGTGCAATTCATAGCCCGACTTTTGCGCGATGGTATTGATAATGTGGCAGGTATTCGCTGAGTCATTCCCGCCTATATAATAGAAGAACCTCACGTTTCGCTTTTTCAAGACCTCGAGGATATTCGCGCAGTACGCCTCATCGGGCTTGTCTCTGGATGAACCGAGGGCAGAGGAGGGCGATGCGGCAATCAGCTCGAGGGTTTTGGCTAATACCTTTTTGAGGTTGATGAACTGGTCCTTGACGATACCTGATACGGCGTGAACCGCACCATAAAGGTCGCCGATTTGGGAATGCTTTTTGACTTCCTCGATTACGCCAACAAGAGACGCGTTGATAACTCCGGTGGGCCCCCCGCTCTGCCCAACTACCGCGTTTGCTTTTGCGGCCTTTGCCATTGCTGATACCTTTCTTTTAAAAATCAATCCTGCAAACTTTCAAATAACCACCGAAAACAAGGGGTGTTAGTATATCAACCCGGCTGTAAATTTCAAATCAAAAGTGGATTATCTCGTCGCCGTAAATCGGCCAGCGATTACTTGAAACGGCTGGCGTACTTATGGTATTATTAGCCCATCTTAACACATAGGAGAAATCCAATGAGTGTTCTTTCGTCAATTGGCAATACGCCGATGGTAGAGCTGAAACGGCTGAACCCCAACCCCAAGGTGCGTCTTTTAGCAAAAATGGAGGGCAATAACCCCGCCGGGTCGATTAAAGACCGCACCGCACTATATATGATTACAAAGGCCGAGGAGGATGGCTCGCTCACCAAAGATAAAATCATCCTCGAACCGACCTCCGGCAACACGGGTATAGCGCTCGCGATGATTGGAGCAGCCAAAGGGTATCGCGTCAAACTCACGCTGCCCGCCTGTGTAAGCAGCGAACGACGACATATTTTGGAGGCGTTCGGCGCGGAAGTGGTAATGACGCCCGCCAGTGAAAGTACTGACGGGGCGATTCGTATGGCGCACAAAATTATCGAACAGGAACCGGGCAAGTATTTTATGCCCAACCAGTTCACCAACCCCAACAATCCGCTGGCTCATTACGAGACGACCGGCCCGGAAATTTACAAACAAACCAACGGCCAAATCGAATTTTTCGTCGCCGGCATGGGCACAACCGGCACGCTTATGGGCATTTCCCGCTTCCTTCGCGAGAAATTAAACCACGTCAAAATCGTCGGCATCGAGCCAACGCCCCATCACACTATCCAGGGCCTCAAGAATATGACCGAGTCAATCGTGCCCGCGATTTACGAGCGAGACCGGCTCGACGACGTTATGACGATGGAGGACGATGAGGCATACGAAATGACCCGGCGATTGGCGGCTGAGGAGGGAATCTTCGCGGGCATATCGAGCGGCGCGGCAGTTGCGGGGGCGGTCCGAATCGCGAAGGATATGAAGGCCGGCACGGTGGTAACGATTATTTGCGACCGCGGCGACAGGTATTTAAGCACGATGCTCTTCCGCGCCGCCTGTGCGAAATGTCCGCCGTAGACCATTGTTCGTCGCTCGTATATCGTAATTCCGAAGCGGACTCTTCGCCCGCCTTCATTGACACTATGGCAGGTAAACTTCGCTACGTGTCGGAATCCGCCGGAGGCAGATAAATTTCGAATACTGAAGCCGACGCCCCTGCCGTTTTGCAAAACAAAATGATACGCAGGGGTCTCCGCTACGCTACGACAAACACTACTTTATTGAATTACTATCCTTAGAGAGTAACTTCTGAGCATCCGGGGGTACATCTATACTGAATTTTTCATAGTTATACTTACTTGTGGCCTTAGTGGAAGTTTCAATCAATTGCGAAGTACCATCAGGGAGAACGATTGTCATCTGATATTTTGGCGTCTGGACGACCTGAAGACGGCGATAATCGGACTTGCTTATCCAGTGTTTGGATGAATATTCCAGCACTTTAACGGTTGGCGGCTTAGCCGGGTTACCTAAGTAGGACTTGGCTATTCCCTTAGTCATCCGTTCCTGGGCGATAGGAACGGCGGAATTTCCCTGGGATTCGATGACAAAAACCTCATTGCCATCGAGTAATTCTGTTCCCATCACTTTCCAGGTAATGGCGGTGTCATTGGTCTCCGGGGTTTCAATCTCGCAGACAAATAAATTCCCCATGTTTTTGGCTATATTCTCAAAGGGCCCTGTAGGAATTTCCCACGGCCCTGTGCCAAGTTTCATGGCGGCCTTGTCGCCCTGTTTGAGCATGATAATTTCCTGACCCTGGACATTGAACGTTTGACGGGCCAGATGTCTGGCCATGTCGATTTCGATTTGCACAACGTTTGTTTGCGGCGGCTGCTGCATTCGATTTTGGCCTGTAATAGCCGCCGAGGATTGTTCGGAGGTGTCGATACGCCTGAGCAGCGGTTCGGATGCGGTCTTATCTCGAGCTTTGTCCAGCAATTCGCGAGCCGAATATTCCGCCTGTGCAGGTATTGAAAACAGAACCAGCCAGACCGTAAACGCACACCTAAAGATATATTTTTTCATATAGCACTCCATTCATTAGAATTTGCGAAAACCGGGGACACCTATTTATTTCATTAAAACAGCTTCTTCCGGCCATAAGGTGGGAGTATATCGGTAAAGAGGGGGGAAAAGCAAGGGGTTTAGCAAGAGATTGCCGCCCGCCTTCGTTAACCCTCCGTCGCACTGTGTGCTATGTAGGGCAGGAACTACGGCGGGTAAAATTTGCGATTGCGGATTGCGGATTTAATACTGGGCCCCCTGCTGCAAATCCAAAGTAGCATGGCTCCCCGCCAAAGGCATGCGGGGATCTTCGCTTGGTTCGACGGCGCTCACCACGAGTCGCTACGAGAGGATAAGGAAACTGGTTGAACAGATTTGATATTGGGTTATACTTACAGTATGGCACATCGGCGAAATAATAAATCAGCGAGAACCAACGCTGTCAAAACAGACCCAGTCAGGGCGGCGGCCGAGTTTGGAATTGATATAGAGGCGCTGAAGGACAATCTGAGGAGAACTCCGGCAGAGCGCATCAGGCGTCATCAAATCGCACTTAATACCGTCGAGAAACTGCGCAGGGCCAAACGCGTATGACCGGGGATTTTATCATACTATTAGAACGGCTGGTAAAGGCCGGGGTCGATTTTGTGATAGTCGGCGGTTTTGCGGGGACGGTATATGGCTGCACGCTCGTGACGCAGGACGTTGACATCTGTCTCGATTTTTCACCCGCAAATCTGCTTGCTTTACAAAGGGCAATATGCGATTTGCATCCGATTCACCGAATGACGCCGAGCCGAAAGAAGCTTGAGTTGACCAAGAAGAATTGCAACAGCTTCAAGAATTTGTACTTAGACACGGACATCGGACGACTCGACTGCCTCGGGTCTATTGAAGGCGTCGGAGATTATCAAAAGGTAAAAGAGAAAAGCGTTATGATTGAGACCGACGGCGTTCGATTGCAAGTGCTCAATCTTGACGCACTGATAGAATCCAAAAAGGCAATGAACAGGCCCCGCGACAGACAGGCAATCGCCGAACTGGAAGCGATAAAGAAACTCAGGAAGAGCAAGAAGTAGCGACTTCTCGGGGAGAGCCAGGCAGATAAGGATGCGGCGGAGAAGTTTGTGGTTACGCCTTATGCTGATATGGCGGATTCGGATAGGATGAGGTTAGCGGCTTTTTTGTAAATATAAATCGCCCGGCAGGGGCGGCTTGTATCGATATCGCTGAGATTGCCATCTGTGCCACAGACATTGAGGAAATGATCAGAGACGGCCTTTGCGGCCTGGGGTGAGATGGTTTCAATGTATGTAAACCTTTGGTTTTGCACTTTATGAAGCCGGAAAGCTTCGGTGATGGGGTCGATGGGGTTATGGGCCAGACCTATATACCAACCGCCGTATTCGCCGCCTCCCTGACGGATATATGCTTCTATTTGGGCAATAATGTTCTTTTCGTTACTCATTGTTTTATCCTATTATTCTCCTCTAAATGTGATATGTTGTAAATAGGGGAATTACTTAATCAGATGGGCCTAATCACTTAGCAGATATCTCGCACAGTCAAAATAATTTAATTGTGAACCCCCTGTTGCAAGACCAAAGCAGTATGGCTCCCCGCCAAAGACATGCGGGGATCTTCACTTCGCTACGAGGGGGCAGACGGGGGATGCGGATGGGTCTCCTCCCCTGCCGTTTTCGCCCCCGTTGCTTTCTGGTGAAAGCAGGACACGGGGGTTGGGCAAGGCCCAACAAAACGAGACGCAGGGGCTGCGCTTCGCTCCGCTACGCTCCGGGAATAATTTTTAGCAGTTCGGCGTTGGTGGGGTACTTTCGCAGGGCGGCGGTGAGGGTATTAATCGCATCGGCGGGATTTTGGCCTGACAGACCCCTGCGAAGGTTGGCGAGTTTTTTGCAATCAGCCTTTCCCCAGAGCTGCTCATCCATTCGTGTGCCGGAGGCGGGGATATCGATAGCAGGGAAAATACGGCTTTCCGAAAGGGAACGGGAGAGGACGATTTCACTGTTGCCTGTGCCTTTGAATTCTTCAAAGATGAGCTGATCCATTCGTGAGCCGGTATCGATAAGCGCGGTGGCGATGATTGTAACGGAGCCGCCGTTTTCGATTTTACGGGCCATGCCGAGAAACCGGCGAGGAATTTCAAGAACGCCTGCCTCAAGGCCGCCTGACATCATTCGGCCTGTGCCAGTGCCTTTACGGTTAAACGCGCGGCCCATGCGGGTTATGGAATCGACAAGGACGACAATATCCCGGCCGCATTCAAGCTGTATTTTGATATACGCCAGAAGAATTTCGGCCAGTTCGACATGGTCGTCGATGGACTGGTCGATTGAGGAGGCGACAACGGTCGCGCCGGGGATACCGCGTTTTAACTGGGTAACTTCTTCGGGCCGCTCGTCGATAAGGAGAATGATAATCTGGGCTTTGGGGTCGTCGGCGAGGATTCCTTTGGCGAGCTGGGCGAGGAGGGTTGTTTTGCCGGCCTTTGGGGGCGAGACAATCAGGCCGCGTGTGCCTTTGCCCATGGGGGCGACAAGGTCAACGATGCGCATGGAAAGCTCGCCGCATTTTTCAAGGTCGAACCGCTGATGGGGGGACACGGCGGTAAGCTGCTGATAGGGGGTGCGCTTTTTGAATTCCTCGACGGTGAGGCCGCAGACGGATTCGACATTTTCAAGCAGCGTAAGCCCCCTGTCGGTGCGGGTTGAGCCGGTGACAGCCGCACCTTCGACAAGGCCGCATTTATGCATAATCGCTGGAGGCACAATCACTTCACGGCCGGCGGGCCTGAATGAACGAGCCGGGTCACGCAAAACGAAACCGCCTTTGGAAGTTCTTTTAACAACGCCTGTAACAAAATCTGGCATGATTTCTCCAGTTTATTCGCGGGGAAAAATACCACCCGATATTCACACAAATACTTGAGGGCGACAAAATAAAGGCCTACACGATTCTAACTCTGCGACCGCCAGAGTCAATAGGGAAATGCCGGACTTTCGGCGTTAGTGTTTTGATTCGGGTGGTTCGAATCTGTAGCCGATTTGCCTTATGGTGTGAATGAAAACCGGTTTAGATGGGTCGGGTTCGATTTTGTCGCGCAGGGTGGTTACGAATCGGTCGATACTGCGTGGAGTAACTATACAATCGTATCCCCATACGGCGTTGAGTATCTCATCGCGGGTAAGCGCACGGCCCTGCTTTTCGACGAAAAACGCGAGAAGGTCGAATTCCTTGGGCGACAGCTCGATTTCCTTTCCTTTTCGCGTCAGCCGTCTTGCGGATATGTCGAGGCGGTAGCAGCCGAATTCGTGAACGTCCTGGACTTCTTTTTTTGCCCGCCGCAAAAAAGCGGCTGCGCGGGCGAGAAGCTCTTTTATGCTGAAGGGTTTGGTGACATAGTCGTCTGCGCCGAGGTTGAGGCCCAGCACAATATCCGATTCTTCGCCTTTGGCGGTGAGCATAATAATCGGCATCCGGAGTTTCGCTTCGCGAATCAGCCGGCAGATTTCGTAGCCGTTGACTTTGGGGAGCATAATATCGAGGAGTATCAAATCGGGTTTGGCGTTAAGGGCCGCTTCGAGGCCTTTTTCGCCGTCGGAGGCCGTCAGCACCTTGTAGCCCTTGAACTCGAAGTTATCTTTGAGGCCCCGCAGCATTGTGGGGTCGTCTTCAATTATGAGCACTGTTTCCATTTTTATTATTTCGTCCAATTGGCAATCTTACCGTGAAAGTGCTTCCTTTGCCGGGTTTGCTATCGACGGATATTTTACCTTTATGGGCGTCAACGATGAATTTAACAATGCTGAGGCCCAGTCCGCAACCTTCGGCTTTCCTCGCAAGCGAATTATCAACCTGGTAGAAGCTGTCGAAAATTTTACGAATGTGCCTGCGCGCGATGCCTATTCCGTTATCCGAAACCGCGAAACAGACATAATCTTTTTCCGCGAATACCTTTAGTGATACTTGTTTGTGCTCGCCTGTATATTTGCAGGCGTTATCTAAAAGATTAACGACGACAGTAACCATCGCATCGTGGTCTGCTGCTATTTCCGGCAGTTTGGACGTGATATCGGTTGTGAACTGGCATTTGTGAGTCGCGTATTTTGTCCTGACCACCTCCGCGGCGTCGTTTGCTATCGCAACGGGGTTTGCCGGGACAATCTCGAAGGCCTTTTTGTTTCGCTCCATCCGGGAGAAGGTCAGGAAGTTATCAATCATCCGGCTGAGCCGTTCGTTTTCCCTGGCTGTCATGCGCAAGTATTCCTCGGTCTGCGTCTCGTCTTTGATGTTGCCTTCAAGCAGGGTATCAACGAGGACCCGCATCGAGGATAGCGGTGTCTTCAACTCGTGAGAGACCGTTGCGATAAAGTCGTTTTTCATTTTATTGAGGCGGATTTGCCTGCCTATTGCACGGGCGGCGAATGCGCCAACGACGAGAATAAGCAATATAACAAGCGTGCCGGTCCAAATATAAATGGCGATTTGCCTGTCGGCTGCCTTATCAAAAATCTCGCCTCCTTTGAAATACAGTTCTACTTTCCAGCCCGGGAAGCAATCCGCCAATGATGCCGTCGCGAAAGGTCTGCCCGTCGGCTTTGCCAGGCCGGCGACAAAATCGCCCGAAGCATCGACTATGCGATAAGCCGAATCGGAATTCTTGAACGTGTCTTCATAACTGGCAAGTACCGAGGCAATTCCATTATTGGAAAATAAAATAAGAAGTGCCGTTGATTGAGTTTTGCGATAAAGGCCATAGCCGGCACCGGCTCGAAAGAAAGTATCCGGCGGCCTGTCGGTCAGGGTGCGGATAAGTGATGCGTTTTCAGCGACGGAAATAGAAAGCCCCTCGGCGGCGGCCAGTTTGGCGAGCGTCTCCTTTGCGAGTTTGGTTTTGCCTTCGAGGAACGGCATTTCGCGTATGGCATCCAAAACCTTTTCGGCAATAAAGAAGTTTCTACTCGACGGCATTTTGGGGGCGATATAGAGGTCGGCAATCAGTGCGTTTGCTGTTCGCTCCGCAAGTTCGGCCCTGGATTTTGCGCCGGCCTGCCTGAGTAAATCCAGAAGAAGCAGCCGGGCATTCTGAACAGCGACGAGCAGCACGGTATTTGTTTTTTCCTCCGAGGGAGTAAACGCGGCTTTTTGGCATTCTTCTATTGCCTCATCAAGCCGGCCAATTTTAGCTAAACATCGGCTTTTGCCCATAATCGCCGCAATGGCAATCTGGGGGTCTTTAGCGGCTGCAAACCTGCCGTAGCTTTCCGCTGCCTCGGCGTATTGTCTGCCGGTGAATTCAAGCTGCCGGGCGACCGCGAAGGCATTATCCTGCTGAGTTGTGTCCGAAATTATGTCGCCCATCACCGGATATACAACCACTGACTTCGAGTCAAGGGCAACCACGCCTTCGAAATTATGCTCAAGGGCAAGCTGTTTGAAAAATGAATACGGATTTGCAGTCAATTCCGTTTTGTCGATGGCACTAATATTGGCGGCGCAGGTCTCAGCGGTTTTTTGGCAGGCCAGTGCGAGTTTGTCCTGATAAATGGCGGCCAATTTCTCCCTTATGACTAACCGCTCGTTGGAGACCGCCCTGCTCATAAACCAAAGCAAACTTACGGTGGGCAGCACCACCGCTATCGCGAGCAGCACTACCCACTGTAATTGATTACGCCCGGTGATAGGAGCTGAGCCAAATTTCAAATGGTACCTCTTTATTTAACGGTTGCTAAAGCCGTAATTTCATTTTCCGAAAGCGCGTAATTATAAACGCGGACGTCGTCAATAAGACCATCCCAGCAGCGCCCGGTCAATTGGATATTTCCACCGATACAAACGGGGAAGTCATTGGTTGCGATGGGACCTGAACCCTGTCTCGACGCATCTAATTTGCCGTCAACATAGATGTTCATTTTTGAGCCGTCATAAACGCAGGCGACGTGATGCCACTGGCCCGAACCGACAACAGTGTTACCGTTGAGATAATCCTCGCCGGAAACGCCGAAATGAAACACGTTATTGGCGAAACTCGTGGAAAGCCGCCAGGCAGAGTCGCCCTTGGTGACAATGCCGGTCCATTCCTGCGGAACGGAGGTTATATTGACCCACGCGGCGACTGTTATCTGGCTGGTAATATCAAAAGCGGATTCGTTGGCGATTTTGACGTAATCGCCTTTGCCGCTAAATTCGATCGCTCCGCCGATTTTGCCTGCCTGTGGCCGCCACTGCGGGTTACCCACAAGTGCGCCATCATTGCCGTTGCCTGAGCTGTCGGCGGCGACAGCGCCATCTTTTTCATCTAATTTCCACCAGCCGAGGAGTCCGCCTAACTCGGCATTTCCAAAGAGCTGCGGGTTCTCCCATGCTTTTTCCTGCGTATCGTGCCAGGTTAGTTTTCTATCGCGTTTTCCGCCGGAGTCGTTATCGCCGACGTGAACATCCAGGCCAATCTTTGCGCCTACGTGAGGTTTTGTGCCGAATGTTGACCAGGGGAACTTGATTTCCAGTCGATAACCGGTATCCGTAGTCACCATTGCATACTGGACACCTTCGATGCGCTGGTGTTTGGTTTCAAAGATTTTCGGCGATGTCTTATCCCACATAAAAATATATTGATAATCGGTCGGGCCGTAAGTGGTGGTTTTACTGTTGGTGGCATCGATATAAACCTCAACAGCATCATTCTCCCATGGATTAACGGCATCATTCTTGAGCACATCATCTGTAACATCAACGAACAGATAAAGATTGTTCTGGTCCCACATCGTTTTGAAATCAGCCGAAAGATCGTTCGGCGAGGAAACCGGCTTATAAATCACATTAGTCAGTTTTATTTTGTCGGCAGCCGACCAGGCGGCATCAGCGACGCCATCAATGACCGGCGCAACGGTCGCCTGTTTTATGGCGATGCCCGCCTGCCTTTTTGCCGCTTCAACAACAACATTGGCTTTGTTTTGTTTGACGGTCTGGGCGATTTGAGTAATCGGACCAACTATCTGATTCAGCGGGGGCAATCCCGTTAATTTCCTGTTGAGGGTAAAGCTGTTGAGCTGCTCATCGGTGCGAATCTCAATGGTTGATTTGTCACAGGCCAGTGCGAGCTGGTCAAAATTAGTTTTAAGAGAATCACGGCTTTCTTTTCCGATGGATTCGATTACCGCCGGGGCGGCGATACGAATAGTGCCTCCGACATTAAGCAGAATCATCTTGCTTGCACTGGCGGGCATTTTGGCGACAGCATCGCTGAGCGGCCCGGCGTTACAGACGCTTGTTTTGTCTTTAATCGCGACGACCGAGGCCTTTGTGATATCGGGATTCAGCGAAAGGACAGTAACTTTGCCCGCCTGCTCGACATAGCAATACATCGGGTTATTTTGAATCGAGCCAACCTGGTATCTGCCGCCGAATGAATTGACATCGGCGGGCTTGCCGGTGAACACCGCATCGGCTGTGCCGAGGGTCTTTGCGAGAATCTGGCGTGTCTGCTGAGGATTGTGACTTGTAATTGCCAGCCCGATGGACGCCGGGAAAAACGCACCTGGAGTTTTGGCGGGCATAGCGAAAATAGTAACCTGCTCAATATTGGCGAAAATTTCCTTGCCGATATCGAGACCGGTGATGTTTTTAATCTGTCCGCGAACCGCGCCTGCCTGGTTTTCATTGTCGGCTGACAACGCAAATGTCGCTACGGCAACGGCGCTGGAAGGAACCGCTGAAAGCGCCGCCTTGTTTATATTCGGCGTCCGAATCAAATCGTACGCCAGGCAGTGATGACCATCTTTGAATACAATCTCGACGGTGCCATCAAAACCATCCTGCTCAATCGAATTAGTCATCGTCAGGTAGTCGATGTGATTAAAGTCAGCAATTGCATCAACGAGAAAAATCTCTTTTGGCACCTGGCCGGCGGGGAATAGCTGCAATACTTTAGTATAGGCCTCATCGACATTCACCCAGGCAGTAAGGAGATTGTCTTGTCTCGCTTTTTTATTTATTTTTGCGAATGAGGCGTTGCTCGAAGCAAGTGTCGGCTCAGAAGTAATCCCCTTATATTGCCTGACGCACCACTTGAGCTGGTCGGGCAAAGTAGCAACTATAATCACCTTATCATCGTACGCTGCTGTGGCAGCATTTTGAATATTGATGGTCTGCATACCCTCAATCGACTCACCAGGCACGCCGGCCATATTCAGCGCCATCATAATCAAACCCCGTAGCGCGTCACTTTTGCCGGGATAAAGCACCGCAATCATAGGCTGATTACCCTTCGCGACGCCGGTTATCCCTATTGCAGAACCGCGAATTTTTTTGAATTCCGCCATCATGCTCGGATTCAGGAGTGCGCCAACAATATCTCCGGGCGTTTTTTGCATATTCGTGTTCTGATTGCCCTGTTGGGCCTGATTACCGTAAATAGCCGCAATCGGATTCTCGTAGGGCGTGCCCTTGAGCATATTGAGGATTGTCTCAACCTGTTTGCCGGGGCTGCCAAGCTCCACATAAATGAGTGTGCCGGGAGGCATTAAAGCGGCCGGGTCAAAATTCATCAAATCATCCAGCGCCGCCTGCGCCTTCTGCACAATTTCGGTCTGGTCGGCGTATTCGTTGACAAGCTTTTCAAGCGCCGTCTTTGCCGCCTGCTCGTCTTTTACCTTCAGATAGCACATACCCTGCCGGTAAAGCGCCTGGGCAATCTGGTTGCGAGGCGCGTCGGTTTTCTTTATTACCCCCCCCGTAGATTTTAATAGCCGAATCAATGTTGCCTTCGACCTCTTCGGCGTACAGCCCTTTTTGCAGCAGCTCACTTGCCGGGGCGCCCGCGGCCTGACTGCAAAATGCAGATATCAACGCCAGCGTTAGAACGATTGTGATACCACCTGAAATTCTCATAAGCCATTCCTTTCAAGAAATAAGTTATCAAAAAATCACCTCTTTGACACCTGTATTTTATAAGGAATGATTGTTACCGTTTTGCTACGGTTTGGTCTTTTTTGGGATATTTTTATCGCTGGAGGTACAGGAAATTAAAGGGTTTACAATGAATCAGACGCCGAAGGTTTCGCGTTCGATTGTGCCGAGATAGAACCGGCCGTCGTTACGCATAAAGGTTGCGACGGCTTCAAGCTGGCTTTCGATGAAGGATTTGTCGTTGCCGACGACAGCGACGCCGAGAGTGGCGATAAGCTTGCTGTCGTTATGGTCAACTTCGGAAATGGATATATTGAACCGGCTTTGCAGCCGGCCGATTACGCTTTTGACGATGCTGCGTTTTTCTTTCAGCGAGCCAATACCGTGAAGGTGCAGATTGGCTGTCATCACACCGATTATCATAAACAATCGTCCGTCGTCCAGGCAGATGCTGTTGAAGACCCTCTACTTTTTGAGCTTCAGCTCAGCGGCTTTGTGTTTCACAACTGACGGCGTTTTATTCAGCCGATTGGCGATTTCCCAAGTTGCGGTTTCCTTGAAGTTTCTTCGCAGATACCTAAGCTGGACGGCCGTCCAGCCGGATTCTTTCCTTCTGCCGATGTGCATCTCGCGGAGCTGTTTCTGCACCGAAACAAGCGAACGTTTGAGCTTACCCGCCAGCACCACTGCGCTTGCGGCCGGATACCCCTTTTTCAAAAGCGCAATTTCCGCTTTCGAATACGGCCCCTGTATGTATGGTCTCTTTGCGATTTTCGTGCCCTGCCAGTAAAAGTTTCCAATATGGTTTTCTCCGGCTCCGCCGGAACGCACTCTCGATTTACAAATTGTCAACTTATCATCTGCACAAGCGGCAAAACCTCCGAATAGCGGCACTCTATAATTTACAATCGTAAAAGTCAATCATTAAAATAAAAAAAAATTTGATTAACGGATAACATATACCGAATAGGGATAGAAGATGAAAAACACGCAATACAGGACACGTTACGCTGACATGGGACGAAACTCAGACGTCACACACGTGTCGGCAGAGCAACCGGGCTGGCTGCCTGGCCGCCCACACACGGTACGACCGCAGTCGAACTTCCTGCGGGAACAGCACAAGTGCTTCTATAGAGGAACAGCCGATAGGATTTGAATTTAACGAAGTCCTCACTGGCCCGGTTCCCGTTGAAATACCTCTGGTAAGTTTTGTTGATTCGCTTTCTGTATAACCAGCGAATGACCTTGCTCGCAAGCGGATACCTGCCTGCCAGGAAATTCAGCGACGAATCGATAACCGGGCGGAGGACATTTTTCATCGCGTCATCCATCAGGTCGAGATTGGGAATTGCGTGGTCGGTTATATCGATATCTTCAACCGGTGCGAACGGCTGGTTTGCGACGTGCTTGTAGAATCTGCTCAACAGATGACCGCCGCCTGCGCTTTTGGCATCGGGCGTCGCCTCGACATCTTTTCTGAAGATATCGCAGATGAGCATATAACCGGCCGGGTTGAGAAGCTCGAACGTTTTGGCCATTGCCTTTTGCATCTTGATGTACTGAAAACTCTCGCTGAAGAGCACCAAATCGTACCTGTCTTCGGTCTGTAAATCTTCGTACTTGCACTCGAATACATGGCAGGCATCGCCCATCAGCTCCCGCACCTTCTCGCTCAGCACCGTACTCGGCGAGACGCAGGCGACCTTATAGCCCATATCCGCAAGATGTTTTGATGTATGCCCGGCGCCGCAGCCGACGTCCAGAATCGTGCGAACGCCGGATGGAATGTGCGAAACCAGAAAATTCGTGTAGTTCTCCTGCGCAGTGTGCAGGTTGCTTACATTCACCGGCAGACCTTCGGGCCAGTAGCCGTAATGCAGATGGTCAAGCCCGATGAAATGTTTGCCGCAGAGCGCTGCAAATTCAAGACCGAGGTCGCGTGATGTTATTGCCGGCCGCTTTTTCATAAACCAACTCCAGCGCCAAAAAATAATTCGTCATATACGCTGACTCCTCGGCGAAATACTTACGCAAAGCAATCGACGTGCCCTTCATGACTCGACCGAGTCAGAACGAAGCCCTCAAGACGGGCCCGTTGAAACCGGTCGTGACTATAACAATGGGCTGCCCAGGCCTGTTCGAACCACCCTGACGACCCATCCGCCAAAATATAAACAACAATATACCAATATTGTCTTCGACTTGCCAGATTATTCTTCTTGAGCATAATTTTATGGGACGAATGTTTTTCCCGCACATTGTACGTTTTCAACAGTCAGAACGCAGAATTTGGCAGGCAACAGCGTGTAAAACGCTTGACTTTGAGACAAAGGAAAGCTACCCTCAATTCTGTGGTGTTTCTGTATTTTTCTTTGTAAGGAGATTTGTTTTGAGAGTATTTTCGGGCATTCAGCCGTCGGGTCGGCTGCATATAGGCAACTATTTCGGGGCGATGCGCCAGCATATACAGATGCAGCAGGGCAACGACTGCTTTTTCTTCATCGCCGA
>PLLM01000082.1:28107-28323 GCA_003141275.1 Phycisphaerales bacterium
GTTTTGCAGGCGGCGGACATCCTTATATATAAGAGCGATGTTGTGCCCGTGGGTGCCGACCAGAAGCAGCATATTGAGGTAACACGGGACATTGCGGGGTATTTCAACAATACATACGGCGAGATTTTCGTGCTGCCTAAAGACCACATTATCGAATCGGTCGTGGTAGTGCCGGGTATCGACGGCCGCAAGATGAGCAAAAGCTACGGCCACACG
>PLLM01000047.1 GCA_003141275.1 Phycisphaerales bacterium
CCGAACTCATTAACGTTGAAAAGTTATGGGATGAGCTGTGAGGAGGAGTAAAAGTCTAATCAAACGTGGAGATATCTCGTACTCTCCGAAATAGCTTTTGGGCTAGCCTTGAGGAATTGCTTTACGGGGGTAGAGCTACTGAATGGGGTTAGGGGCCTACCCGGTCACCTGCCCCAACCAAACTCCGAATACCGTAAAGTGTACCTCGGGAGTCAGTCTACGGGAGATAAGTTCCGTGGTCGAAAGGGAAACAACCCAGCCCGCCAGCTAAGGTCCCAGAATCCTGCTAAGTTATTAAGGAAGTTGGATTGCGGNNGCAGTCCGGCGCCGATAATGATCGGGAATAAGCAGGATACCGAAGCTGCGGATTACCAGACGGGTTCGCCTGTCTGGCAGTGGTAGGAGAGCGTTGCTGTCAGCATAGAAGCCGCACGGAGACGAGCGGTGGAGCGGCAGCAAGTGATTATGCCGGTATGAGTAACGATAAAACAGGTGAGAATCCTGTTCGCCGAAAGCCTAAGGTTTCCTGGGGAAGGTAGATCCGCCCAGGGTTAGTCGGTCCCTTAGTCGAGGCCGAAAGGCGTAGACGATGGACAGCAGGTTAATATTCCTGCACTATGTACCAAAGGTTATAACTGTGGGGGCGACGCGGAAGCAACGGTTGGAAGCCGACTAGTAGTGGCTATTGTGCCCGTGTTGTTGTCGGTTGGTAAATCCGCCGACACAAAACAATACGGGACCGCGAGGGCCGATTTAAGATGCCTGAGCAACCCGAAATTCCGCCAAGAAAAACCTCAAACAGGACAATGGTGCTTAACCGTACTAAAACTGACACAGGTAGGCAAGGAGAATATCCTAAGGCGCTCGAGAGAACCGTCCTTAAGGAACTAGGCAATTTGACCCCGTAAGTTCGCAATAAGGGGTCCCTACAGGGGCATTTAAGCAATTAGGTGCCTGCTGAGGGCGCAGTGAAGTGGCTCTGGCGACTGTTTATCAAAAACACAGTTCTCTGCTAACTCCAAAAGAGGATGTATAGAGAATGACGCCTGCTCGGTGCTGGAAGGTCAAGGAAGTCGGTCATTGGGTAGCAATACCTGAAAAGCTGGCGACCGAAGCCCCAGTAAACGGCGGCCGTAACTATGACGGTCCTAAGGTAGCGAAGTTCCTTGTCGGGTAAGTTCCGACGTGCATGAATGGCGTAACGACTGGAGTAGTGTCTCAAGGACGGACTCGGTGAAATTGTAGATGCGGTGAAGATACCGCATTCCCGCGGCAAGACGGAAAGACCCTATGAACCTTTACTGTAGCCTGGTATTGATGCCTGACATAACTTGCGTAGGATAGGTGGGAGGCGATGATGTCCCGATTTCGGTCGGGGCGGAGCCACCGTTGAAATACCACCCTTGTTCTGTTAGTCACCTAACCGTGACCCGTGAAACCGGGCATGGTACAGTGCCAGGTGGGCAGTTTGACTGGGGCGGTCTCCTCCTAAAGAGTAACGGAGGAGTTCAAAGGCATACTCAGCGCGGTTGGCAATCGCGCTTAGAGCGCAAGGGCAAAAGTATGCTTGACTGCAAGACTTATAGGTCGAGCAGGCGTGAAAGCGGGACCTAGTGATCCGGCGATTCTGTGTGGAAGGGTCGTCGCTCAACAGATAAAAGGTACTCTAGGGATAACAGGCTGATCTCCCCCGAGCGTTCATAGCGGCGGGGAGGTTTGGCACCTCGATGTCGGCCCATCGCATCCTGGGGCTGAAGGCGGTCCCAAGGGTTGGGCTGTTCGCCCATTAAAGCGGTACGCGAGCTGGGTTCAGACCGGCGTGAGCCAGGTCGGTCCCTATCTGCCGTGGGCGCAGGAATCTTGATGGAAATATTTCCTTAGTACGAGAGGATTAGGAAGTACTGACCGCTGGTGTACCGGCTGTCCTGCTAAGGGCACCGCCGGGTAGCTATGTCGGGAAAGGATAACCGCTGAAAGCATCTAAGCGGGAAGCCCCCTCCAAGATGAGGATTCCAGTGACTTCGGTCACAAAGAGCCCTGGTAGACCACCAGGTTGATAGGCCGGATGTGTAAGGCGAGAGATCGCTTCAGCTAACCGGTACTAACGCTCAATTACTTGACCATATCATTCTTTGGTTGTTCGGAGTAAATCGACAATATCTGGATGATTGTGCCCACTTTAATTAATAGTACCACCCGCATATTAACAGTTTTTAGTGTTAAGTTTTTAGTTTTGAGTTTTTTGAAAACTGAATACGTACCCGGCGAAAGTCGGGGATAAAAAGTTTCCTGGTGAATTTACTGACGGGGAAACGCCTGATCCCTTTCCGAACTCAGAAGCTAAGCTCGTCAGGCCGATGGTAGTCGCTTTGCGGTGAGAGTAGGTATCGCCAGGAATTACGAGGCCGGTCAATTATTTGACCGGCCTCTCCTTTTTTGACCAAACACATATAACTGTGAATTCACAATCAGCAATCATAAATCAGAAATCAGAAATGATTCGCGGTTTTCAGGCCTTTTTGGCAATCTGGTCTAATCGCTGTATTATCTCGATACACGCCCTGCTGTTGTGATAGGGGCACTTCCACTCCGAGACCTTGGGTTTCGTCTTATCGACGTTGCCCTTCGCGTCAATCGTCCAGAACCATTCGCCGCCCTTCTTATCGACGACGTAATCCTCGATAAACTGCCAGATATTCTGCGCGACGTCGAAATATTTCTGCTCGCCTGTCAACTGATAGGCGTTCAAATATCCCACAACCGCCTCCGCCTGCACCCACCAGTCCTTGCCGGAATTGCTGACGCCATTCAGATTTGCCTCGTAGAACATACTCTTGTTATTGTCCAAGCCCCTCTCATACGTTGATTCTGCCAGTTTCAGCGCCATCCGCTTAAGCTTTTTTATTGTTTTCGGATTGCCGAAAATCTCCGCGTCCCTTTGCGCCAGCCAGCTTGTCTCGATATCGTGCCCGAACGAAATCATCTGACTCTTGGGATACCAGTTCTCATCGAAGAACAACTGGCAATACGTCCCGTACGGGTGCAGGATATAATCAGCGAATATATCGAGCATCTCGCCGACTCGCTGGCCGACCAGCTCATCCTTGTTCACATCGTATAAATTGGCGATACCTTCCAGCACGTGAAGCGACGTATTCATAGATTTAGGGGCAGCCATATCCCCAGAACTGAGCTGCTGGGTTTTTGACTTCGTCCAGTCGCGGTCGTATTTCTCGAAATAACCCTTGTACTGCTTATCCCAGACGAATTTTTCCAGCAGGCCGAAAAGCTCCATCGCCCTGGCGAGCGCATCCTTATCGCCGCTTGCCCTGTAGTATTCCGAAAGCGCATATATCCCGAACCCCTGCCCGTAAACCAGTTTCTGGTTATCTATAGGTTTACCCTGCCAATCCAGCAGCAAGTACATCCCGCCGTTGTCCTTGTCCCAGAAATACTCCATAACATAGTCGTATGCCCGTTTTGCCAGTGCCAGGTGTTCCTGCTTTTTCTCGAACACGTAAAGCGTGGAGAATGTCCAGAGAATCCGGGTATTGAGTATGAGTCCTTTTGGCGCCTTTTCGTCTATGACACCATCGTTATTCATCCTGCCGATGAACCCCCCTTTGGGGTCAATGGCCCGCTGCGACCAGAACGGCACAATATCCTCATCGAGTTCCTTTCGGACCCTGTTTTGGAATTCTCTGACTATTTTGATATCCATATCTTGCCTCCACACATCAAACCTATACTGCAATCCTGTTTCCTCGGATTATAAAATGTAAACCCGTGTTTGCGATGCATTTTAGACAAGACACGCACGATTGTCAAACAACGTTGCTGTAACACCGGGGGCGAACGCACTCATTAAAAAGGCGTGACGGCTCATTGGGCCGCCACGCTTTTTTTACGCTTCAAGAGACACAGGAAAAACGACAGGCAACTAATCTATTTGGCCTTGCCCTGCAGGACGTTATCTATCTCCGCATATATCTTGCCAGACCGCTCCTCGTTGCCGAGCGTGCCGACCTGAATAGTATATTGGGTCCTCTTGTCCGTCACGGGTTTTATAATCACGACGATATTCTTTTCGTCGGAGCTCTTGGCGATTACCTTCGCACCAAAGGCATCCTTTGCCTTGTCGGTAACTTTAAGCTCCAGTTTTTCCATCGCCTTAATGGTCGCCTGGTAAACTGCGTCAATGTCTTTGCCTGAGTTGGCATACAACTTGCCTGTCTGGTAAACCGCCGCGTCGCTGCTGACTATTTTGGGTTCGCAACCTACAACGCCGACCGTCAACGCGACTAAGCAAACCACCAACATTTGTTTCGCCAACATTTTTTGTCTCCTTACAAGATTCTTTCTTGTTTTTAGCACCAATTATCTGTGCTATTACTATATCGTCCAAACCATAACGCACAGTTTAATGCTTATAATGCGCCGATTCCATTCGTTCCTGCCGTCTAATTTGCTTGCAAAGCAGGGGTGGATACGTATAATTATGCCGTTGAACGTCGCGTTATAGGCGATATTTGTGTTCAACAATCGCGGCTGTAGCTCAACTGGATAGAGCGTTGGTCTACGGAACCAAAGGTTGGGGGTTCGAGCCCCTTCAGCCGCAGTAATCTTTTATTAGCCGCGAGGCGGATTCAGCATACAGGGGCGGTCATTGCGGTATCAGGGCTCGCAGTTTATCGGCACGGGAAGGGTCGATTTGTTTCAGTTTTTCATACTGCCGTAACGCCGAGTTGGGGTCGCCGGTTTTCAGATAAAAGAAACCGAGACCATATAACACCTGCGGATCCTGCGGGGCGATTTTCTCGGCCTCCTTATACACCTCAAGGGCCTCGGTGAACCGTTTCAGCTTGCCGTATGCGCTGCCGAGAATAATATACGCCTCGGGGGAACGAGGCGCAAGTTCTATCGCCTTTTTACATGGTTCGATTTGCTCCTCGACTTTTCCCGAAGCGAGATAAACAGAAGCAAGAACGGTATAGGCATCAGCATGTTTTGGAGAAAGGTGAATGGCTTTTTGCAAGGCATCTATAGCATCCTGATAACGGTTGAGCTTTAAATAGGCCCTCCCAAGATTAAAATAGGCCTTGCTTACAGCGGGGTCGATAGATATGGCCTGCTTATATAATTCCACAGCCCTTTCAAACTGACCAAGAGAGGCATAAACACCGGCGAGATTCATATAAGCATCATAATACTTTGGTGAAAGGCGAATGGAATTTTGGAACGCTTCAATTGCATCCTGATAACGTTTGAGGTCGAAATATGCAATCCCGAGATTATTGTACGTCAGGTGTTCGGAAGGATCGATAGTTATGGCCCGTTTGAGCAGCTCGACGGCCTCTTCCTTGCGACCGATATTGATGTAAGCAGTCGCGAGGGGGTTTTGTATCGCCGTGGAATCAGGAGCCAGGGTCAGCATACGACTAAACAAACTAATCGTATCTCTCCAGTAAACCAAGTATCGGCGAGTTGCAATTCCTTCGGCGCCCGTGAGCAACAGAATAACGATTGAGATTATCAATGCCCGGCGCGGTTTATTGTTGTAAAGCCATAACAGAAAGCAAGCCAGCATCATCAATATGCCCAGCGAAGGCAAATAGGCAAATTTGTCGGAGGCAATGACGTCGCTGAATTTGACAATCTGCATCGTGGGCAGAATAACAATAAAGAAAATCAATGAGCCCGTCAGGACAGCCCTTGTCCATCGCAGCGAGACAGCAAGCAGAATTATCAAAAGCACCGTCGCGACAACGTCAGCAAGCACTTCCGGGTTCGATATTACAAACGGCCGGGGATATATATAGTTAGAAGACAGGTTGGCGGGCCAAAGCATCTTGAGTGGATAGAATATGATATTATGGCAAATAATAAGAAGAGTAGTTTGCACAGTGTGCTGCTCGTGTCCCGGAAGCCACCCCCCTGCCGAAGCTAACTGTGAAACGAAAGTTATTACAATGAAGACAATGAACGGCACAAACAAAGGCAGTTTCTCGCGGACGGATTTCCAGCTTAATCTGTTCAGCGGCCAGTAATCCATCAAAACCATAACAAACGGCAAAAACACACTGGTCGGCTTGGACATAAGCGCCATCAGATACGCGAGCAGGCAGGCGACGTAATACTTTTTTCCTGTTTTGCGCGCAAACAGGATATAAAAGAGCAGAGACCAAAACGAGAAGAAAGCCGCCAGCAATGTTTTTCGGTCGCTTATCCACGCAACCGACTCGACCGTCATAGGATGCACGCCGAAGAGCAGACCTGCCGCCGCCGCTATCCAGATGTTCCGAAACAAAAGGTACAGCAAAACTATCACCAATGCAGTATTTGCAGCGTGAAGGACAACGCTGGTGCGATGAAAAGGCAGGAGGTTGTCTTCGCGTCCTCCGACAGCGTAATCGAGCATCAGTGAGACCATCGTAAGGGGCTGATAGTACCCCTTTACCGATGAGGGGACAAATACTTCCGTAAAAAAGCGTTTTGTTGACGCCCAGCTGGGATTCTGAACCAGTACATTTTTTATAACGTATTCTGCGTCATCGAACGATAAGGCCTTTGCCGACAGCACCGGCCAGTGTGCCGCAAGAACGATAACGCATACGGCAACAACTATCGCGATGTTTGCCGCCAGCTTTTTCATAGTCATCAAACATTAAAGCGGAAGTTGATGATGTCGCCGTCACAGACGACGTATTCCTTGCCCTCGAGGCGGAATTTACCCGCGGCTTTGACTGCTTTTTCGTCGCCTAATTGTTTTATGTCACTGTAAGCGAAGGTTTCGGCGCGAATGAAGCCGCGTTTGATATCGGAGTGGACCTTGCCGGCGGCGTCGTGTGCAGTTGTGCCCTGCTTAATGGGCCAGGCGCGGACCTCGTCGGGGCCGACGGTGAGGAAGCTAATCAGACCAAGCGTTTTGAAACAGGCGTGGACGAACTTGCCCGCTGCTGATTCGGTGATGCCCAAATCAGCCATAAATTGCTGTTTACTCTCGGCGTCTAACTGCGACAATTCATATTCAAGCTTCGCACAAACGCTGATTATGGGCGTTGAGGTATCGCCGGGGATTTCCAGTTTCTGTTCCTGTGCACCTTCGCCTACATTTACGGCGACGACCATCGGCTTGAGGGTGAGAAAACCAAGCGCCCTTACCATTTCCAGTTCGGCGTCACTTGTGATTACTGAGCGGATGGGCTTTTCGGATTCAATCGCGGCCTGAAGCTTTTTGTGAAGCTCAAGCTCGGCCTTGTCATGCGCCTGGGTTTTTGAGGGCTTGTGGGCATCCTTTTCGAGTTTTTCGATTCGCGTCGTTACCAAGGCAAGGTCGGTCAACAATAACTCGGTGCGGAGGTCGATGAGGTCTTTGGCGGGGTTGGCGGAGCTGTCATACGCGCCGATAACGAGTGCAATCATATCGACGGTGCGAATCTGGTCGATGAGGCGTCTTGCGGCCGCCCTGCCATGGTCGTCGGAAAAGTTGAGGCCTGGGACGTCGAGACATTCGATTGTCGCGTAAACGGTTTTCTTCGGTTTGTAATGGCCGGTGAGCCAGACGATTCTTTCATCGGGCGAGGCGACCACGGCCTGCTCGATGTTCGTAGTTCCGGCGGGCAGCATCGCCTTGCCGCTGATTGCGGAAAATAACATGCTCTTGCCCGACTGCATCAAACCAAGTAATGCTACTTTCAAATGATAATCTCCTTCGTTTTATAATTTTGGACGAGTTTGATTATAAATGAGTTAGGAGTGAAAAACAAGTTGTTTGCCACAGAGTTTTTTTAAGCCACAGAGAGCACAGAGGACACAGAGAATAAAATAAATTAGACACAAGTTAATTTGGAAAAGCACAGTTTACTAAACATTCTCCCCAAAAATCTTTCTAAAGAAAATATTATCATTAGCAATAACATCTCCCAACTTCTTACCTGTAAAGTCCCCATACCCTGCTATCGCATTATCAACGCTTGAAAGCAATTTCGCCAAGACCTCTTTGTGCATTTCAGGATTAACATAACACTTTTCCATATAGTCAATACCACCGCAAAAGATGAAACTGTCGATATGAAAATCACACCCATCCTTAAGGGCAAAACGGTACTCGTTCTGTTCCGCGAACTGCTCATCTTTCATAAATGGCACAACAGAGAAAATGTTATTGAAGCCAACATCTACCTTATCATATGTTCCTCCCCGATGCTCCACTGGATAAAAAGGAAGCCCACTGTCTTGGCCCGTCCTAAGGACTCTATTCAAAAACTCGCAGACCTTGCTGGGAGTGCTTACTATTGCCACAATATTTCGTTTGTCCTCTTTGAATATGCCCCATTCTTTGTCCGTCGGCTCGTTTCCCTCTATTATAGTCCAACAACTAACTACCCAACGTTCAAATTCAGCAGTTCCTTTGGCCGTATCCGGGCGGCCTTCCTTCTTGTCACCTCCGGAACCGCCGCTTGTCTCATACATCCGTTGGTAGTATATGGGCGACCGCAGGACAAACGTGCTATGTTCGGAAAATATGCTTTCGCAGGCCTTTAGATCAACAAACCGAGCGATTTTATTAACTTCTGTCATAAAACGATGACTCCTTCAGAGCAAAAAATCAATCAGGGCGAGAATTTATCAAATCCGTAATTTCCGCGAGTGTAGGCGGTTCATATACGGACGGGAAACGCGTGCAGGAAACGGCGGCGGTGGCGGAGGCGAAACGGACGACCTCCAAATCGGACCAGCCCTTCAATATGCCATAGACGACGCCCGCGCGGAATGTGTCGCCTGCGGCCAAAGTATCAACAACGGTGATTGCGTATGGCTGAAACGTCTCGATTGCTTTTCCGGCAGAAGTGAATAAAACGGGGCGACTGCCGAAGGTGAAAATAATCAGGCCGGCGCAGGTTGACTGGTATTGTTTTAATAACGCCTGAGGTTCGACGCCCGGGTATTCGCGGTCGAGAAATTCCTTAGAGCAGATGATTGCCCTTGCGCCTTTGGTGATAACGGTATCGAAACGGCTGTCGATGGTTACATAGTTTTTATGATGCTTGAGGCATAACATAGCAACTTCTTCGGACTCGGAGCCAAAGAATGGATCGAGGGCAACGCATTTAGCGGATTTGATTGCTTGTTCATTGGGTTTGTTCCAGAATTTGTGTCCGCCGAAGAGATAATCGACAAACCAGCCGAAGACGGTGCGGGTATCGCCATCGCAGAAGACGATATCTCGCCAGCCGGGGAAGCCGGGCTGATGATGCAGCAACGAGCAATCAACATTTCGTTTTTGCAGATATGCGCGGAGTGGTTCAGCGGTAGAATCACCGAGGAAGGGGCCATCGAGCGTTACGGAGAAACCAAGATTAGTTAACACGATAGCACAATTGGCCGCCTCGCCGCCGGGCATTACAAAGGTGCGGATGATTTCCTGATAGCCGTCCGCTGAGGGGAATTTCGCCTTCAACTGGTGAATCGTTGAAAGCACGGTCATACCATACACATATACGTCGGTATTATTCATTTATAAACGGAATTTCCGTAAGAGTCATACGCGACGATGGCGGGGAAATCGACGACTTCGAGCCGTCTGATTGCCTCTGTGCCGAGTTCTTCGTAGGCGATAATTTCGGCGGAGGTAATGTGTTTAGCGAGCAAGGCCCCTGCCCCGCCTATAGTGGAAAGGTGAACGGCGCAATGCTGCTTGAGGGCATCGCGGACGGCCTCGTTACGATAGCCCTTGCCGAGCATCGCCTTGAGGCCCGCGGCGATAAGCGCGGGGCTGAAGGCATCCATCCTTGAGGATGTTGTAGGACCTGCGGCGCCGATAACTTTGCCGGGAGGAGCGGGAGTCGGGCCGCAGAAATAGATGAGAGCGCCTTTGATATCAAAAGGCAGCGATAGCCCTTTGTTAATCGCCTCACAAAGACGTTTATGTGCCATATCACGGGCGGTGTAGATTGTGCCCGCAATGATGACTTCGTCGCCCGCTTTGAGCGAGCGGATAAAAGCATCCGTCAACGGCGGTCTGATTAGTTTTACAGCCATAATCGAAGGAGTTTAATGTAAGTTAGCAATTATTTCAATTAGGAAGTATGCGCGGTATAATACAGCTAAAGAAGGCAGAAGTAAGAAGTTAGAAGGCAGAAGAGTAAAAAAATGGCGAAATATCCGATATTCCTGGATTTGAACGGCAGGCGGGTCGTTATCATCGGCGGCGGCAGCGTTGCGACGAGAAAGGCGGAGACGATTCTCGGCACAGGCGTGCGCTTAGTCGTAGTAGCCCCGCGTCTCGACGAGACGCTTCGCAAGGTATGCGCAGGAACCAAAGCAGAATTGATAGAGAGTAAATACTCAAAAGATTACATAGTGGGAGGAGCCACGCTTGTCATAGCGGCAACGAATGATGAGGCGTTAAATAAGCAGATTTACAGGGATTGCCAGCAATTGGAGATATTGTGCAACGTGGTCGATTCGCCGGGTCTTTGCGATTTTTATGTGCCTGCCCTGGTGCAGCGAGGGGATTTACAAATTGCGATAGGGACAGACGGAAAGAGCCCTGCTTACGCGGGACATCTGCGAAAGAAACTCGAAAATATTTTTACCGAAAAGCACGGGGAATTTTTAGATTCACTTGTGGCGATTCGAGGATTCGCAATCGAAAAATTAGCAGACGCAACGGAGCGTAAAGCAATATTGGGTCAACTTGCGGGTGATGAGTCGTTCGAGTATTTTCTGCATAACGGGCCCCAGCAGTGGCGCAAAAGAGCTGAAGAACAGATAAACTCCCATACGAGCAGTATGTAATTGTCCCAAGGCTGCGCTTCAACACAATCCAAAACGATGACAAGAAGAATCGAATTATTGGCGCCGGCGAAGGACGCGGCAACAGCAATAACAGCAATACAATGCGGGGCGGATGCGGTCTATATGGCGGCACAACGCTTTGGAGCACGCGAAGCAGCATACAACACCGTAGAATCAATAAAGCAGGTCGTGGATTTCGCGCACCAGTATTACGCGAAGGTCTATGTTACGCTGAATACGCTTTTGAAGGATGATGAGCTTGCGCCGGCGGAGATGATGATTGGCCAGCTTTACAAAATCGGAATCGATGGCCTGATTATCCAGGACACTGGGCTACTGGAATTAGACCTGCCTCCCCTGCCGATAATCGCGAGCACACAAATGAATAACGATACGCCTGAAAAGGTTCGATTTCTTCAGGACGTCGGTTTTTCGCGGGCGATATTGGCGAGGGAACTGACGCTCGAACAAATCAGGCAAATCCGCGAGGCGACGACAATCGAGCTTGAGTGTTTCATACACGGGGCACTATGCGTCGGGACAAGCGGACAGTGTTATATGAGCTACGCAATCGGCGGGCGAAGCGGCAACCGGGGACAATGCGCACAACCATGCAGGCGACTTTACAGCGTCAAAGACCAACAGGGGAAAATAATCGCCAAAGACAGACACTTATTATCAGTGAAGGATTTGAATCTCTCCGAGCATTTAGAAGAGCTGATTGACGCGGGGGTTGATGCATTCAAAATTGAGGGACGATTGAAGGATGCGGCATACGTAGCGAATACCGTGAGTTTTTATCGCAGGCGATTGGACGAAATCATAGCGAAAAAGAACCTCAAACGGGTATCATCAGGGACAACAAAAATCGACTTTGAGCCAAATCCGGAGAAGACGTTTAATCGCGGATTTTCTGATTACGGTATCACAGGCAAAAAAGAAAATCTTGGTTCGATTTATACGCCGAAATCGATGGGCGAATTTGTGGGCACGGTAACGCAAACGCACAGAGATTACTTCGTTATAGATAGCGAGCAGGAACTACATAACGCAGACGGCCTTTGCTTTTTCGACAGACAAAAGAATTTGTCGGGGACTGTTATCAATCGGATTGAGGACAATAAAATTTACCCGCAAAAGATGCAGGATATAAGCAAGGGGCAGAAGATTTACCGCAATTACGATTACGAGTTTTACCGCAAACTTACGGGACAACCGGCGGAACGCAAAATCGGGTTAATGATGGTTATGCGAGAATCGGCTGACAGTTTGATTTTAAGCGGGGTTGATGAAGATGGTAACGACGCAACAGTCGAAATCAAAGGAGATAAGCAGCCGGCGTTGAAAAAGGAGCAGGCAAAACAAACCATCGTTACGCAGTTATCTAAACTCGGAAATACTATTTTCGAATGTTCGGAAGTACGAGTAGGGACACAGGATGTTTATTTTCTGCCCGTATCGCGATTGAACGCCGCGAAACGTGAGCTGGCGGAGAAGATGCTTGAGGCAAGAAAAACAAATCGGCCTCGCGCAGCGGGACATATCCTGAAAAATGACGTGCCCTACCCGCAGAAGGAACTGAACTTCAGAGGTAACGTTCTCAACAAAAAAGCGGAGGAGTTTTATCATCGCCACGGTGTTGAGACAATAGAGCCGGCGGCGGAGTCGGGGCTGGACTTGTCGGGACAGGTGGTAATGACGACGAAATACTGCTTGCGACAGGAACTGGGACTTTGCGAAGGTAGAACGAAGAACGAACCGTTAATCCTTGTTGACGAGGATGACAGGGAATACGAAGTAAACTTCCGCTGCGTAAAATGCGGAATGGAAATATACTTCGGAAGGAAAAATAACCCTGAATAAATTCGCCCCCTGCTGATTCGAAATCGAATCAAGACGCTGGGGGTCTCCGCTTCGCTACGAGGCGCAAAAAACCCTTCGACGTTGCTCAGGGCAGGTAACCCCCGACATAAAAAAGCCGGGGGGTTATGGATTGTTTAGGACCCGATTCTGTCGATAGTAACGCGGAGGTATTTCTGGCGATGGCCGGTTTTCTTGTTGTAGTTTTTTCGCCTGCGAGTGTACTGCGACTGAATCTTCTCGCCCTTAACTACCGCTTCCTGAGCCGAGGTTTTGAATGACGCGATGACCTTTGCGCCCTTGAGGTATGGGGTGCCAATCCTGATGTCCGAGCCATCGCTGATGAGCAGGACCTTGTCAAGTTCGATGTGTTTCGCGTCCGGGGCAACTTCCGTCAGCTCGATATCGAGCGACTCGCCCTTTTCGACTTTATATTGTTTACCGCCTTGTTCGATTACTGCGTACATTTCAAGCACTCCGACGTTCAAATTAAACTAACCGTAAAAGCCAAGTATTATAGCAACTGCGGTATTGCAGTAAAGGGAAATATCGGATATTTTTGTGCAAATCAAGGAATGAACCTTTGGTTTTTTAAGGAATCATTAAATGCAGATAGCGATGATAGGCGACAGAATGATGGGTATTGAGGAGGTAGGCAGCGAGCACCTTGACCGGGGGATGTTCTTCGGCGACGGGGTTTACGAGGTGCTACGGAGCTATAACGGCAAGATATTCGCGATAGACGACCATTTCGAACGTTTCGCCAATAGCTTGAAGGCGATTGAGATAGCCGGCGTTGACGTTGGCGAAATCCGCTCGAAGGTGCTAAAGGCGTTTGAGAAGGCGAGTATAGCCAACGCCAAGATATATTTTCATATAACTCGCGGCTCAGGGCCGAGAGACCATTTGCCCTCTGCGGATTTGAAGCCGAATTTCTTTTTGACGATTTCGGAGCTTAAGGATAGCCCCAAGCTGAAAAACGAGGGCGTTACGGTATCGACGTATCCCGATATCCGCTGGAAGCGGTGCGATATAAAGTCGTTGAACCTGTTGCCCAACGTCCTCGCAAAAGGCGACGCGGACAAAAAGGGATGCTGGGAAGCGGTATTCGTGGATGATGACGGGCGGATTACAGAGGGGTCGTCCTCGGCATTTTTCGGAATCGTTGGCGGGAAGCTGCGCACATCACCTCTCAAGGCCAATATTCTGCCCTCGGTAACACGCAAATATGTTGAGCTGGCAGCGAAGAACATCGGGCTGGGAATTGTCGAAAAATCAATGACACCCAAAGAGGCCGCAGGCGCGGAAGAACTTTTCTTAGCCGTAACAACAAAGGACGTAATCCCCGTTGTAAAATTTGACGGCAAGGTAACAGGTGACGGCAAGCCCGGCAAATGGACGAAGCAGCTTATCGAAGAATTTAAGAAATTTACATCCTAGATACTAGATACTAAATACTAGATACTATGCAAACAACTGCCATTGAAATACCGCCGGTCGGCTGCGTCCATTTCTTTCAATCACCAAGGGCCAAACACCTGCGTATTACTATCAAGCAGGATAAAACCATCAGGGTTACTGTGCCGAGAAGGGGCAATCTGCACCAGGCAAAGAAATTCCTGCTTTCAAAAACTTCCTGGATTCAAAAACACCTGCGAAAAATAGACCAGAATGCCAATCTCCACGAGATTCCTGATCTAAAAAATATTGACCTTGAAAAAGCACGGGCTTACCTGTTCAATCGTCTCAACTACTTTTCCGAAAAGTATAATTTCTCCTACAATCGGGCGGTCTTTCGTCGTCAGAAAACAAAATGGGGCAGTTGCTCAGGCAGGAACAATATCAATTTGAATATAAATCTGGTTACGCTGCCGGAGCAGTTGCAGGATTATGTTCTTCTGCATGAGTTAGTGCATACTAAGCATAAGAACCACGGCAAGGGATTCTGGGCGGAGTTGGATAGATTAGTAGGAGATGCCGGGAAGTTGAGGAAAGAAATGAGGAAGTACAGATTGATAGTGCGATGAAAGTTTGTGGGTAAGATTTTCGATTTTCGATTGCCGATTGTCGATTTGAAGCCATAAGAAATTATTACGGATTGCGTCAAAAAACGACCCTCATTTTTGCACTGAAAATGATACTTGCCCCTACTTGCCCCTCGTTTTTGTGTGTGGGAGTGGAAGGGCAAGTTGCCCAGATTGACATAAGGTAGCGGACAGCGGGTAGTTTTTCAAATCAAAAAGCAAAATGCAAAAGGTAAAAATATGGATGATGATTTGACGTCGATTAAATTATTGGCCGAAGATGTTGTATAAAACTAAGCAAAGACGCCTCAGTTTTTGAATTTTCTTATTATCGCCGCACCGAGACCAAGAAGTAAAAGCGTGGCGGGTTCGGGAATGGTGTAAATAAAACCTTGAGGATAACCTCCAGCTTCATAAGAACCCACAATAGTGTTTCCGCTAATACCTGTTATGTCCGTGCGGCTCGCTCCCGGAAAGTCGAGCGTTGACCAGTTTTTACCATCATATAAAAAGCCATGGATAACAAAATCTCTATCCTGGTAAGTCCCTACAATGTTGACGCCATCGATACTGGTTAATATTGTACTCATTGCTTCAGGGAAATTTAAGGGTGTCCAGGTCATTGTGTTATAATTATAAACGAAACCGAATACAGGACCACTGCCTGGTCCCCAATTACCAACGATATTATTTCCGCTTATTCCGTTTAGGGTTGTAGACATTGATCCCGGATAGTTAAGTGAAGTCCAGTTCGTTCCATTGTATAAAAATCCATGGGCAATACTTCCGGAGTCCAGATATTGTCCTATGAGATTTCCTCCATCAATGCCGTGAATACCTGTACTTATAGATCCCCATGGAACATCGTAATTTTTCCATGTTGAACCATCATACGTAAAACCGTGTGTTGTATATGACCCAGGAAGTGCATACCCACCCGCTATAACATTGCCGCTTATACAAGTTGGAGTCGTATATTGAGCTCCGGGCCTTTTGGGGAAATATGACCAGCTTGTTCCATCATATATAACACTTTGACCAGAACCTAAATAGCCAACAATTTTGGAACCGTTAATACCATACAGTAAAGTATATGTGGATCCCATTGGATTGACAGTTTCCCATGTTCCTGCAAATGCATAAGTCGAATAGAAAAGTATCGTAATCGCGCATACTATAATAGACCATAAATGTGTTTGCTCTTTCATACTCTTCTCCTTACTTCTTCTTTGCCTTTTGCCCCACCCTGCAAAGGCGAATAACATTATACCCTTTTGCCGGTGATAATCAAGGGAAATTACGTTTCGTCTTCACCTGAATTGGTTGTCAATTATCCTGATTGATAGTATGCTGTATTAACCCGAAGAAAGGCGGGTGAAATATGACGGACTTAACTGAAAAGCACTTTGAACGAGAATATAGTGATTTTTTACTTAAAGTTGCAAATGAGATTTGTGAGCTTGTTCGTAGCTCTGAAACTATGACACGTTTTCGTGAACAAGTGAGAATCTTTTGTGAAAAAAATGAGGAGCATCATAAGGAAGTGGAGCAACTTAAGAAAGGTTCCATAGCCGACTCCAAATTACAAGCGGAGTTAAAGAATTTGGAGAAGAAAATATGTGGGAAGAAATGGAATGAGAAGTTAAATAATATACCGCTTATTGCCGACGAATTGTATGGAACACTTCCGGAAGGTTACGAAAACTACGTATGGATAGACGGTTTCTGCATATCTCCTCCTAAGACGGCAGACCTTTGGTTTTATTTGATACGGTCTTTAAACTTTTACGATTTGATAATTAATCCAACCCCAAGGATGACACATGAATATCACCGTTGGGAGAATGAAGTGACAAGGGCCAGTGATGATGATAAAATTACATCCTACTATGCCTTGCTCACCGCTATTAACGACAAAGAGTTACCAGAAAAACCTAATATCTCCTATAAGGCTTATAACGGTAGCTGGGATTTAAGTGACAAATGGATTCAAAAGTTAAGCTGGGAATACTGGCCCATATATCATCCTTGGGGGTGGAAAACACGCGATTGGATTATACATGCTCTGAATGATGTTAGAGCCGACCTTGCAAGTTTAGATAAGGTTAAGGCCATGAGGCCCGAAACATTGCACGATGAAATACGGATAATGGAGGAACTTGCGGAAGAAATAGAGCGGTGGGCCGCGGAATCTGAGTTCAAAGGTATAAAGGAAGAAGAACAATTTCAGAATGATTATGTTAAGAAGCCATATCAGGAGAACTATTACAAGTTTTTGACGCGGCAAATTAAGCTTATTAGTATCATAGGTAAAGATGAGCTCAATCAAATGATTGAGCGGCTAAAATGGCGCAAACCTGAAATAGGGAAAGCTCTTGATGAACAGCGAAAAGAGATTCATAGTAAGATTGACCCCATTTTTCAATCTTCTCTTAATTGCAGTAATGATAACTTAATAATCGCCTCCATTCTAATTGACGGTTATGCCGAGGAACTTGCCAAAAGCCTTCTGAATATTGCTCGTATTATGAGACAAGAAAGTCAGATAGGCGGGACCGACCCAGACAGTACAAAGCAAAAAAACAAGCAGACAATATCGCAGATTATCACACAAGGTGAAGGTCACACAGTCGAATTCAAGGAAACGCTGGAATATTCTGTGCGGGAGAGTAAACAAGATACGAACCTGAATAAAGAATGTCTTAAGACAATTGCTGCTTTTTTAAACACTGATGGCGGAACATTGCTAATTGGTGTTAGAGATAATGGCGAGATAACAGGAATTGAACGAGATTTGCCCTATGTTCAAAGGAAAAATGAGGACGGATTTCAGCTAAAGTTGCGAGACTTGATTAAGAACAATTTTACTCCATTTCCATCGGGCAGAGTAGATATTAACTTTGAAAAACACTCAAACGAAACCGTATGCAAAGTCGATGTCGAACCAATAAACAAAAATCAAATAATCCATTTAGGTAAAGATGTTTATATTCGTGACGGCAATATGATACGGAAACTCGAAGGCAGGGACTTAACCGATTGGATTCAGCAAAGAGGAAAATAAAAAGTTGTCAGCCCATAACCCTGCGAAATTTGCGCAATCAGCGTCTAAAAAATGAATTCTCTGCGGTCTTCGCGTGCTCAGCGGTTAAATGGTTTAAGTTTTCAGCATTTCTTTGAGCGCTCTGTAGTCCGTCTTACCTGTGCCCAATAAGGGAATCTGGTCGAGTTTGATAACCCGGCGGATACTGTGAAGACCTGAGAGGCCTGCGGCGCGAATTTTTTGGTTGGCTTCTTCGCGTTCAATATTGCGGGAGGTAAATAAGACAAGCTCCGGCTGTTCGGCCTCGGTTGCTTCAACCGCAAGAGTGGGGCCTTTATCCCCTTCCGATGGGTAACCAGCTTCAAGAATTGATTCGATAGCGGGCAGAGAAATCATTTCGCCGCCGAGTTTGGCAAATCTTTTGAGCCGGCCCTGGAAGGTAAGAAGGCCATCCTTGTCGATGCCGACAATATCGCCGGTGTTGTAGTATTGCTTGCCTTCGATTTCGACAAATGGGGAATTACCTGAGTAATTGAGATAGCCTGAGAAAACGCTTGGGCCGCGGACGAGGAGGACGCCGGTTGCGGGAAGAGGAAGCGGCTTTACCCCGTGAGATAGCGAAGCGGCATCTAACGGGGTTAATGTCTCGGGATGAAGCAGGAGACATTCCAGAGACGGGAGAAGTTTGCCGATGGAGGAGGGTTTGGGGTCGTTTTCATCGTTGATGGATATGATGGGCGAACACTCTGTAACGCCATAGCCCTCAAGAATGACGGCCTTTTTGCATTTGGCGGCCATCATATCATAAACCTGCTGGTTACATTTTTCCGCGCCGGTTACGGCGAAACGCAGGGAGTCGAGTTGTTTTTCGGTAGCGACGCGGACGATGCCGCCGACAAATGTTGGGGTTCCGGCGAGCACGGTAACATCATAAGCATCGATGATTTTGGCGAGCGTATCGGCTTCGGTGGGGTTGGGGGAATAGACGGCCTGAGCGCCGGCGAGCATGGGCAGCAGCATAGTTACGTTAATGCCAAACGAGTGGAATGGAGGCAGGAAGCCGATAAGACGGTCAGTTTCGTAAATTTTAACTGCTTCAAGCACCTCGCGTATGTTGGCAAGTAAGTTGGAGTGCGAAAGCGGGACGACCTTGGGGAGTGTTTCCGAGCCGCTGGTGAAAAGGATGACGGCGGTTTGGGGAACTTTCGCATTGCGCAGAGAGGCCCAGGATAAATGTGCGGTAAGCCAGGCGGTAAGTTTAGACGTGAGGGAGATTTTTTCGCGGAACTGCTCGAGAAAACAGAACCGTTGGGAAACAGATGAGAGGTCAATACCCTGCAAAGTAATCCTGTCAACGAGCGCTTTGCTTGTAAGAACGTGTTTGACGCCAACAGAATCAAGTGAAGCGAGGATGTTTCTGGGGCCGGCGGTCCAGTTGACCATAACGGGGACTTTTTCGGCAAACAGCGTCGCCAGATAAACTAAACATGAGGTAACGGAGGCGGGGAGCATTATGCCAACGTGGTCGCCTTCGAGTTGTTTGATTAGCGGTCGAAAGGCAAGGCAGGCGGTGATAATGTCACGGTATGATTTTGCGCCGGCTATCTGGTCGGCGATGACGACTCGCCCCGGCTGACGTGCGGCCTGACTGAGGAAGATTTCGGTAACAGAATCGCCGGCGGACAATGAGATACGGCTATTGATTTTGTGGCTAAACCAGCCGGACGGGACCGGCTTGAGGGGAGCTGTCGCCACATAAACAAATCGTCCGCAGGCGGCGAGCATTACATCGCCAACGGTCTGCATAGCGTCGGCGTCGGCCTGCCGGAAGCCAAATTCTTTTTCGAGCCACAGGAGCAAATCGGTGCGCGCCAAACTGTCCATTCCGAGGTCGGCGGCAAGGCGGTCGGTTTCTTTGAGGTTCGAGACGCCGGAAAGCTGGGACAGTTGTTTGATAACAATTTGCCGGGTAGAATCCGGGATAGATGAGTAATCGGACTGCAACGCGGCGATTTCCGGCTCAGGAAGGGTCTTTGTGCCGCCTTTTTCCCAGATGGTGTAAGGAACATAGGTATTGGGCGGAGCATCGACGTTGTAAAAATCCTCGAGGAAACGATTGAATTTATTGCGGTCTGCATCGCGGGGTAAATCGGTCGGCTCGCTAAATTCGATGGTAACTTTCCGGCGAGGCGCGAAGAAGATGAAACTGGCGAGCAGTTGAAGTGCGCCTTTTAACAGGACGGGGACGACGAGCGGCTCTTTGCCGGTTGCCCAGCCAAATCGGCTGCCCCACAGGCCACGGGTGCGAACAAGGACAACACGGGCTTCGGGGAAATTTTTTAAAATCCGTTCGACGGAGCTGTTTGCGCCGAGCGATTCTTTGTAGCCGTGATATACCCTTCCAGCGGGCCACAACAAAAGATTGTCCCCATGTTTAAGCCCTTCGATTGTCTCATCCAGCACCTTTTCAATCTCGGCTTTGGCCGACGGGCCGTAGGTCGCGATGCTTGGGATAGTCCGTATGCCCCAGCGGCGGGCGAAGAAACGTATGAGGGGACGGTTGACCTGGTCCTGGTCGCCGAATCCTTTGGGGGTGAATTTGCCGTGGAGATAAGTGAACATAATAATCGGGTCGATGAGCGCAGGATGATTGGGAAGAAAGACGATACCGGTTTTGCCTTTGGCGGATATTTTGTCGAGGTCGATAAGCCGGATTCGATAACGCAGGGACAACACAAGCTTACATATTGTCAGCACAATGAAATCAAGCATTTTCGGTTCTCCCGCGCAGCGATATTAACAACCAGCCGGCCATCGCCATTGTCATTATCGCTTCAATCGCAAAACAACTACTGGGCATCAGGCGTAATTTATCAAAAACGTAAAAAACACCGCTTGCCAGCAGGATACCCGTAAAATCGGCGAGATTCGACGAGGCAATCATCCTGCCTTTCATCTGGGGGGCGGGCCTGATTTGAACGAAACTGGTAACCGGAATAGAAAATATGCCGCCCGCGACGCCCATCATAGCCAAGGCCAATATAACGACCGCCTTTTGAGTAATCAACGGCAGATATGGAACCGCGGCAATTACGAACATTGAAATTGACATTATTATCCCCGCAGGGGCCAGCACCCGATACCACCTGGCTCCTTTTGCAATCAGAGGAGCAAGCAAACTGCCAATGCCAACTCCCACAAGCTCAATGACAATCAGGATGCTGGTCATTGTCTTGCTAAGGCCGAACTGATTCAGGCCCAGGGGAGTGATAATAAGGATTTGCAGCGCCCCTGCGAACCAGAAAAACGCCTTGGCGAAAATCGAATTGGCGAGCAGCGGGTCGCCGGCGGTTCCGGCAAGTATAATGACGGATTCCACAGGCCCGGCCCAGGGAAATTTCGCCTTTGGCGAGGCAGCGGGAAACTTCGGGACCAAAAGGGACAGGACAAGTATAACCAGTGCGGTGATTATCCCAATACCTGCCGCAAGATACAAACCGACAGGGACATCAGACGTTGTGCCCCTGGCGTCGAGAACAAAACCAACTGCCGCGATACCCAGCAATATCGCAGTGTTCATAGCCGCAATGATTATCCCATTGGCCGCGACTACATAGTCGGCAGTATAAAGCTCCGGGATTGAGCCGTTGACCGCCGGGCTGAAAATAGCCGCCTGCACGCCGATTATAAATATCGTCATAAAGATAATCGGCCAACTCATTATGTAAAGGCCAACGGCCCCGGCGACAAATGCGGCGAGCGAAATCAGTTTTGAGGTAATGATTACCGAGCGTTTTGAGAAACGGTCCGCCAGAAAACCAGCATACGCCGCAAAAACAATAAATGGCAGCGTAAACAGGAACATAATATAACTTTGCAGATAGACAAGCCCCCCCGCTACCGCCAGCAGCATCGCGCCCTGACGATAAAAATTATCGTTAAACGTCCCCATAAAACAAACGGCAATCATAGCAGTGAATTTGCGACGAGTGCCTTGAGGACGTATATCGTTCGGTGTGCTCATTTTAATCCCGCCAGAGGTTACGAGTATCTTTGATTATAATGTATAACATCCCGATAAAACCGAGGAAGAAGCCTGCAAGAAGAAGCCATGGGCTGGTTTGAAAATGCTCGTCAAGTTTATAACCAAAGAAGCAGAACAGGAAAATGACGCCGGCAAACTCGACGCCAAGCCCCGACCATTTCATAAGGGCCTTCCATTTGTTGTTTTCCGACTGGTTTTCCTGCATGGACATTATGCGGGACTCTTATCAGCAAAATCGAGCAGGGTTTTGAGCAGGGCGACTTTTTGTGTTTCGTGCTCCCGCTGGTCCGGGGGATAAGCAGCGGTTGATAACTTTTTTTCGATTCGTTCAATCATATGCTCGATTTTTTCCTTTTTGACGTCGATTGAGGAGACCGCGTCGTTTGAGACAATGGTCGCGAGATTTTCACCTATGAGGGCGAAGCCCTTGTCGATAACCACAAAGGCCTTGTTAAGTTGGGGCTTGTCAGCATTTTCGGAGACGTATTCGACTTCCATCATCCCCAGGCCAAGCTCGCAGAACATCGGCATATGGTCGCAAAGGACACCGACCATTCCGTCGTGGGCGGGGAATACAATCGACGTGGCTTTGCAATCGATTATCTTGCCCGGCGGAGCAACTACAACGCATTGAAAAGTATTATCCATATTCAAAGCAGGCCGATATTATTTTCCTTTGGAAAGTGTCGCCGCTTTTTGTTCGGCGTCTTCGATTGAGCCGACATACATAAACGCTTCTTCCGTCAGCTTGTCCCATTTGCCATCGCATATCTGTTTGCAGCTTCCTATAGTAGCTGCGAGTTCGACGTATTTGCCTTCGAGACCGGTGAACTGTCTTGAAACGAAGAACGGCTGAGAAAAGAACCTTTCGAGTTTTCTGGCCCTTGCGACGATTGTCTGGTCCTGTTTGCTCAGTTCATCGACGCCGAGAATCGCGATAATATCCTTAAGGTCGTTATACCTCTGGAGAAATTCGAGGACCATCTGGGCGGTTTCATAATGCTCTTTGCCGACAATATTGGGGTCGAGCAGACGCGATGTGCTTTCGAGCGGGTCAACGGCAGGATAAATACCCTTCTGGGTGATTGCCCGGTTGAGCACGACAAAGGAATCGAGGTGCGTAAACGCGGTAGCCGGGGCCGGGTCGGTGAGGTCGTCGGCGGGGACATAAATCGCCTGCACCGAAGTTATCGAGCCGGTCTTCGTGGAGGCAATGCGTTCCTGCAACTGTCCCATTTCGGTCGCCAGGGTCGGCTGATAACCGACGGCAGACGGGATACGGCCAAGAAGCGCCGATACTTCTGAGCCGGCCTGTGAGAACCTGAATATGTTATCGATGAACAAAAGCGTATCGCCGACGCCGCTTTCACAGAAATATTCCGCCATAGTCATCGCGGTGAGGGCAACTCTCAATCTCGCCCCGGGCGGCTCGTTCATCTGGCCGAAAACCAAACAGGTATGATTGAGAACGGTATCCTCGGAGCTACCGATTTTGGTGTGCTGCATTTCGAGCCAGAGGTCGTTTCCCTCTCTTGTTCTTTCGCCGACACCCGCGAAGACAGAGTACCCACCGTGTTTTGTGGCAATTCTGGCGATGAGTTCTTGAATGATGACGGTCTTGCCAACACCTGCGCCGCCGAAGAGGCCGGTTTTGCCGCCGCGGACAAACGGGCACAGCAAATCGATGACCTTGATGCCAGTTTCGAACATTTCCGTTTTGGCGGAGAGGTCAATTAGCTTTGGCGGGTCCCTGTGAATCGGCTTTGTCATTGTGACCTGTATGGGGCCTCGCTGGTCAATTGGTTCACCGAGCAGGTTAAAGACCCTGCCGAGCGTTTCTTTGCCCACGGGGACCATCAGGGGCAAACCCGTATCAATGATTTCCATACCGCGTTTTAGGCCCATCGTGCTGCCGAGCGATATAGCACGAACCCGGCCGCCGCCCAGATGCTGCTGTACCTCGCCGTAGAGCTTGGTGCGTCCTTTGCCGAAATCGCCGGGTATCACCACCGCGTTGTAAACAGCTGGTATTTGTTCCGGTTCAAATTTAGCGTCAAAGACACTGCCTATTACCTGAATTATCTTTCCTTTATTCACGCCAGATCTCCTGTGCCGCCAATAATATCGAGTAATTCTCCGGTTATCTGCGTTTGTCTCGCACGGTTATACTCCGTGGTTAAATCTTTAATCATCTGGTTGGCGTTATCGGTCGCGTTTCTCATAGCGACCATTCTCGCGAAATGCTCGCTCAGGGCGGCGTCCATAAAGCACGCCGATATCCATGCGGACACAATCATTTTGGCAAGCTCTTCGACGCTTTTATATATCGGCGGTGAAAAATAGAAATCATCGAAGGACAGCTTCCATGGCCATATAGGAGTGGACCTCGTCGCTAACTGTGCAATCAAATCCGTAAGGGGCATAATAGTCAGCGACTGCGCCTGCTGGCTTGAGGCGGAATGGTAATGCATATACACCATCGAGAACTCTTCGAGGTCACCCTTGATGTACTGTTCGATAAAATCATCGGCGATTTCCTCTATTTGAAAATAAGTGGGCATCTCATCGAGGGAGGTATAAACTTTTTTGGGAGTAACACCATAGTGACTAAGAGAGTTTAACAGCCGGCTTTCAGGCAGGTAAATATCAAGTTGTTTTCCTGCTGCCTGGGCCATTTTGAGATGAACAGCGAGAAGTTTAAAAACTTCGGAATTATAAGAGCCGCACAGACCCCTTGTAGAACCGACGGCAAGGACTGCACGTCTTGGGCCTGACCTTTCACTTAACAACGGATGCGTCAGTGCGGCCTCACCGGTAGCCATAAGATAACCAGCCCTGGCCAAGGCGTTGTGATAATCGCTCTCTGCCTGCCACAGGCGATTATACAGCTTGAACTTGGCGGTGGAGATCATCTCCATCGTCCTAGTGATGCGGCAGATATTCTGCGCCGTTTTTTTTCTCTGAAGTATTTGTCTTATGGCAGCCATTTTTCAACGTATCTTTACTTGCGTGTTTCCTTGAATTTCTTGATAGCGGCGGTGAGCATTGCCGCCAGCTCATCGCTTAATTGGCCGGTTGTATTAATTTCGGTTATGTAAGCCGGATACTCTTTTGTAATCCACTGGATAAGCGGAACACCGAATTCATTGACCCTGTTGACGGGGATATCGTCGAGAAGTCCCGTTGAGCCGGTGAAAATAGTTACGACCTGTTCGCCGACGGTCATCGGGGAAAATTGCGGCTGTTTAAGCAATTCGACCATTCGGGCGCCCCTGTCGAGTTGTGCCTGTGCGGCAGCATCAAGCTCGGTTCCAAGACGGGCAAAATTGAGCAGCTCATTATACGACGCCAGGTCAAGACGCAGTTTCGCGGCGACGCGTTTCATCGCGGCGACCTGCGCGTTTCCGCCGACTCGGCTGACGCTTATACCTACGTCAACAGCGGGCCTGATGCCGGCGTGGAAAAGGTCTTTCTGCAGATAAATCTGACCGTCGGTGATTGAAATAACGTTGGTGGGAATATAGGCGGAAACCTGACCTTCGAGTGTTTCGATTATGGGTAATGCCGTGAGCGAACCGCCGCCAAACGCATCGGAAAGCTTCACGCTGCGCTCAAGCAATCGGCTGTGCAGATAGAATATGTCGCCCGGATACGCCTCTCGTCCGGGTGGACGCCGGAGAAGCAAGCTCAACTGGCGATACGCAACAGCGTGCTTGCTGAGGTCATCGTAAATGCAAAGCGTATCGCGGTGCTGCTCATACATAAAATATTCCGCTATAGCACAGCCCGCGTAAGGCGCTATATATTGCATAGGCGCGCTGTCGGCCGCCGCAGCGGCAACCACAATCGTGTATTCCATCGCGCCGAAACGCCTGAGCGTATCGACTATTTCCGCAACGGTGGATTCCTTCTGGCCAATGGCGACGTAAACACAGATTACATTTTGTCCCTTTTGATTGATTATTGCGTCAACGGCGATTGCGGTTTTGCCCGTCTTGCGGTCGCCGATAATAAGCTCTCTTTGTCCCCTTCCGATGGGTATCATAGAATCAATGCTTTTTATGCCCGTCTGAAGCGGTTGCTTGACGGGCTGTCTTTCGGAGATATTCGGGGCTTCGGATTCGATGAATCTTCTGGATGTGGATGTTATGGGCGACTTGCCATCAATCGGCTCGCAAAGCGGGTTTACAATCCTGCCTATTAATCCGGGCCCGACCGGCACCGAAAGCACCTGGCCCGTCCCATAGACATCCGAACCTTCCTTAACTGCCGTATAGTCGCCGTAGATAACAGCTCCTATTGAGTCCTCTTCGAGGTTGAATACCTCGCCGCGGACGTCGTTTTCAAAGCGAAGCATCTCGCTGGACATAGCATTGTCCAGGCCGTAGATACGCGCGATGCCGTCGCCCACCTCGACAACCCTTCCGACGGAAGAGACATCGAGCTTGTTTTTATAGCGGGTTATTTCCTGCTTCAGGATACTGCTGATTTCACTGATATTAGACTTCATCTTTTATCCTTACCTGTTTGCAACTGTCCATTACCGTACGCACGGCTCGGCAAAGCCGATTCTTTATCGAATTATCGATAACGCTTTCGCCGTATCTTATTACCGCCCCGCCCATAATGGCGGGCTTAACCTTTAATTTAAGCTGAACCTGTTTGCCCATCGCGTTCGAAATGGCCTGTGTAATACCGGCCAGCTCATCCTGATTGATGTTTTCGTGAAGCGTCAGCTCGACAATGCTGATGCCATGACGGGCATCCCATAATTCGCCGAAACTGCCTACCATTTGCAGCAGGTACATCATCCGGTTGTGCCTGTCAACTTCGAGCAGAAAATTAAAGGTCAGGTCGCTTATTTTCCCGGCGAACATTTTGTTCAGCAATGACTGCTTGTATTCGGCGGTGAACTGCGGCGACGCCATAATGTGCAGAAATTCCTTTTCCTGCCCGATAAGCGTCTCAAGCATCGTCAGCTCGTCTTTGACCTCTTCGACAATTCCGAACTCCTCGGCAAGGTCATACAACGCCCTTGAGTATAGGTCGCCAATACGAATCCCTATATCGGTTCCGGTCATCGTCCACCCGTCTGTTCGCGTTTGAGCTTTTCTATGGATTCATAGAGAAGCCGGAGATTGTCCTCATGGGTAACTGCCCTGCCGACGATTTCGCCGCTGAGCGCAAGCAGCATATCCTCGGCCTCCTGCCACATCTGCTGCGAGGCGGCAATCCTGGCGTATTCAATGTCCGCCTGCGCCCTGCGTTTCATCTGGGCAACTTCGTTACTGGCTTTGCTGACCATTTCATTTTCAAGCAATTGCGCCTGCGCGGTCAGCTTGTTGACGATTTCGATGCCCTGCTGTTTGTACTGGTCGAGCAGCAATTCGGCATTCTTACGCGACGTGTCCGCTGCATCTATCTGCTGTTTAATATAATCCTGACGGGCCTGAAGCTGTTTGACCAGCGGTTTCCACGCTACTTTAGTCAGGATTGCAAGAAGCAGCACAAAGGCAATCAGCGTCCATAGCGAATCAGCGAACGTGCCGCTGAAGATGCCTTGCTCCTCGGCCGCCGCCTCACCGCCCGACGCCAATGCGCACGCGCTTGCCAAAAGCACCAGCAACACAACTACTGTTGTTTTTAATTTGAGCATTTATCTGCCCTCTTGGTTAACCCTTCATCCAGAAGATTGCCAAAAAGCCGATGACTAAGGCAAACAAGGTAACGCCTTCAATCAGCGCAGCCGCGATAATCATAGCCGAGACAATTCTTCCGCCAATCTGGGGCTGTCTCGCAATCGCCTCGGTCGATTTGCCGCCGATGAAACCGATGCCGATACCTGCACCGAGAATCGCCAGACCGCAGCCGACGACGGCGCCCATTATCGCCAGACCGTTGCCGACTCCCGCCTCGGCTGCCAGCACACTTCCTGCTAATTCTGTCATTTGTTCAAAACCTCCAAAAACATTTAATGTTCTGATTCCAAAGCCAAACTTATAAATAACGCGGAAAGCAAGGTGAAAATATACGCCTGTATGAAAGCAACGAGTATCTCAAGAAACGACATCGCTATTATGGCCCCAATCGAACCCGCAGCGACGAACCAGTTCTTAAAAATAAGTATGAGGCCGACGAAGGTCGCCAGTACTATGTGGCCCGCGAGCATATTCGCGAATAAACGAACAGCCAGGGCGAAAGGTCTGACCAGGGCGCTTAATATCTCCAGAACGTAAATCAAAGGCAGTATCGGCCACGGCACCTTCGGCGCCAGCATCGAGAGATATTTGAACAACCCATATTCTTTTATCCCGACGGCATGAGTGAGAAAGAATGTCACCATCGCCAGGGCGCCTGTAATCCAGATGTTGGCAGTTGCGCCGCCGCCGAAACGCTCTTCTCTTCTTGTTATGAGATAGTAAACCGCTTCAGTAGGAACCATCCCGAGCAGATTCATCGTCAAAATGAAGAAAAATATCGTCCATATAAAAAAGATGAACCTGTCGGTGTTATGCCCAAGTACCGGGCGGCCAACTTCATCACGGAGAAAAATACATAAACTTTCGACAAGGTTCTGCCACCCGCGAGGCGTCAAGCTTTTCCTGCTTACCCCAAGAGGGATTATTATCAGCAAAATAACCGTGGCAACCGTAATCATCAGCATATGGTTGCTGAATACTATCTCATATCCGCCTATCGAAAATTGAAACAACGGCACGGCTATCACCGGCCTGAGCGGGTCTAATTCAGCTAAAACAACGCTATGTAACATCTGGCATCCCAATGTTACCGTCCTGCCTTATCGGTTCTTCATTTAAATGTTCGGCAAAATCAATGCAAGTGCGCCAGTCAACTTTGCCTCAGGCATTGAGTTGTTGACCATTTCGGAGCAGGAGGGTAGTATAACAACTACGCGGCAAACAAGCCAACTAAATGTATCAGGTTTAGAAAGGGAATAAAAATGTGTAATACGTGTGGATGCAGGTCGGGAATGAAAAAGAGCATCAAGAAGACAAAGAAGAGCAAGGCAAAAGGCAAGAAAAAGTAATTGCCGATTTCCGACCTGCCAGCCGAAGCTTTAGCGAAGGTGGATTGACGATTGCCGCCTGACCGCTATTGAAGTACGCGATTGAGTATCGCATCGTCAATAACTGTCTTTGGCTCAAAGCTGTCGGAGTTCATATACCGCAACAAACTATACAATAACTGCCGAGCTTCGGGTTTATCCTGTATCGCCGGCAGGTTTATTGAGCAGACAAGCAGTTTGCCCTTGCCCATTTTAACTTCAAAAACATTACCAAGTTTCTTCGCACGTTCGAGATTATCGATGACCTGAACAATCGGCCTGTAGCCGGCGGGCATTGCGTCGAGAATCATCGTGCGGGAATTTTGGAGCAGATTGAACCACTGCCAGTTGGAGTGGAACTCCGTGGGGAAATCGGCAAACGCAGGATGATTAGGGTCACACAGAATGCCCAGTGTCCCCGGCGCGATGGGCTTTTTCCCTCCCTCGGCCAGTTTTTTGAACATTCCATAATTCCAGAAATCAGAGGCAAACATACCGGGGAGCGAATTGTTAAGGTCGTTCGGTTCCGGCATAAGTAGAACGCTTTTACCCGCCGATAATGCCTCTCGCGTCGCATCATCATATTTTCGGCTTACGATGACGTTGCCAGCGGATGTATCGGCCTTCTCCGGATATACCCATATATTATATGAATTGGTAAACTTCGTTCCTTCAATCGCAAGCATAAGCTTAAGTTTTGCCGGCGAAGCAATGGCCTTAAGAGGAATGTTGACATCGCCGAGCGATGCAAGCGTCCCCTGGGATATATTTTGCGAGGGTAGTCGCCCGGAGGCGAGAGCGTCCCCTTTAGCATTTTGCAGAGTCCAGACGCCGACGGCATCGTTTATGTCGTACGAACCAAAGTGAGCAACCTGCGTCTTAGCATTAAATGTCTCGCCCACAGTCCATGTATATTTGCTCATACGGACAAGAGGAACGGTTTCGGAACAAAACTCTCGCCACTGGGCCGGGGCGATGAGTCCCTTGGAATCCATAAACGCGTCGAGTATGCCCACAAGCGCGGTGCCCTGCCCGGGGAAATCCTGCAAATCGAGAAGCTGGAAACCACCAAAGCCCCGTGTCCGCAATACTGCCTCAATGTCTTCTTTGTAGCAGATTACGGCAAGTGCGCCAGACGCACGGGAAAAGTCATCGGCCTGGTCGAGCATGCCGTTTTGTTTCAGACGGTCACGGAAAATCTCGAAATTGCGAGCCCGCAGCACGCCGGTGTATTTGTCGATTTCACGGTAATCGGGATATACCTGGTACTGGCCAAGCTCCATTGAAACGACCGGTACGGTAACGCCTTTAATTTGGCGGGTGTAATCCTTTTCTGTCCCGGGCGGACCAATTTGAATATGTCCAAGCGGAGTATCGACAGCAGCGTATGAGCCGCGGATTTTCTGCCCGCGAACCTGCCAGCTCACCCAGAAATCGTCGTTGGAGTCAACCATACCAAACCAGTTGTTGGTGCCTTGGGCGTAAAGATGACGGGAGTCAAGCTGACGGAAATGCTTCACGACCGGCGCCATCAACTCCTGTTTGCCGGACAACTCATTTCCGAGCGATAGCATTACAAATGACGGATGGTTGCCAAAAGTTTTCAGAAGTCGTTCGCCTTCGGCCAGACAGAAGTTGTCGTGGTTTGGCTCGCCGAAGTTGGCCCAGTTGGGTAATTCCGGCTCCATATAAATACCGAGCTGGTCTGCTGCCTCGAATGCCGCCTCGGGCGGGCACCAGGTATGAAAACGATAATGATTTATGCCGTATGATTTTGCGATATTGAAAACCTTCAGCCAGCCGGCGACTGTCATAGGCGGATAGCCCGTAAGAGGGAAAACGCAGGCATCGTGTTTGCCACGGAGGAATGTTGTCCTCCCGTTGATATTGAATTGTGTCCCTTTGGCCTTGAAATCGCGCAGGCCAAAAACAACCTCCCTGCTGTCGGCATATTTTTTTCCTGCCGACGACGCATCGAGAGAAACAACGAGCTTGTAAAGCACAGGAGAAAACTCATCCCAATATTGCGCGTTATCGCCGAGCGGATAGTTGACTTCAACCACCGCCGGTTTGTCGCCTGCCGGGAAAGGAATCGAAACGGATTTGCCCTGCGACATCCCATCTGTTTTTGATGCGCTAAATACGAGGGTTGAATTAGCCAGCAGGCCCGTCGTATTGACTACTTCGACGCGAACCCTGATTGTTTTTGCGGCGACATCTGGATAAACCTGGACATCATCGATATAAACAGGGTCAGTCGCGACAAGTCCTATTTTGCCGATGATGCCATTCCAGTTTGTTTGCGTATGCTCGCTTATCTGGTGAGGGTCGCCGATGGACGGGTGTTCTATATTATTGATTCGCAGCGTCAACCGGTGCCTGCCGGGCGTCAGCAAACCAAGCGAATAAACGTGAGGAGCAATGAGCGAATCCTGTGTGCCGAGACCGTTGCCGTCAACCCAAAGTCGGCTGTTTTTTGTACGTTCGAGAACCAGCGTAACACGTTTGTCTGACCATTCAGCCGGTATATTCATATCCTGCTGATACCAGACGGAACCGGAAAAAGTGTAAATGCGGGTCAAGTGGCTTGTTTCGCGGGCGTTATTGAGCTTGCCTTTGCGATTCTCATCTGTGGTGCCGGGCAGTTGAATGGTATCGTCTAATGATTTCTCGAACCATTTTTCCTTCACCCCGGCGTTATTCACGTCGAGAGCAAATCGCCATTGGCCAGCCAAAGGAATACAGTTATCCGCGGACAAAACAGGTGCGGCACAAAAGACCAATATCAGCACAATCAAAATTTTACTCACTATTCTCATAACGCATCCTTTTATTGGTTGACCGTGAGATTGTAACTTTGTTTTGCCTCGGTTTTGAACGCCACGACACCGGCTTCCGGTCTGACTACCTCAACGGCTTTCCCTTTTAAGGTAACATTTATCGGCACTGCTGTGCGAACGCGAACCGCGTTGCCATTTATCGATTTTATAGTAGAGTTGTCCATGCGACCATCCTTCCACGCAATATCTACTTCGAACCCGCCTCTCGCCCTTAATCCTTTTACTGAGCCGGTTGGCCAGGCCTTCGGCAGCGCGGGCAGCAGGTGAACATCACCCAGATGACTTTGGAGCAGCATTTCGCATATACCCGCAGGGCCGCCAAAGCCGCCATCAAGCTGGAACGGCCCCGCGGAAATCATATTCGAATAAATCAGGTCGCTCATTTCTCTGCGAAGCATCTTGTAGGCGAGGTCCCCTTCCAAAAGCCGCGCCCAAAGATTAACTTTCCACGCCGCCGACCACGCCATATTTTCACCGCTTTCGCCGCGGGCGGCAAGCGATTTTTTCGCCGCTGCCGCTAAATCCGCCGTCTTAACCGGCGAAATCTGTCTGCCTGGATAAACCGCAAATAAGTGTGAGACGTGTCTGTGCTTGTCATTGGGGTCGTCGCGGTCTTCCATCCATTCCTGAAGCTGTCCCCATCGTCCGACTTTGGGGCCGACTAATTTATCACGCATCGCAGATACCTTGCCACGATATTCTTTGTCAATTCCAAGCGTATCGGCGGCCTCGATATAATTCGTAAACAAGTCCCACACGATTTCCTGGTCGTAAGTCACGCCGTCTTCGGTAGGCCCGTGTTCGGGCGACCAGCCCATCGGCACAACCAGCTGGCCATCCGGCAAAGCTTTCAAACGGTCTTCCCAAAATTCACAAACCTCTTTCAAAATAGGGTACGCGAAATTCCTCAGATACTCTTTGTCGCAGCCGAAGGCATAATGTTCCCACAGGTGCTGACAATACCAGGCGTTGGCGGGATTGTTCCATTTCCACCCCATCCCGCCGAAAATATTGTGCGACGTGCGCACCGTCCAGCCGCGCGCAGAACGAGAGTCGGTTTGAAATTCCTTTGCGGCCGCGGTTGCTTTTTTCCAGGGCTCACGCTGGCTGTTAATCAGGTCGAGGAACGGCATCTGGCATTCGCCGAGGTTAGCCGGCTCCGCGGGCCAGTAAGCCATCTGGATATTTATATTCGAATGATAATCGCTGTTCCATGGAGGGTTGTTTTTGTCATTCCACAATCCCTGAAGATTCGCGGGCAATCCGCCGGGCCGTGAACAGGAAATCAGCAGATACCGGGCGTATTGAAAAAATAATTGCTCAAGGCCCGTATCTTTGCCGCCGCTCTTGTATGCCCTGAGCCGCTGGTCGGTCGATATCGCCTGCTGCGCCCCAGATTCCCCCAGGTTCAATTCAACGCGATTAAAAAACAGCTGATAATCTTCAAGGTGAACCGATTTCAAATCCGCGTATTTCTTTGTCGAGGCCGCCTGTATTTGTTTAGTGAGACGCAGATGCGGATTCTCGCCGCGATATTTTTTGCTGTAATCCGCCGCATAATCGGTTCCCGCCGCAAGCAAAATGGTCAGGGCGTTACAGTCATTAAATTCGATTCTGTTTGCGTCAGCTTTCAGCATCCCCCCGTCATTTAGCACAAGCACCTGCGACTCATATCGCAGGCCGTTATATAACGAGCCGGATGCGGTCAAAAGATTTACACCTGAAGTAATTGACGCCTTGTGCATATCGGTTAATTCGATACTGCCGGAGTAAGCGCCGGGCTTGTCCGCAGTCATTCGCGCAACCAGTACCTGGTCAGGATTGCTGCAAAAATATTCTCTAAGGTAATTGACGTCGCCGTTTTGATAGCTCACCCGGGCAAGGGCCTGGCCTATATTCAATTCTCGTCGATAGCCAGTCGCTTTGTCGTGCCTCGGCAAATCTATAAAAACATCCCCAAACGCCTGATATACCCCCATCGTGTCATAATTTCCTGATGGGTTCTCGTCGCCTGTCCACAAACTATCTTCGTTAAACTGGAGCCGCTCTTTTGTTGTCCCGCCAAAAATCATCCCGCCCATCCTGCCATTACCAATCGGCAGCGCATCGGTCATCCAGGTTTTGGCCGGCTGTGCGTACCACAGCGTCAAATCCTGAGTAGAGGAATCTGCCGAATGGACGGACGAAATCGCTGCCAGAAAAAATAATGCTGGGATACTCACTAAAATTCGCCTTTGTATTCTCATTTCAACGTTCCCCTGTTTTAATCAACTATGCCAAAATTTGCACAAAACACTCCGCGACTATTTATGGCCGTGAAGTTTGCGGTAGTCCACAGGTGATATTCCCATTTTCTGCTTGAAGTACCGGGCGATATGATTGGTATTATCATATCCCAAACTTAACGCAATATCCGATACTGACAAATCCGTCTCAATCAGCATCTGGCTTATCAGGTCAATCCGCACCCGCTTAATCTCGTCGTAAACGGAACGTCCCAGTGTCTTCATAAATTTGTCATGCAGGTTGCGCCGTGAGACACTCAGATTTTTTATAACATCATCCACCTGTATAAGGCGCTTGGCGTTCTGATGAATAAAATTCAACGCCTGGCTGACTAACTTGTCTTCTACCGCCACGATATTGGTTGACTGCCTTGTTACTACCCTGTTCGGCTGAACAATCACCGTCTGGGGCGGCATCTTTTTACCCATCATCATTTTATTGAGCAGTTCGCTTGCTCTAAACCCGGCCTTTTCGACATCCATCGCCACACTCGACAATGGCGGATTCGACATATCGCATACCTGCTCGTCGTTATCTACCCCGATAATAGCCACCTCATAAGGCACATCGAGTTTCGCGTTGGCACAGGCCTCGATAATATGCTGTCCCCGGTCATCGTTGCATGCCATAATCCCTACCGGCTTTGTCAGACCCCTGAGCCAATCCGCAAGGGCCGCTTCTTCTTTATACCATAAACGGTTCGCACGGGATTTGGGCTGTCTATATAAACTCGTCTTAAAACCCGCCTCCGCTATGCGGGCGATGAAACTGTCGCCCCGCTGGCCGGACCAGTACATATCATCAAAACCACAGTACCCAAAATTACGGAATCCTCGCTCAAGGAGGTGCTCCGCGGCCATTCTGCCTACCGCGCGGTTATCAGTTACTATGTTATTCCGCTTAAACGAGGGCGGCTCCATGGCTACAGCCACAAATAATGGAATGCCCCATCTTGCCAGCTCTTCGATATCTCTCGTATCACGCGATATTATGCCCTGAGGCCCCCACTTTTTCAGGTGCTCTAATTCGGCCCGCTCGCTGCCTCGCGCAACATAAAACAGGTCCTGCCTGTAAAATACCCACGGAAACACCCACGGCCCGTGCATTCGCGAATACCTCATAATCCCGCGGACCAGGTCTCTGCCGTATTTCCGCGAGCTTTCTATCATCAACGCGACTCTCTTTAGGTTCTTCACACCCGTATTATATGCCTAAAATGGTGGATGTTAAGCAAAATATGGCGTTCTTTTTTTGAACGTAACTTGTGTATAATAGCATATATGGAAATTTGTTCCGCAAAAGCGGCAAATTTGTGAAAATCTCGATTTTTAAATGGTATAATGATACTGAGTGAAACAGGGCTTGGCGGCGTCCGCCAGGCATACAGGCATACATAAGCTCTATAAGTATTAACTGTAGTGTTGTTTTTTATGGTGATAAGGAGGAAAAATAATGTTTAAGAAAAGTTTATTTATTATGTTCTTCGTTTGCCTGTTTGCGACAGTTAGTTCAGCTGTCAACATGCCGGTGAACTTTTGGGATTACCAGCTCGAATGGAAAGGTGGTACCGATGGCAACTGGGCCAATCCCGGCAACTGGACTCCAGAAAATTTAGCAACTCCACCTCCTGCAACGGGGCCAGATGCAAATAACCGTGTTGCCATTCTTCCCAATCAGCCCGGCCCGCGAATCACTGGCTCAGCCAAATCTCTGTTGCTTGAGTTGAATCCATGGGACCCAAGTCCATGGGGTGCCCAGGACGTAAACCTGACAATTACGGCTACAGCCACTGACTGTAACTTTGGCAGTTGTATCCGTATAAACTCCGAGGTTAGCTATGACTCGTACTTAGGCACGACATACCTCGCCAGCAGAGCCATCGTCAACGTCTATGGCGGTACAGTCACTACGCCGGGTCCGTATACAGACCAAACCACAAATGGAATACAAATCGGTGGAGGTAGCGACAACTACGGTTTTTCTTATGGTATGCTGAATATTTACGGCGGCGAAGTAAACGTTCCCAGACTCGGGCTTCACTTCGGCGAAATCGGCCTTTATGGCGGCAATCTGCGAGTCAACAGTGACTCGAACTTTAGTGTGACCATAGACCACTCCTTAGCAGCGTTAAACAAAATTAGAATCGATGGCGGCACGTTTTTAGTTGCCGGCAACCACGAGCTCGATATTAACACTCTTAGGACGGGCGGCTTCATTGTCTGCGATCGAGGTACCCTTAGAAACCCCGTCTATGATGCTGGCACCAACTACACAACACTTGTATCCGATGTCAACTACTGCGTCTGGAACCCAACACCAGCCAACGGCGCAACAAACGTTCATTACAAATATAATGTCTCTGATCCTAATGACCCCAACAGCATTACGCTTAGCTGGAACGAGAGTACGGCGAGTCCTCTTGTAAACATTGACTCAAATGACGACATCTATTTCGGGACGTCCTTTACCGATGTCAATGTCGCAACGAGGAATAATCCGCGTGGCGTCTACATGGGTTCCAGAAATGACGATAACAACGACCCGTGCAGCTTTACTATCAAAGACCCAAATAATAAAAAAATCAATACCCTCTATTACTGGAGAGTCGATGAAAACAGCGTTAGTAACGGGTTTAAGAAGGGCTTAGTCTGGAACTTCAAAACCCATGACGGCAAGGCCTACAATCCCAAGCCGGCAGACGACTCAAACGTCAGACCACTGGACGCGTCGTTGCGGTTAACCTGGACGGCAGGCGACTGGGCACAAACCACCGGCGGGCACAAGGTATTCTTCGGCACGAATTCCACCGCTGTCAGCCAAGGAGACGACACTGATAACGACGGAGGATACAGAGGCACGGTAAGCGACCCTTATTATCCGCTCAGCAGATTAGCGGAAATTGGGCCCAACCCCCCTGGAAAAGCATGGACCTTAGTCGCTGGCAAAAACTATTACTGGCGCGTTGATGAGGTCAACGCCACCTTCGGTGCAGTAAAGACAGGCAACGTATGGAGCGTTACTCCTGCTGCGTACCTCAACATCGACGACTTTGAGGATTCCATGAGCACCGACGATGTAAACGCCAACTGGCCAAATGGTTATCTGCTTACCACTACAGATACCGACCAGACCGGAATGTGCAACAGTCGTACGGCCCATGGCTATGCTGGACGTCTTTTGGTACGAGATTCAACCGGGAAGTACCTGCAATATACATATAACATGTTCGGCACGCACCCCGAATTCTATGGCATGGTCTTCTCAGAGGCCAGACACACATACGACGCTACCACCGGCACCAGTTTTCTGGGTG
>PLLM01000075.1:0-7789 GCA_003141275.1 Phycisphaerales bacterium
TCCTGCACGTTGAAGCAGTAGCAGGTCGGGCAGACGAGATTGCAGGAGCCGCAGCTAAAACAGGTCTTTGCTTTTTCTTCCCAGACGGGATGGTCGTATGCCCCTTCGAGCAGTTTGGGCAGATAGGATGCCTCGCATTTCAGTTTGTGATTATTAAGCCGTTTTTCGTTTTCTGCCTGGATTTTATCCCTTGCCTGCAGGTCTTTTTCGCTTGAAGCAGCCGCATCCTGTGCTTTGGCGATAAGGTTATCACCTTTCTTTGAGCCGCTTTCCATAACGAATGCGTCGCCTATATCGGTCAGCAGAACGTCAAAACCATCCTTGACTGTTGCCGTGCCCATCGAGGAGGCAAATACGTTTTTGGATGGTGAAATCACGTCGCATACGACTATCGTTGCGTTGTGACGTCTTTTCATATAGTGGGTATCGAAATTGTCCTGGGTGAAAAGCTTGTCGAGCTGGTTTAACGCCACCATATCATAAGGGTGAATGCCCAGCAGGACAAATTCGGTATCATCGTAAACCGACTTGTAGCCGTCGCCGACTTCGTAAGTCAGCAGCGTTTCAACTGGCGGCAGGAAGTACTTTTTCGGCGGCTGAAGCGTTACGTCGTAATCCAGTCGAAGCTGGTCGGCTGATTCGAGCAGGTCAAAATCGAAGCGGTCGCCCTTAGCGCAGACGCCGATGACTCGCTGATGTTTTATGATTGCATCCACAAACCGCCTGAAAGCGTTTTTGTCGATTGTTACTGTTCTCATTTTACGCCTCTGTTAAAAATGTTCTCAAACGTTATTTGTAAAAATCCTAATGTTTGCCGTTTTCATTTTTTAAGGAATATAGTATGGCAGACGGGCAAGGTCCGTCGCTATATCTATTGTTATCACCTTTATCTTTTTCGGGACAACGATTCTTCGCGGGGAGAAATTCAATATCCCCTTTATGCCCGCCCTGACCAGAGCGTTCGCCACGTCCTGCGCCGCCTGTTCGGGCACAGCGATAATAGCCATATCCACCTGTCTTTTGCCAAGCGTATCAAGCATTGAAATACTTTCAATCGCGACATCATTCATCTTCCGGCCGATTTTGGCGGGGTCATTATCAAATGCGGCGGTAATTTGAAAACCGTATGTTCCGAAACCCGTGTATGCCATTATTGCTGAACCCAGATTTCCGACCCCCACCAGGGCGGTTTTTCGCGTCGTGTCGAGTTTTAGTATCTTTTTGATTTGCCTGGCGAGGTTCTCGATGTTGTAGCCGACCCCGCGGGTCCCGAAGTCGCCGAAGTAAGAGAAGTCCTTCCTTATCTGCCAGGGGTTTACGCTGACAAAGTCCGCTAGCTTGCTGCTGGAGACGCTGCTGAGTCCCTGCCGGGACATAAGGGCCAGCCCCCGAAGGTAAACCGGCAAACGACGAACCGTCTCATTGGGTATCTTGCTGTATCTCACGATATTTATAATGCCTGATTAGTGCTTGTGTTCACATTCACAAAGTCATCAGGAATCAATTTACAAAATTACACATAGCCCTGTCAAGAAATTACGCAGTGATTGGCGAAAAAAATGCGTTTTTCTCTTTGTGTCCTGTGTATCGGTACTGAAAAGTCGGTTTTGGGTTTCTATGGAGGAATTCTGTCTCGCACAGTCGATACAATCGTTAAATAACTCACACTTTATTGAGTCTGGTTGCTAAACACGCGTTTTTATATCACTCCGTCCGTTCCTATACTATATGAGGAGAGTTGAGATTCAATTTTAAAGTCAAGAGCGGAATCTTACGAAAAGACGGGAAAGAGAATCTTGTGAATTCCTTAAGAGTAACTCGGAGGCAGGGTGATGAAGGTCGTTAGCGAAATATCGAAACCCGCGTGGTGGGAATGGACCGTTGTCGGAGTGTTGTTCCTGACAGCGATTGTTTGTGCCCGTGCGGCTCAGCCCGTTAGCGGCGAATCCAACTCTGCTTGTTCGTCAAAAACACTTCAGGCAATTGCCCGCGTTTGTATGGCGAACGGTGATTATGGCAAGGCCGAGAAGTTCGCCAATAAGGCGCTTGATGCGGCCGTAACAAAGGAACCGGAGGGGGAAGACACGAGTTCCTGCCTGATAGACCTCGTGTGGGTTTACAAAAATCAGGGTCGATTGCTCGAAGCTGAAAAAACCTGCCTGCTCGGTCTGAAACTTCAGCAGCAAGTATATTATAAAGACCATCCCTATATCGCCTATACCCTGCGGATTCTCGGTTCGATTTACCAGGCACAGGGCAGGTATTCTCAGGCCGGCGAGGCATTAGACAGGGCGATGACAATTATCCGCAAATGCCATTCGGCGGACGACCCGGTTATCGCATCGTTTGAGGTCGATACTGCCCGGCTGTTAGTTGCCGAGGGCAGGTTCGAAGAGGCCGAAGCGACGTATGAGCGGTCGCTGCGGGTTATCAGCGATTATTACGGCACCGACCATCTTTATACGGCCGGGGTGCTAAGTGATATCGCGAAACTGTATTACCTTCAGGGCAAATACGAAGAGGGCCTGCAACTGTTGAATTGCGCGATGGATATTCAACAGCGTGTTTTTGGCGAGGGGCACCGTTTGCTCATCCCAAACCAGTTGACAATGGCGAGAATATACCAGGCCATGGGAGAGGCAAAGCGGGCAGAACAGCTCTTAAAGAATGCGCTTGCCGTGGAGCAGGAAAATCCGAGTTATTACGAGCCATTGAAGGGCGAGATTTATACTGTGCTGGCGGAGGTTTATCTCAATTCTGGCAGATATGCTGCGGCCCAGGTTGCCTGCGACAAGGCAATAAATATTCTCGAGGAGTCGGTCGGACGCGACAGCGATATTACCGCGATGGCGTTAAACTGCCAGGTGCGGTTGTATGTTCTTGAAGGCAAGTACAACCAGGCGTATGAGCTTGGATGCCGGGTCCTGACCTCGCTCGAAACAGCCCTTTTGCCCTCTCATCCAAGTGTCATAGCGGTCAACGAGACGGTCGGTATGACTCAGGAAGTCAAGACCGTAGCGCAGGTAGTAAAGACGGCCGCATTGGTTGAGTAAGTGACTTTTCAGGTCAGGCCTACCACCGTGCCATCAAAGTTACATTTACTCTGCTGTCGCCGGCGTCTGTGAGTTCGGTGGTTCTAAGCGCGATTCCCCAATAAAGACCCGCGCTGAAATTATCACCTATTTCCGCTGTGACTCCCGGTCCCATTGATACGAATGTTTCATGTGCTTTTTCGACATCGGAATGGTCTGTCATGTCGGTTCTGCCGAAATCAAAAAACACAAGCGGCGCTAGTTTTTTCAGGCCGAATTTTTTGGACTTCGATTTATCCGCATCTTCGGCTTCCTGTTTTGAGGCGCCATTTGTCTTTTCGTACCTGACTAAGTCGAATTCATACTGAACCGACCCGAGAAATCCGCCGTCGGCGATTGTTTCGTATTCCTTGTAGCCGCGGACGCTGTACATTCCGCCAAATGGCGTCATCTTGGCCGGAGGCAGCCGGTCATCGGTTACTATCCATCTCAAGGTCGAGCTTAATAGTGTTACCTTGTTCGGGTCAAGATTTCTGCTGTGTGCCGCTGAGAATGTATGAATTGCAAAGTATTTGTCTGCACCAGGGCCCTCCGGCGGCACCGGCGGTCTTGACCTGGCGAATTCTTCCCGGCTCGAACCACCTACATTGGCGGTGAATTTATAGCCAAGCGAAGAATTTGAAATATCATCGCGTTTGTGGATGTCCACCGCGTAACCCAGCATTGTCATTCTCGTGTTGGTCGCAGCCTCAGTTATAGAAGTGCTTCCAAAAAACGGTGTGATATCGCTTTGTTCTTCGCTGATAGAGCCGGTAACATCAAGGAACCATCCACGGTGCTGCAGGACGTTATATTTGAGATTGGCACCGATGAATTTGCCGCCGCCGAGGAAGTCGAGGGCGCTGTCCTGAGGGCTCAGGTTAAACGCGCTGTAACCGCCGTAGATATTGAGGCGAAGCTCCGGTCCGGTCAGCGGGAAGTCATAACTGCCGAAAAGCGAATAATTATCCTCCCAGTCCGAATCAAGGGGCACCTGATACATCGCGAAAAACGAATCGTCAAAACCGAGAAGATTGGTATTGATTACGCCTATCTTCGGGTTCCACTCTCTGCCTTTGACGCCTGAGTTATCGACCTGGAGGAAAAAGTGCCAGGGGTTCGCCTCGTAAACGCCGTAGTTGACTGCCAGTGTGTTGGGTTCTGTGCCCTGGCTGACGGTTGCGGAAACGTATCTGTCCGGGTTCTCGTTAAGGAGATTTATATAATCGTCAAGCTGCTTGCGATTAAGAACTTTACCTGATTTGGCCGGCGACCAACCGAGGAGGGCGTTGGCGTCTAATTGTCCCTTTTCCACTACGGCTTGATTCACATCGTAATATTTTGCGCCGACAGTGAATACCCTTGCTTCGAGAATTGTAACCTGCAGTACGTCGTCTTTGAGTTCCGTGCCCCCTTTGAGCGACTCTGCCGGCACGTAGACATATATGCCCCCATAGTTTTTCCGCTGATAGACCGACAGCACGTATTGAGTAAGCCCCTGAATGGTTCGGGCGGAAATATCACGCGTCTGGCCGGGCGTCGATAACACCTCTTTTACCGGCGACAGGTTGTAAAGGAATCTGCTTTCGGCTTTGGTGACAGGCATGTCCGAAGCGTTGAAAATAACGGGCATTCCGGCTACCAGTTGCGAAGTAGAAATAAGGGTGTTGCCAGAGAACTGAATCGCTTTGACTTTGAGAATCGGAGTTGTGTCCTCAGGCAGATTGATGTTTGCGAGCCGCCCCTTAACATCCTGATTTTCTGCCTTGGTCGTCTTGGCTTCCTGTTTTTTTGCATCGGCCTGGCGTTGTTCTTTGAATTGCTCTTCCGGCTTCTGAGCCGCTAAAAGAACCGGAAGCGTCGTCAAAACAAAAGCCGTAACCAATCGCGTCATATTTTTCGTTGTTCTCATATCAGGTGTCCTCTTAAATTAAAAGTAGTTATTTCTTACTTAATCGGCTTAGTGATACCCCTATTTTTAATGAATTATCTGAGGTTCTCCGTTCTCCTCTGTTGCCGCAATCCTGAAGAACCTGTCGGAATATCAGCAATATAGTTTTCCCAATTAGATTTGTATATAAAAAAATGCGGCTGTTCGATATGATCATTTCGCTTGGATGCGGGAGGCAATCGTTGTTTTCAATACTGATAACGCTATTTTTGCGCGGGGCGGCTTATCGAGTAAATCGCAGGCGTTCACTTGTCGATATATTGATAATTAAGCGCGGATATGCTTTACTTTGAGCTGCTTAATGCGGGAAAAAGAATTGTTTTGCCGGCCAAGTGCCCGAGGATATTTATGGATGTTACAAAGAATACACGTTCGGCTGTCTATGTGGTGAATCTCGCGGCTTTGATTGCGTTCGCAGCCCTTTTAATCTGGAGTTTGGTCTATCGTTCTGAGATGTCCCGCCTGTTTGCCAACGTGTCCTATTACCTGACTTTCATACTTGTTACGGTCTGGGCGGTTCACGCCGTGCTTTTTGGAAAGGCGACGGGTTTTTCGCCTGTCCGTCTGCTAAAGTCATACTGGCTGGGTATCCTGATTGCTTTTGGTCTCACCTGCGTCGTCTTTTTGTCGGTTAAGGTCGGCTTCAAAACCCTCAGCGACGAAACCAATCTTGTTTCCGTAGCGAGGTCTATGCTCGACGACAAGACCGCTTACAACACAACAACCGCTAAGTATTATTACGGCAATATACAGCCGATAAACCGCGACATACCGAAACGCCCCCTCGTTTTTCCTTTTCTCGTTTACATTATTCACGCTGTTACCGGCTTTAGATACCAGAACGCCTTTGCACTTAATTTCATCGTTCTGTTTATGCTGCTGGCGGGAATTTTTATCCTGACGAGAAAGCGGCTTGATTTTGCTTCCGCACTGGCGGCCTCACTGCTTGTTCTTTCCTATCCCGTTGTTTCGGTCTTTGCGACCTCCGCCGGCTTTGACCTGCTGAGCAGCGCGTTTTTCATTCTTGTTCTTGCTGTTGTTTACGGCTTCATTCGCAATCCTTCTTCTGCCTGGTTTTCTTTTCTTATCGCCTGTCTGCTGTTTTTCGGGAACATTCGATACGAATCAATTCTGTTTCTGGCGATTATTCCGCTGATGCTTTTGCCGAAAATTAAATGGCAGTATGTGAAGGACTCGTCGCACCTGCTTTGCCTGGTCCCGCTTCTCAATCTTCCTTTTATATGGGAGCGGATTCTTCAGCCCAAAGGCCAGTTTGAAAGTTTCCAGAACGTGCAGCTGTTTTCCTTAAGCTCGCTTGTTGTGAACTTGAAATCATTTGTAGGCAACCTGCTCGATTTCGAGTATCGTCTGCCTTACGCCGGAATTGTCACGATAGTAAGCGCCCTGATATTCCTGTATCTGATAGTGCAGATTGTGCGAAGAAAAATATCCCTGCAAAACTATCAGCGATACTTTATGCTGGTTTTGCTTGTCTGTGTGGGCGTAAGCACCGTGATGTTCTTCGCTCATTTCTTCGGCCGATACACGCATCCGTCTTCGGCCAGATTTTTCATAACAATTTCTTTGTTCTTTGCCTTTGGCCCCGTCGCCTTGAGAATACTCAAGCCGGATATGATATCCGCCAGGTCATTGCTTTTATTTGCCGTGGTTTGCTTTTTCTTCTACCATCCAATCGCGGTCGAAGGCCGATTTATAAATACTCTGACGCTGAACCGGACAACGGAACACTGTATTCGATTCCTCGATAAAACCGATGACCAGAATATTCTTGTTGTCTCATCCCGTCCAGGCCAATACGTCGCCATTGGCTACGGGGCAATCGACTTCTCATACGCCAATAAGAACAAGGCCAATTTGCTGACGGAGCTTAAAAGGCATCTTTATTCCCGAATGATAGTATTTCAGGATATCGAATATAAAACGGACCTGCCGACTGCCGATAGCGTTCTTGACGGCGAATACAAACTCAATACGCTTGCCGAAATCCAGACCACGGCTACCGAGTTTCTGCGGATATCCGAAGTGAAATCAGCTGACAAGCCGGCTCAATAGCGGCAAGGGGACATAAAAACGAAAACCGCCGGGATGAGTATAATCTCCCGGCGGTTTGTTTTTCGGAATCGGTATGTTTACTTTTTCGTTACCCGCCAAGCCCAGCCAGTTTTGCCTGAACGAATGCTGCGACGGCGGCGTTGTTCCCGTTTACGACCGGCGAGACATATTTGGCCACGTGTGTCACTGCCTCGTTTGTCGGCAGCTTCAGGTCGTTATGCATAATATTTGTATATTCTGCCATTGCGTTTAACCACTTAGCCGCAAGTGCGTACTGTGTGCCTTCTTTGGGGTTATTTAGCGCGGTCGCTATCATAGCCATCTGCTCTTCCGAAGGCGGTGTGCCTGCCCCGGCAAATTCGTTGATTACCTGGCCAAGCGCCTTAATTTGCTTGCCGTCGATATCTTTCAGCGTAAGAGCCGCGTTCTGAAGCTTGGCACAAGTGTCGCAGGGCTGAACGTTGCTCGACAACGCGAGTGTGCCCTCAATGTAAATCTGGAGCTGGTCGGCCGAAGTGCCAAGCTCTTTGGCTACCCAGTTCATAACCGCAGGGCATCCCGTCGATTTTAATTCCTGCTGCTGAATCGGTGCTATTCCTACTTCAATACCCGTCCCTGTTCCAGTGTTGGTATTTGTGTTCGTGTTCGTATTAGTGCTTGTGTTGGTATTTGTGTTTGTATTCGTATTTGTCTC
>PLLM01000075.1:7863-28521 GCA_003141275.1 Phycisphaerales bacterium
GTATTGGTATTTGTGTTTGTGTTAGTGTTGGTATTCGTATTAGTGTTCGTGTTCGTGTTCGTGTTGGTGTTTGTATTCGTATTTGTCTCGGTATTGGTATTTGTGTTTGTGTTAGTGTTGGTATTCGTGTTTGTGTTTGTGTTTGTGTTAGTGTTTGTGTTTGTATTTGTCTCGGTGTCGGTATTTGTGTTAGTATTCGTGTTCGTATTGGTATTTGTGTTCGTGTTGGTGTTTGTATTCGTATTTGTCTCGGTATTGGTATTTGTGTTTGTGTTCGTGTTTGTGTTAGTGTTCGTATTGGTATTTGTGTTCGTGTTTGTATTCGTGTTTGTGTTTGTTTTGGTATTACAGCCGGGGCAATCGGCGACGTCGGAGTTTGGTGCAATATCTATTTTTGCATGAGCTCCTTTATTTGTTTGTTCGGCGTTATCAGCGGGGTCTCCGGATGACTTGAGGTCCACTTGACCGTTGTCGGACGCTTTTGCGTATGCTCGGACCGGGTCGCTACAGCCGCTGTGTGTGATGCTGATGTCGCCCGGAGTATGTATTGTTATAGTTGCGTCGGCTGTGTCGGATGATTTTTCCGGTGTTACGCACGATTTAACGAATGTACTGCCCGATGTCTCAGCCCAGGCAAGGACTTGGCCGTTGTGGGTATTTATGGTGATGTTACCCGGATTTTCCTCTGTGGCGTTGCGTCCGCCGCAGATGTGAATACCGGCAACAGCCGCGTCTTCCGCATAAGCTATTGCCTGAACTCCGTAATCGATATCGATATCGCCGCCTGCTTCGAGGCAAACCTTGGCTGTGGCTGTGGAGCCGTACTCGTTGTCGGCTTTTGCCGATACGGCGTTATGAGAGCAGTCGCCGCTGATGGTTAAGTTGCCACCCGCTATCGCGACTACCGACGCATTGCTTACGCCCTGTGCGTTCAGATAGCCGGTTGTGACGGAACCATCAGCTTCGACCCAGATGCTTGCCTGGTCATAATTGGACGCTCCGGCGTTAAGGCCTTTGACGTCGATTTTTCCGCCTGCGCTGAGGTCGATACTGGAGTTGGCTGATACATTACCCGAAAAAGATATGTTACGTTGTGCTTCGGCCCTGAGCGATTCAATTCCCGATATAGCTGTCGAGAAGATATCTCCTGCGGCGAGGATTACCGCCGGGGCTTCGGTGGTTGTTCCACAATTTCCAGCTTTGCCGCTGATGGAACCTGTATTTGTTACGGTGTGACTGGCCGGGTCTGACATTGCTGCGACCTGAACGACGACATCGCTGCCTTCTTCGCCGAGATATACGCTGTTACCTGCCGCCATAACCACAAGGCCTGCCGGGGCGATTATTGACCCTTTGTTAAGGACTGAGCCGCCGATTAATCTGACTTCCTGAGCGTTGATAGTGCCGTTGTTGGTAACTAAGCCGCCACCGCCGCTGTATTGATAAATACCGTTCATAAAGTCGGTATTGTCGATGTTAAGACCTGACGCCGTGAACTTGAAGGCGTTTATAACCGCGGTGCTTCCGAAGACGATACCGTTCGGGTTGACGATGATGATATGTCCCTTGTTGCCGAGAAGGGTGCCGTTGAATTGTGTTGCTCCTCCCGCGGTGACTTTGTTAAGCACGGTGAAGCCGCCCGATGCTTTTGTGAATTGAAGCTTTTCATTACTGGCGGTATCCAAACTGTCCCAGTTGACAATCGCACGATTGCTGGTCATTGTCACGCTGGTGGTATTGCCGCTCTGCGTTACGCCCGCTGAACCGGATACTACGGTGGCTCCTGTGGGCGTAGCTAATGCCAACTGCGGCATCGTCTGGAAAAGCAAAGTCAAATAAACAAGCACGTAAGTGAGAATACATCTGAGTTGGAGTTTTTTGGAAAATCTTTTTAATAGTTTCATTTTTTGCCCCCTGTGTTTAGAGTTATTTTCTCGCCTTTTTTTCCCCTCTGAGTATTTCTCCGTTCCAGTAATTAAGCTACGATACATATTACCTTATTTAACATATTTTGTCAAGAGCAATGCTATCCATATTGCCTATAGATATGCTCCTCGCTGTGTTTTGTGGGGAAGCGAGCACTTTGAGATTTTTGCTGTGCCGGCGGTATTTTGCGGCATAGTCCGAAAATAATCGCATATTTAATTGTCCCTGAAGAATAGCAGGATACAAACACGGCTTTGCGACAAAATCAGCCAAATGGAGTTGAAGGTAACTGTGGGAAATACGCAATAGCGGAAATTTAATGGGCAGGGTGAGAGTTGAACTCACGACACGTGGATTTTCAGTCCACTGCTCTACCACCTGAGCTACCTACCCGCCCTGAACAAAGTCGAAGGGCCCGAACAACCTGTTAATCGTCCCCTGGTTCTCGCTGCTCGTCAATGAAAAAGGGCAATCTTCTTTAGGTTAAATTTAACACAAATAAACAGTTTTGCAAGAGAATTTGTTGGCCACAAAAAGGCGCCCTCCTTCGCCAAGGGCTACGGAGGGCAGGCAAAAAGCTCAAGAGTAGTAAATTTAACCTTTTGTGTCTTTTGTCCGCTTTCAGCGAGACCTCGCCAAGGGCGGGTGCTTTCTCGCGGCTATCCCCAAAATAAAACTGCCGCGAGGCCCTTCTATCCCGCGGCAGTAAATTTTATCTCTGCGCTCTCCGCGTGCTCTACCGTAAGGTGTCCCTTACGGGATGCGGTAAAACGTTTTTATTTAGCGAAGTTGTACACGTCGTCCTGTGTCCCGTACAGGCCATCCCAGCCGGCTGACATAAGGATATAACCATCTTCGTTATGCGGCCTTGGGGTGGATGTAACCTTATCATTAGTAATTGCATTAAGGAAAACTCTGGGGTCATCGTACATTGGATGGTGAGTTGTCAGTGTCCCTTCCCATGGACAACCAAGTTTTGTTATTGCATAGTTGTCATCAAAATTGTAAATATTTTGATTAGGAGTTGCAGGAGGAGTTGTCGTAGCATCATGGGCAATTTTAGACGAGTCGGCCTTGTAATATAACACCGGCATACCCACCTTTTGGCCTGCCCGTGCCGGACAATGTGTGGCGTTTATGCTGGCTTTTTGAAAGACATCGCCAATAACAGCATTTGGGTAAGTTGAAGGTGTTGTCGCTGAGCCATCATTGGCCGTGAATATTGCTGATGGAGTATAGAAACTAGCACCAGAAGTAATAGGCCAGTTGTATATATCCTGAAGTCGATATGCCTTGATATTTTCGGAATCGGTATATTTGTTTCTGTCACGTATGCTTGCCGCTAAATCCGGCCGGGAGGGAGAGGTGCCTGTGTATAGGGTCGGCGAGCTTATGTAACAAAGGTCAAAAAGATAAGTGTTTGGTTGGCTGGCCTGGAAATTGGACACTGGACTATTGCCCATTCCATCCTGACCTAATAAGGCCTCGCACAGTTTATTTGCGCCGCAGTAACTGTTAGGTGTGGAACAAGAATCTGTCGCGCCCGAATCCGGGTAGTTTTCCTGATGGTCGTTGCGATATAGTTCGAGTCCTTTGGAAATTTCGTTGAACTGACCCTTCTGGGTTACGACCTTGGCGAATCTGCGGGCCCTTGCCAGCCCCGGCACAAGGACGCTCATCAGGATAATGATAATACTCATTACCGTGAGCAGTTCGACGATTGTAAACCCTGTCCTTAATTTTGTAGAGGTCATTTGGTTCTCCTTAACTGTTTTAATATCATAACATTGTGCGCGGAAACGGGACCACCACACTCTACAGTCAGTATAGTTTATGGGATGCGCTTTGTCAATTGTTTTGGTTGTTAATGTGACATTAATATAGGCGGTTTTATGGTCGCCGGAATCTTGCCGAAACTTGTCTCGCTATTTGTTATAATAAGGGGAAATCGGCTGTTAGCAAAAACACTAAGATATTCGGGATTGTGATTAAATGAAGCTGGAAATGCGAGGACAGATGCGGCTGGAGCAGCAGATGAAGCTGGCTCCGCATATGATTCAGTCGATGGAGATACTCCAGCTTCCGCTGCTTGCGCTTCAGGAGAGAATTGAGCAGGAGCTGAACAGCAATCCCGTTTTAGAAGCGGATGAACCGGCAGGGCAGGAGGAGACACCCGCTGAGACCAGTGAGCCGGAGGTGCAGGTCGAGTCCAACAGCAAGACGGCAGAGGACTACAAGGGCGATGACCGNNGTGCGGGATTATATCGAGCATCGGGACGATTATCCGAAGCCCCGGTCGGACGAGCCGGACCCGAAACTTGCCGCGATTAATAACACCGCCGCACTGCCGCAGTCGCTGCACGATTATCTCGAAGACCAGTGGCGAATGGTCGAAGCGGACGAGCCGGTGAAAAAAGCCGGCAGTATGATTATCGACTACATCGACGACAAGGGGTATCTGTCGGTTCGATTAGAGCAGTTGCACAGCAAGGACCGGACCGATTTTACGCTTGAGGATTTGCAGAAGGCGATTGTGCTGATTCAGGAGTTAGACCCGCCCGGCGTCGGGGCACGCGACGTCAGGGAGTGCCTGCTGATTCAAATCAGGCAAAGCAGTGAGGATGTCAGCTTTGAGACGGCCCTTGTTACTAATCACTTAGAAGATATGCTCGAAAACCGGCTGCCTGATATCGCGAAAAAGATGAATTGCACTGTGGAAAACATTAACCACGCGATTGAACGGCTGAGCAAATTCGATACGTCGCCCGGACTGCAAATCGGCAGAAACCACAATCACCCGATTACCGCAGATGTTATTGTTGAGTTTTCCGAAGAAACGGACGATTATACGATCCGGCTGGTGGAAGATGGCCTGCCCCGGCTGCGCATAAGCGATGATTACGTCAAAATGGCATCGGGCAATAAAGTCGGCGATAATGCAAAACAGTTCCTGCAGAATAATATCCGATCGGCCCAGTGGATAATCGACGCGATACAGCAGCGCAAAAACACGCTGCTCAAGGTGACCCGTTCGATTGTCAATCGGCAGAGGGAGTTTTTTGAGAAGGGCCAGCTTTACCTCAGGCCGTTGCCTATGGCGAAAGTTGCCGAGGACGTCGGCGTTCATATTGCCACTGTTTCCCGTGCGGTTGCGGGTAAATATGTGCAGTGCGAATGGGGCATTTTGCCTTTGAGGAAGTTTTTCTCGGGCGGCATCGAAGATACTCAGGGCAACGAGAAAAGCTGGGAGGCAATCAGGGGCAAATTGCAGGAAATAATCGACGCGGAAGACAAATCGAAGCCCCTCAGCGACGACCAGATTAAGGCGAAGCTTACTGAAGCAGGTATTACGGGCCTTGCCCGGCGGACAATCGCCAAATACCGCGGTCTGCTCAAGATTCCCCCCGCCCGCCTTCGTAAAAAATACTAAAAAATAGCTGTTGACCGGGCAAACACATCTGATACTATATGAGTATATAATCACATAGTAACATTTATGGGAAATGGATATGTCTGACTCGAAAAAGCGACCGCTTTTTGAAAAACAAGCCCAGGTTGCGCAGGCAATCGGCCACCCGTTGCGTTTGGCAATAATCGACTTTCTTAAAGACGGGCCGCAGTGCGTCTGTGATATCGCCGAATATATCGGTTCAGAGCGTTCCAATGTCTCGCGGCACTTGTCTCTTATGGTCGCCGCGGGAATCCTCGGACATCACAAAAAAGGGCTGCAGGTTATCTACGAGTTGAAATGTCCCTGCATCCTCGATTTCTTCTCTTGTATGTCGGGCGTGCTTAAACAACGGGTCAAGGATGACAAAGAGATATTGGAAGTTCTTTGAGGCACAGGCAATGAGGATTTTGAAATGGACATTGCTTCTGACGGCTGCGGTGCTGCTGTGGGGGCTGATTTATTTTAACCTGGCGGCTTTCGGAGGATGGTTTACATATTCACTGCTGAAGATGCAGCAGGGCGGCCATTTAAGCTCGGCGGTTGAGTTTTTCGTTTTCGAGACGCCGAAAGTTTTAATGCTGCTTGTGCTTGTTGTTTTCGGGATAGGGATTATTCGTTCGTTTTTCACGCCTGAAAGAACCAGAAAGATTCTGAGCGGGAAAAGTGAAACTGTTGGCAATATTCTGGCTGCGCTTCTTGGGGTGGTTACGCCTTTTTGTTCGTGTTCGGCGGTACCCTTGTTCGTTGGTTTTGTTACGGCGGGCGTGCCGCTTGGCGTGACATTTTCGTTTTTGATTTCGGCCCCGATGATAAACGAGATTGCGTTGGTGATGCTTTTCGGTATGTTCGGGTGGAAGGTCGCGGGACTTTATATGGGGGTTGGTTTGCTAATCGCCATAGTCGCCGGCTGGATTCTCGGCAGATTACATATGGAAAAGCACATAGAGCCATGGGTTTTCGAGGCCAAAATGGGCGAGGCGGTGAAAGAGGACGCGATAAACTGGGAGGGGAGGATTCGCTATGGCTTAATCGCGGTCAGGGACATTGTTTCAAAGGTTTGGATTTATGTAATTCTGGGGATAGCGGTTGGCGCAGGGATTCACGGTTATGTGCCGCAGGATTTTCTTGCGTCATTTATGGGTAAAGATGCGTGGTGGTCTGTGCCTGCCGCGGTGCTGCTTGGTGTCCCGATGTATTCGAACGCCGCGGGGATAATACCCATTGTAAAGGCATTGCTGGAGAAGGGGGCGGCTTTGGGGACGGTCCTTGCGTTTATGATGGCGGTGATAGGGCTGTCGCTGCCGGAGGCGATTATCCTGCGAAATATATTGAAGCCGAAACTTGTTTTTACGTTTTTCGGCATCGTCGCCGCGGGGATTATAATTATCGGTTATCTTTTTAATATCTTGCTGTAGGGACTTGAAGAATGAAAAAAATACAGATTCTCGGCTCTGGCTGTTCGAAGTGCAAGGCGTTGGCGCTTAGCGCCGAGACGGCCGCCAAAGAAATGGGTATCGAATATCAAATTGAAAAAGTAACTGATATAAAAGAGATTATGAAATTCGGGGTAATGATGACGCCCGCGCTGGTTGTTGATGGGCAGGTCAAAGTCGTTGGCAAAATCCTTTCGCCCGAACAAATCAAGGCGATGCTTTCTTAATGGGATTCGGTAAGCAATCTTAGAGGATATAAATATAAGCCAGGGAAATGATTGTCGGTTGATGGCTGAAAAAATAAAAATACTGTTCTTGGCAATATGCCTTATGTCTGCGGTTATTATTTCCGGCTGTAAAAAACAAGGCGATTCTAACGCGGCGTCATCTCCTGCGAGGGACTCGAACGATACCGTTGTTATCGCATACTACTTCCATCGGGCTATACGGTGTGTCGGATGCCTCGAAATCGAGACAAACGCAAAGCGGGTCATTGAAAGCGGCTTTGCAAATCAGATAGCAGAAAAGAAATTGATATGGGTGCCTTTTAATCTTGATGAGCCGGGCGGCGAGGAATTTGGAAAGGAATTTGATGTGTCCGCAAGCACGCTTGTATTGGCAAAGACGAAAAGTGACAATCATACAGAATATAAAAAGCTCGAAAAAGTATGGCAGCTTGTTCATGACCCAAATGCTTTTGATGCCTATGTAAAAGATGAGGTTAAACAGTTTCTGAATGAGCAGCCTGCTAATTAAGATTTTGATGTTGTGCCCTTGCAGCGGCGGCGGCCCCTCTAATCCGTTGGTGCTGCTTGCTATTTTTGCAGGGATATGGCTTTTGTTTAACTGGATAAAGGCGTTAACAAAATCTAAAGGAATTTCGTTTATGAATAAGGCAACAAAAATTGTAATCGTTGTTGTTTTGGTTGTGGCTGTGGGCACAGTTTTAGCTTTAAAACAAAAAAACAAAGGTTCAGCTTCTGAACCTGTTGCAGCGACAAGTTCAAACCCGGCAACGATTACGGAAAGCAACTCACAGAATCTTGAAAATACTACAACTGCCAAGTTGCCTCGGCTTGTGGATCTGGGGGCGGATAAATGTATCCCGTGCAAAATGATGGCTCCCATCCTCGAAGAGCTTAAAACTAAATATAACGGCAAACTTCAGGTGGACTTTATCGATGTCTGGAAAAATCCGGGTGAGGCCCCAAAATACAAAATAAGCATAATCCCGACGCAGATTTTTTATGACGCTTCAGGTAAGGAACTGTTTCGACATGAAGGGTTTTTCGCAAAAGAAGACATTCTCGGTAAATGGAAAGAATTCGGAGTTGACCTGGGCGGGCAAAAATGATTGAGCGGATTTTTACAACTTTAACGCAGGCGGTCGAGGGCTCGGCAGCTATAGCAATCGCGGCGTCGTTCGTCTGGGGTATTTTGAGCATTTTGTTAAGCCCCTGTCATCTGGCAAGCATCCCCTTAATCGTCGGCTTCATTGATGAACAGGGACGGATTTCGACAAGGCGGGCATTTTGGATTTCCACGCTGTTTGCGGTTGGTATCCTCGTTACCATAGGAGCAATCGGAGCTGTTACGGCGGCAGCAGGACGGATGATGGGCGATGTTGGAAAATACGGCAATTACTTTGTTGCTCTGGTATTCTTTCTCGTTGGCTTACACTTGCTCGATGTAATACCAATGCCTGTTTCAGGGCCGGGGCAGGTAGGTATGAAACGTAAAGGAATGCTGGCCGCGTTTATCCTCGGCCTTGTATTTGGTATTGCTCTCGGTCCCTGCACGTTTGCGTATATGGCCCCTATGCTTGGGGTAACATTCAAAGTGGCGCAGACAAATTTGTTATATGGAGTAGCGCTGTTGCTTGTGTACGGCCTCGGCCATTGTTCGGTGATTGTATTCGCGGGGACATTTACAGAGGTTGTCCAGCGGTATATGAACTGGAATGAAAAATCCAAAGGTGCGGTAATTCTCAAAAAAATCTGCGGGGTCCTCGTTATTATCGGAGGACTTTACCTGATTTATACGGCTTCATAATTGGTTTTTGATAAAAACATTTGCGATTTTAACTCTTAGAACAAAGTTCTTATTGACTTAGGAATAATTTTGTGTTAGTATCTGCATATATGTGCGTATATGCAGATATATAAGAAGGATAGCGAAATGGATAAAGAAGCGGCACTGTTTAAGGTTTTAGCGGACCCGACCCGATTACGGCTGGCGATATTGCTGGCAATCAAGGGTGAAACTTGCGTTTGTATGCTCGCAGATGGCCTTGATATGGCCGAATATAAGATTTCACGTCATCTTGGGATAATGCGTTCCGCAGGAATAGTTGAAGTCAGGCGTGAAGGCACATGGATGCACTACAAACTTTCTAATCCTCGAAATCGACTGGAAGAGTGCTTGCAGGATTGCTTCAGGGATTGCCTTGCAAATCAATTGATAGTGAAAGCAGATATGAAACGGCTGTCAAAAGCAACTTGCAAAAATGGCGAATTAAAAACTATTGGCCGTAACCGTAAATGTTAGAAGTCAATCAATAGCAACCAGAAATACACTAAAATTTAGGATTGAAAGAATTAGATATGTCCGAAAAAGTTGAGCAATTGCATTCAACTGCTATAGTAAATAGAGTTTCAACAACGCTAACTAAACAAGACCGGCTGGGAGGCTGGAAGGTTCGTTGGGGCATAAATCGAATGGGCTACGTGGTTGAGCCAGGAATTTATGCTGTTAACAATCCCAATTCCAGCTCAGTGGTGTTGGTTTCTGCTAATTACAAGCTCAGTTTTGATGCTCTCAGAAGCCAGCTTGGAGGGCTTGATGCCTGGATACTCGTGCTGGATACAAAAGGCATAAACGTATGGTGTGCAGCAGGCAAAGGGACTTTTGGAACAGAAGAACTGGTTAACAGAATAGAGGTTTCGGGATTGGCAAGCGTTGTTAATCATCGCAAACTACTCCTGCCCCAATTGGGCGCTGTTGGTGTGTGTGCCCATGAAGTCTGCAAGAGGTCTGGGTTTTCTGTGATTTATGGTCCTGTTCGAGCTAGTGACATAAAAGCATTTATTAAAGCAGGAATGAAGGCAACCGAGGAAATGCAGCGGGTACAATTCTCATTGTACGACAGACTGGTTTTAACGCCGGTTGAATTTGTAAACAGCCTGAAATATCTGCTGGCTGTGATGGTGGTTTTATTTTTGCTGTCCGGACTGAATCCAAAGGGGTTTTCACGAGATTTGATGTTTCAAAATGGTTTAGGTTCTACCGTTATACTCTTTGCAGCCTATTTAGCCGGGACAATTGCGGGGCCGCTGCTGTTACCGTGGATTCCGGGGAGAAGTTTTGCCTTTAAAGGAACTTTTTTAGGTCTGCTTGTAACCGCCATATTGTGGAACCTGGCGCGGACAGGTAATTGGGCAAATACGTTAGCGTGGCTCTTATTGGTTCTGCCAATTTGTTCGTATTTGGTTATGAATTTTACAGGCTCTTCAACCTATACTTCTCTTTCCGGCGTAAAAAAAGAAATGCGAGTTGCAGTTCCGTTGCAAATAATATCCGCGTTTGTTGGAATCGTATTTTGGGGGATACTTAGGTTTATCTAAGGAAATAATATGAAGCTTCGATATCTCAAAAATGTCGTTACCTTGGGACTGAATGTTGATAAATGTATCGGATGCGGCATGTGCGTTGCCGTGTGTCCGCATAGAGTTTTTCAACTCAATAACAAAAAAGCAGAAATAATCGACAGAGATGCCTGCATGGAATGTGGGGCTTGCAGCCGAAACTGTCCTGTGGATGCAATTAGTGTAAAAACAGGAGTAGGCTGTGCAGCCGCTGTTATCCAAGGTTTTATACAGGGAACAGAGCCTGTATGCGACTGCGGCTGTGATAAAAAATCGAAGTGTTGCTGACAACATATTTACGCCGGACTATTGAAAACGCCACGCGAGACAATGTTTCGCAGTGTGCATAAACATTAACAACAATAAAATAAAACGCTGGAGGTATTTATGGAAGATGTAAAGTCGGAATGTTGTGGGCCGGGGTGTAATTGTGGTAAACCTTCGGGAAACAAAAAAGCAAAGATTGTAGTTTGCCTGATTGTCCTGTTGGTGGTATGCGGAATTTTTGTTTATAAGGCAACAAGTGCCAAGCAAACGGCACAGGATAATACGAAAGCCGCATTTGCTGCGCCCATTTTAAATCAGGCAACCGGGCAAGAACCGGTAGTCAAATCGGTCGAGGACTCCAAAAAAGTAGGTGAGTTCATAGATTCGCTCGCTTCACTGAACAAATTAGCTGTAAATCAGGACGCAGTATTTGTTTTTATTCCAGCCAACGGAAACGAAACAATCAGTAAGGAAACACTAAATGCCATCGCATCCGCCGAACAAAAGTTGAAATCCAGCAACATACGTGTCGGCTTGTACACCTTACAGTTTTCGCCGTCTACAGAATACGCCAATCTCGCCAAACAATTAACTTTGCCGGGTGTATTGGTAATGAGCAAAGGCAAGGGTATGGGACCTGTGTCCGGGGAAATAACAGAAGAGAAACTGCTTCAGGCATATGTCGCATCCTCCCGCGCAGGCGGTTGCTGTGCGTCTGGGGGTGGTAAAGGTTGTAGCCCTTCAGCCCCAGCCCCCAGTAAGTAAATTAAGGATATTATAATGCTCGAGTATATTACAAACACATTGCAGCAAGTAGCTTCAGAACCGTTGGGGCTTGTTTTTGCCTTGATTCTTGGAGTGGTAAGTGCTGCCACCAGTGCTTGCTGCACACTGCCGGCGTTGGGTGTTTTGGTCGGCTATTCCGGCGCTCAGGTGAACGACAATCGAAAGATGGCCGTCAAGACCGCGATGCTCTTCACTTTGGGAACGATTGTCTCCCTGATGATTATCGGAGGAATCGCCGGATTCGTCGGCCAGGTTGCGCAGAATCTGCTGGGCCGATACTGGAAGGTCTTTGCCGGCATAGTGGCGGTCTTTCTCGGTTTGGCAGCCCTTAACCTTCTGCCCTTCAAGGTGTCCTTGGGCAAGTTCGAGGGCGTTAAAAGCAAAATGGGAAAATCCGGGGTGGTGTTGGCCGGTCTTATAGTGGGGGGAATTGTCGCTGTCAGTTCCCTGCCGTGCAATCCCGGCATTTTCATCGTCATCGGTGCGGCGATTCTGCAAGGTAAGGTCTTATGGGCGATACTTATGCTGGCGATGTTCGCTGTCGGTTTCAGTTTGCCGCTGGGAGCGGTGTTATTAGGAATTTCGTTAAGTAAGGTCAGCTTCGCCGCCAGAGGCGCCGACGCCGCGATTCGCTGGATAGCCGGGGTGATTCTCATCGTCGCGGGTTTTTATTTTTTGATAACGTTTTGAGAATATCGGTTTTTTAATACAGATATAAAAGTATCGTATAATCGAGGGATTCAAAAATGACTAAGGGAATAGCAAAACAACTTTCGTTTTTAGACAGGTATTTGACCCTGTGGATTTTCATGGCGATGGGTATCGGCGTTGCATCGGGCTATTTTTATCCATCGATTGTGAATTTCTGGAACAGCTTCCAATATGGCACAACTAATGTCCCTATTGCCATAGGCCTGATTTTGATGATGTATCCGCCTTTGGCGAAGGTCAAATATGAGGAGCTTGGCGGGGTCTTTCGCAATTATAAGATACTGGGCCTCTCGCTGGTTCAAAACTGGGTAATCGGCCCGGTTTTGATGTTTGTCCTGGCAATAGTGTTTTTGAGGGGCTATCCGGAATATATGGTCGGCCTGATTATCATCGGGCTGGCCAGATGTATCGCAATGGTTATTGTCTGGAATGACCTTGCCAAGGGTGATACGGAATACGCCGCGGGGCTTGTGGCGTTTAATTCGATTTTCCAGGTATTGTTCTTTTCCGTTTACGCATATATATTTGTAACTGTTCTGCCGCCCATTTTCGGATTGAGCGGAAGCGTTGTTAACGTGTCTATTTCCCAGATTGCCAAAAGTGTTTTCATTTATCTGGGAATACCATTCATAGCTGGCATCATTACAAGGTTTAGCTTGATAAAGATTAAAAACAGGGATTGGTATCAAAACAAATTCATTCCCAAAATCAGTCCTATTACGTTAATTGCGTTGCTTTTCACAATTGTTGTGATGTTCAGTATGAAAGGACAGTTTATAGTTTCGCTGCCGATTGATGTGCTTCGTATCGCGTTGCCTTTGCTGATTTATTTTGTGGCGATGTTTTTTATCACCTTTTTCATCAGCGCAAAGGCAGGGGCCGGCTATGGTCAATCGACAACGTTATCTTTAACGGCTGCAAGCAACAATTTTGAGCTGGCTATCGCGGTGGCCGTAACGGTTTTTGGCATTAACTCGGGTCAGGCCTTCGCGGCTGTCATTGGCCCGCTCGTGGAAGTGCCGGTAATGCTTATGCTGGTTAAAGTCAGTTTGCGGATGCGAGATAGGTTCTCCCCTCGGTTCTTCGGCCATTGACACAAGGCCGGTTCGCCTCTTATAGTATCCCTTTTGTTAACCGTATTTATTTAATAAATGAACGACGAAAGGGTTGTTTGATGGATCCTGCGATTTTCAAGGCATACGACATCAGGGGCATTTACGGCGAACAATTTAATGAAGAGGACGCGTGGAAGATTGGTTTTGCGGCGGCGCGTTTTCTGCCCGCGCTTCTTCACGGTTTTGACAGGGGGCAAACCAACTCCAGGGCAATCTGTGTGGGACGTGATATGCGGATTCACAGCGAGCGGCTTGCCAAAGCGATGATTGAGGGTATTACCTCAGCGGGTATCGATGTCATCGATATCGGTATGAATGATACGCCTTTGATTTACTTCGCGGTAAATCATCTTAGCGCCTGCGGAGGCGTTCAGGTTACCGCGTCGCACAATCCAGCGAAGTATAACGGCTTCAAGGTATCAGGTCCCGGCGCAAAACCAGTCGGCGAAGACACCGGTCTCAACGACATAAAGCATATCGCGATGTCTCTGCTGCATACCAAAGGCAAGCCCACAGGCACTGTGCAGAAGGTTGACCTGACGGAAGAATATAAAAAGCACGTCTTGAAATTCCTGCTGCCCAAACTGCGGAAACTCAAAATAGCCATTGACGCCTCGAATGGTATGGCGGGGAAAATGGTGCCTGCCCTGTTCTCCGGGCTGGGTTTGAAAATTATCGAGTTGAATTTCAAACACGACGGCACGTTCAAGCATGACCCGAACCCGCTTATTGAGGAAAACCTCGCGGAACTGAAGGCAGCGGTCGTTCAGAATAAGTGCGATTTGGGCGTTTGTTTCGACGGTGACGCAGACCGGCTTATGATGGTTGACGAGACGGGGCGGACGATTGGCTGCGACCTTATGACCGCGCTTATGGCGGGGTATTTCCTGAAAAAAGAGCCGAAGTCAACGATTGTTTACGACCTTCGCTCCAGCAGGGTGGTTGCGGAGGAAATTATCAAATACGGCGGGACACCCCGGCGAGAGCGGGTAGGACACGCGTTTATGAAAAAGGCGTTGCGCGATTCGCACGCGATTTTCGGCGGTGAATTGTCCGGGCATTTCTACTACCGCGATAATTTCTGCGCCGACTCGGGGATGATTACATTTGTTCACATGCTGAATATAATCAGTCAAAGCGATTTACCGGTCAGCGAGCTGGCAAATCCGCTTCGCAGATACTCCGCAAGCGGCGAGATTAACTTCCAGGTCGAAGACAAGAAGGCCAAGATGGACGAGCTGGCGAAAAGATACCGCGACGGGCAGGTTGACTGGCTCGACGGCGTTACCGCCAGCTACAAGGACTGGTGGTTCAACTGCAGGCCGAGTAATACCGAGCCGCTGCTCCGGCTGACGGTTGAAGCGAAGACGCCTGAGATACTCCAGGAAAAATTAAAAGAGATAGAGTCAATGCTCGGCTCGCCGGTTCGACACGAGGAACATAAGCCGCAGGTGCAGCCGGCGAAAAAAGCGGGCAAAAAGAAATCCGCAAATAAGTAAAGGGACGAATTATGGAAATCAACAGGAAAACATTTCAGACGCCGAAAGGCCTTGTCGAGGGCGTTCAGACGAAGTGGCCCGGCTTTAATATCCTGATTGTTACCGGCTCGAAGGGTTTCCTCGCCTGCCCGGCAATCGATGTTGACGCCTGCCAGAGATATGGCGTGGCCGCGGCTTTGGTCGAAAGCTCGCCGGCCAACCCTATTGGCACGCTTGACAGATTTCCTGACAGAAAGGTTACAAAGGTCAATGAAAAGGCCAAATCGCTGGGCATTAAAGAAGGTATGCCTGTCGCCGATGCCTTTGCGTTGATTGTATAGTGTCTGGCTGACTTAAATTTTGGAGAGCATAATATGAGAATCTCACACCCTCTCACGTTTACTGTTCTTTTTGTCATTCTTTCAAATCCTGCTTTTGCTCAACAGGGATTATCAGGCGATATCAAACCCAATCCTGCTTTGGCCGGTATAGAAGAACTGTCGGTGGTTATCATGTCCGCCGATTCCGAACCTAATGCCGATGGTTTGAAACGAGCAAACATCAAAACGGAAGTGATAAGCCGACTTTATGACGCTGGTTTCAAAATCGGTCGTTCATCTGCCGATGCCTCCGAATTGAACATCAAATTAACAGTTTTCAAAATTGAATCCATTGAGCAGTGTGTGGTTTTAGTGCGGACGTCCCTTGTTCGAAGTGTTACTTTGGTTAATGGCGATGAGCGGCTTTCTGTTACTGCTGATGTCTGGAAAATAGATTCCGGCATACGAATTATGGAGGCGGGAAAAATTGTCGATGAAATTCCAGCAATAGTTAGAGAGCAGATTAAGACGTTTATCGCCGCCTGCACGCCGACGGTTTCTGTGGAGAAGAAGCCAGATGTCAATCAGTCCCGGCAGCAGTTACGCAAGACAACTGCTGAGAAAGATACAAAACCGGCAAAACAACAGGCCGTTGAAGCGGCATTTGTCGCCTCAAAGAACAGCCAGGTGTTTCATAAGGCGAGCTGTCCATCTGCGAAGAGAATATCTCCGAATAATCTTGTGAGCTACGCTACCAGGGACGAGGCAATCGCCGCTGGTAAAAAGCCCTGTGAACGCTGTAATCCCTGAATAAAATGATAACCACACCAAACCGGACATCGAATTGGTTCGCGAGGGCCGTTAGCGATACCGTTGGCGGGCTTGGTCAATTACTTTGGCCCGCTAAGTGTGTCAATTGCGGCCGGCACAGCGTTGAAAGAGGAAGCGGCCTGTGCGATGATTGCTGGGATGGGTTAATTTCTGTATGTTCTGCTGATTACTGCAGGCGATGCGGCAGGGACGTAAGTCCTTATGTTGCTCGTGAAGGTGTTTGCCTAAGTTGCCGTGGTGAGGAGATTCATTTTGACGGGATTGTACGAGCTGGCAGATATGCGGAGTCGTTGCAGGATATGGTGAAGGCATTCAAGAATGACAAAACCGAGCTTGATTCGATAATGGTCTGGCTTGCGGATACCGCGTTGGAGACAAGCACGTTTTTTCAGGATATTGATTTTTTTGTGCCGGTGCCTTTGCACTGGAGAAAACGCTTGCGCCGTGGTTATAACCATTCGTATCTTGTGGCAATAGGATTAAAGCATCCCACTGCTAAGGTCAATACCGACCTTGTCCGTATCCGTAACACCAAAGAGCAGCCGACGATGATGACAGTAACTGCCAGAGCTAAAAATGTTGCCGGTGCATTTGCTGTCCGTTATCGACATCCCTTTGCGGGGCGCAGAATTTGCCTTGTCGATGACATTAAAACCACAGGCGCAACGCTCAATGAATGCGCAAAGACATTAAAAGAAGAGGGGGCGTCGAAGGTTTTTGCGTTGGTTTTGTCTGTAGCGGGGCAAAATATGATGTAGTTATATTTAATTTTCTGCGTAATCTGTGGTTTATTTCTGGCAGTAATCGATGAGGCGGGCGATTTCGCTNNTTGCGGTGAACAATCATATCGACGAAGCCGTGTTCGAGCATAAACTCCGCGGTCTGGAAACCGTCGGGCAGCTCGACTTTGATTGTCTCTGCGATTGTTCGCGGGCCTGCGAAGCCGATTAACGCCTTTGGCTCGGCGATGAGGCAGTCGCCCAGCATCGCGAAACTGGCGGTAACCCCGCCGGTAGTGGGGTCGGTCATGACCGAGATGAAGAATCCGCCTTCCTTGTCGAATTTGGCGAGTGCTGCGCTTGTTTTTGCCATTTGGCCCAGCGAAACAACACCTTCGTGCATTCTCGCCCCGCCCGATGAGCATATAGCCACGAGCGGCAGTTTTTCTTCGATCGCTTTTTCGACGGCTAAGCAAAGTTTTTCGCCGACGACGTAGCCCATCGAGCCCATCAGAAAATTCGGCTCCATAACGGCGAGCACCACGCCTCTTCCCTTGATGAATGCCTTGCCGATTCGCATAGCTTCTTTTGAGCCGCTTTTATGCTCGTCGGCTTTTAGACGCTGACGATAGGTGGTTCCTCTGAAATTAAAGTCCAGCGGGTCGTTGCTGGTAAGGTGGTCGTGTGTTTCTTCGAAGGAGCCCTCATCGACTAAGTAGCTGATGCGGGTAAGGGCGTCGATGCGGAAGTGGTAATCGCATTCCGGGCAGACGTTGAGATTTTTCTCAACTGCGCTTTTGTAAAGCATATGCTCGCAGGCCGGACACCGCGTCCAAAGCCCGTCGGGCATTTCCTTTCGCTTTTTAAGCGAAAAGCCATTCCATTTCGATTTCGCTTCTTTTGCCATAATCGACATTCAGGTCACATCCACAGGATTCAGGGATTCTACCAAAAAAGCGAGCGGGTTTCCAGAAGCAATTATTTACAGGCCCGTCGAATAGCGTTAATCGCGGCGATTCGGTTTTTTTCACCAAAGATTGCCCGGCCTGCCACAAGAGTATCAGCCCCGTAACCGACCACGATAGGCGTGGTTTTGGCGTCAATACCGCCGTCAACCTCGACCCTGATTTTCGGGCCGACGATATTGCGAATGGTGCGGATTTTTTTCGCGGCTGAAGCGATGAATTTCTGTCCGCCAAAGCCGGGGTGGACCGTCATTACCAGTATCATATCGCAAAGCGGGGCGACCTTTTTGATTGCCCTCACCGGCGTTTCCGGGTTAAGACAAACGCCCGCTGTTACGCCCATACTGTGAAGTATCCTTATAAATTCCGCCGGCTTTTTTTCGACCTCGATGTGGAATGTTATGTGATTTACGCCTGCTTTGACGAAAGCTGGGGCGTATTTTCGCGGGTCGGTAATCATCAGATGTGCGTCGAAGAACAGATTGCTGTGCTTGCGGAGCTTTTCGACTACCGGCGGGCCGATTGTGATATTCGGAACGAAGTGGCCGTCCATAATGTCGAGGTGAACCATTTTGACGCCGGCCTGTTCCACGACAGCAAGCTCATCGGCCAGCTGCGCAAAATCAGCAGCTAAAATCGAGGGGTTGACCTCAATTGTGCCGGGTTTTGGCAATCTCCGTTTAATCATAATGCTTCCGTGCAGTATCTCGGTTTATTCTGTGGAAGGTTATTGTTTTTCGTCTAATATTTCAAGGCAGACGAATTTCTTGCCTTCTAAGAATTCCAGCGACGCACCGCCGCCCGTTGATATAAACGTTACTTTTTTATCAAGGCCGAGTTTTTTCAACGCGCTTGCGCTGTCGCCGCCGCCGATGATGCTTTTGGCTCCTTTGCCTGTTGCGTCAGCGACCGCCTGTGCGATCGCCTTGGTGCCTTCATCGAATGGGAGCATTTCAAAAACGCCCATCGGGCCGTTCCATACGATTGTCTTTGCGTCTTTGAGCTTGTCGGAAAACAGTTTGCGTGTCGCCGGGCCTATATCCATACCTTGCCAGCCGGCTTCGATGTCGCCTGTAACGACTTTGTTTTCGGCGCCTGCCTTGAATTCTTTGGCGACGACGGTATCGATTGGCAGCAGCAATTCGCATTTTGAGGCTTTTGCCTTTTCCTGAAGTTCCTTGGCTTTTGGGATGAAGTCATCTTCACAAAGCGAATTACCTATGCTTTTGCCGTTGGCTTTGGCGAATGTGTATGCCATAGCTCCGCCGATGATAATTTTGTTTACTTTGGTCATCAGGTTTTCTATGACGCCTAATTTATCGGAGATCTTCTTGCCGCCTAAGATTGCGACGAATGGTCTTACCGGGTTGGTAACGGTGTCGCCTAAGAATTTCAGCTCTTTTTCGACTAAGAAGCCGATGACGCGGGGTTTGCCCTTCATCATAGCAGGCACGGTGTACATCGAGGCGTTGTCGCGGTGAGCGGTGCCGAACGCGTCGTTGACATATACATCTGCGAGGTCAGCCATCTGCTTTGCGAAATCGTCTTTTGCCTTGCGCAGAGCCGGGTCATCCTTTGCTTTTTTGTCCTTGATTTCCTCTTCTTTGTGGAAGCGGACGTTTTCGAGGAGCAGGACATCGCCCGGCTTGAGTGCTTTGGCTTTTGCCTGAGGGTCTGCGCCGACGCAATCGTTGGCGAAGATGACCTCTTTACCGAGGAGTTCCGACAACTTTTTGGCGACAGGTTTCATCGAGGCCTTTGGATCCGGTTTGCCGTCAGGTCTGCCGAGATGGCTGGCCAGAATTAGTGACCCGCCGTCTGCGAGCACCTTCTTTATTGAGGGCAGTGCCGCGACGATTCTTTTGTCGCTGGTGATATTGCAGTTTTCGTCGAGCGGAACGTTAAAATCCACCCGCATAAATACCTTTTTGCCTTTGACGTTTATGTCGGCTATCGTTTTTTTTGCCATATCCTCACCTGCTTTATAAAATCGAATCTATAATAAAAAATCGGGCCCCGGTTCGCCGGGACCCGAAGGTTTGTTTAGCCAAGTTTTGCCATTTTTTCCATAATATCAACAGTGCGGTTCGAATAACCCCACTCATTGTCATACCAGCTAACCACTTTGACGGTCTTGCCTTTTACCATAGTGAGCAGTGAGTCGAAGGTGCTCGAAGCGGGGTCGTTGACAATGTCGCTGCTTACGATTGGCTCAGTGCAATAGACCAGGACGCCCTTCATCGGGCCTTCGGCTGCTTTTTTCATCGCTGCGTTTACGTCGGCTACCGTAACGTCTTTCTTTACGTTGACGACGAGGTCAACCAAACTGCCTACCGGAATTGGTACGCGGACCGCGAAGCCGTCGAGTTTACCGTCGAGTTCCGGGACAACCTTGCCGATTGCCTTTGCTGCGCCTGTGCTTGTGGGAATAATATTGGCGGCAGCGGCTCTTGCCCTGCGCAGATCCTTGTGAATCTGGTCTGCTACCTTTTGGTCGTTGGTATATGCGTGAATAGTGGTCATTACGCCGCTCTCGATGCCGAACGTATCATTGAGGACCTTGGCGATTGGGGCAAGACAGTTGGTCGTGCAGCTTGCGTTGGAGACGCACTTGGTGTCCTTGGTGAGCTTGTTGTCGTTGACGCCCATAACGATTGTCGCCTCGATGTCATCCTTTGCCGGGACGGTGAGAACAACCTTCTTTGCGCCGGCTTTGATGTGGTCGCCGTAGCCGCCCTTTTCTGATGATGCCTTGGTGAACAGGCCTGTGGATTCGACGACGATATCGACGCCCATATCCTTCCACGGCAGTTCCGCGGGGTTCTTAATTGCCAGGACCTTTATTGTCTTGCCGTTTATTACGATATCTGAGCCCTTGGCCTCGACGGTTCCCTGCCATTTGCCTTCGACGGTATCATATTTGAACAGGTGTGCCAGTGACTTGGCGTCTGACAGGTCATTGATGGCGACCAGCTCAAGATTGGATTTACGGGTCATGAGGATTCTTGTTAC
>PLLM01000011.1 GCA_003141275.1 Phycisphaerales bacterium
AGCTTTATGGACGGCGTCGGTATAGGCCTGGGGTTTCAGGCCGGCACATCCATCGGTATTGTGGTCGCAATCGCGGTCATATCGCACGATTTTACAGACGGTATGAACACGGTTACGTTATTATTGGTAAACAAAAACAGTCCCCGAAGAGCCAAATGGTTTTTACTGCTCGATTCCCTGACTCCGATTCTGGGGGCTGCTTCGACGCTGCTTTTCACCCTGCCGCCTTATTTCCTCGTTCTATATCTGGGCTTTTTCGGGGGTTTCCTGATGTATATTGGCGCAAGCGATATTTTGCCACAGGCGCACAGCAAACATTCTTCCCTGAAAATGATTGGCCTGACCGCATTAGGGCTGTTATTCGTTTTCCTTGTTAGCAAATTCGTTTAAGCTGACTTGGGCCCGACCAGTTGACAATTTGAACGGCGTAGAAAGAAACAATGAAATCGCAGTTAAAAGAAAGAATAGACAATCTTCTTGATTCGGCGAAGCTGAAAAGGACGGGGCCGAGGAAGACGATTCTGGAAATTTTGCTGGCCTGCAACAGGCCTCAGACGGCGGATGAGATTGTTTCGGCAATGGGTAACACAAGGCCGAATAAGGTGACTGTGTATCGGACGCTGGAAAGTATGGTCGAAGGAGGGATTGTTCATAAGGCGTTTGTCGAGGAGCGGAGCCAGCATTATGAGCTTGCGGACAAATGCACCGAGCATCAATGTCATCCGCATTTTGTGTGCACCGATTGCGGGCATACGCGATGCCTGCACGATGTATTGGTGCCGATGGCAACAAGTGCGCCGGCGGGATTTATTATTGAGCGGCAGCAGGTCCGGCTCCAGGGGCTTTGCCCGAAGTGCAACCAGGCAAAATCCTGATACTCGACATTCGATACGCGCAAATCAGACCCATACGCAGTCCTTGGGACTCCTAATGGAGGGCTGGACAATACCCCCCTTCCCGATTAACATAGGGCTATGCAGCTTTATCCGTTAAAATTCGGGCCGATATACAAAGAACGAATATGGGGCGGAGACAAACTGCGCGAGGTGTTCGGCAGAGAAATGCCCAAGGGTAAACGCATCGGCGAAAGCTGGGAGCTGGCGGACCTGCCCGCGGACAAGTCGAAAATAGTCAACGGCGAACTGGCGGGCGATACACTTGAATCGGTGATTCGCAAATATCCGCAGGAGATAACCGGGACTGAACAGTTTAAGCTGCCATTTCCGCTGCTGATAAAAATCCTGGACTGCGGAGACGTGCTGAGCGTTCAGGTTCATCCGGATGAGGCGACCTGCAAGCGAATGGGCAAGGGAAATTTCAAGACGGAGTGCTGGTATATTATCGAGGCGCAGCCGGATGCGGTGATTTATAAGGGACTGAAAAAAGGAACGACAAAAGAGAAGTTTACGCAGGCGATAAAAAACGGAACGGTAGAACGGCTGCTCAATAAGGTGCCGGTAAAAGTCGGCGAATGTCATTTTCTGCCCGCGGGGACGCCTCACGCAATCGGTGCGGGGCTGCTGATAGCGGAGATTCAGACGCCATCGGACACGACGTACCGTGTGTTTGACTGGAATCGCGTGGATGACAAGGGTAAGCCGAGGCCTCTTCACATCGAAGAGGCAATGGAAAGCATACATTTTGACTCATCCGGCGACAACCTTTCGGTAGCATCTGTCGGGCGACTTGTTGACAGCGAATATTTCAAGGTTGACAAGGGACACCAGGCGAGAAGCTGCGAGATGCTGCTAACAGCCGGGAAAATGAAGGCGATTATGATTATGAGCGGGTTCGGAACGATTGCCGGAAATGGGAACACGGTTGAATTCAGGGCCGGCGATACGATACTGATTCCTGCGGCATACGGCGGAGTGATGCGTTTTTCAGCGGAGACGGAATATCTGACAGCAACGATATAAGACAAGGATGAGGTGAAACAATGCAGGTCGTAATGCTCGATAAGATTCGGAGAACACAACTTGCTTAAGCCCAGCGACAATCCGGCGATGATTTGGCCCAAAGGGAAAACACTTCGCGAATTCGCGGGTAGATGGTGGGTTGCGCATACCAAAAGCCGGAATGAAAAGGCGCTTGCGGGCGATTTGGCGGGCAAGGGCATAAGTTATTTTCTGCCGATGAGCTGGAAGGTGAAAAAGATTAGGGGCAGAACGATAAAGTCGCTGCTGCCGATATTCGGCGGATATTTGTTTTTTTGCGGAGACGAAAGGCAGCGGGTTGAGACATTAAAAACAAACAGGGTCGCGAACCTGATAGACGTCGCGGACCAACGGCGATTAGTCGAAGAACTGTCGCAGATAGAGCAGGCAATTGTTGCGGGAGCGGATTTGTCGCCTCACGATTACATCAAGGTCGGACAGCGATGTAAAGTGATTGGCGGAGCGCTGGCGGGGCTTACAGGTATAGTCGTTAAGACCAGAAATGAGATGCGACTTGTGCTTCAAATTGATATGCTGGGGCAGGCAGCCAGCGTTGAAATAGGCACGGATATGATAGAGGCGATTGACGAAAACGAGAAGTAAAAAAATGGACTCCCGCTCCGCCACGGGCGGATAAATTTCGCGGGGATAACAGACAGGAGAATCAAGACAGATGAAGGTTTGCGTGGTAGGAATAGGGTACGTGGGTCTTGTGACGGCGGGATGCCTGGCGGAGGCGGGCAATCACGTAATTTGCGTTGACAACGACAGCAAAAAAATCGACGGGCTGAAAAAAGGCGCAATACCGATTTACGAGCCGGGGCTAAGCGAGATAGTGCAGCGCAACGAGAAGGTAAAACGTCTCGAATTCACGACGGATTTGAAACACGGGGTGGATAACGCGCTGATAATATTCCTTGCGGTGGGAACACCATCGCAGGCGGACGGGTCAGCGGATATATCCGCGGTATTGGCGGTGGCAGGCGAGATAGCCCGGATTATGCCTGACTACCGGATTGTAGTGTCCAAGAGCACCGTGCCGGTGGGGACACACAAGAAGGTAGCCGAGGTAATGAAGGCCAAAACGAATAAGCCCTTCGATTATGTGAGCAACCCGGAGTTTTTGAAGGAAGGTTCTGCAGTTGAGGACTTTATGAGCCCGGACCGAATCATAATCGGAACAGAGAAGCAATCGGTGCGGGAAACGATGAAACAGCTTTACGGGCCGTTTATGCGAAAAGGGAACCGGATTATATTTATGGACCCTGCGTCGGCGGAGATGACGAAATACGCGGCCAACGTGATGCTCGCGACGAGGATTTCGTTTATGAACGAGATAGCCGGCCTGTGCGAAAAGATGGGAGCGGACGTGGAATCGGTGCGACAGGGAATCGGCAGCGATTCGCGAATCGGCAGAGCGTTTTTATTCCCCGGTGTTGGTTATGGCGGAAGCTGTTTTCCGAAGGATATTCGCGCGCTGATACACACAGGCGAGAAGCAAAAAATAGAAATGAAGATGGCCAAGGCGGCCCAACAGGCCAACGAGGCATCGCAAGAAAGATTCGCAGGACGCATAATCAACTATTTCAAAGGCAAGGGGGCGACACTGGCGGTGTGGGGACTCGCGTTTAAGGCGAAAACCGACGACGTGCGGGAATCACCGGCCATTAACTGCGTGAATAAACTATTAGCGCAGGGTTTTGAAATTCGTGCTTATGACCCTGAGGCGGGTTTAACGGCAAAGACAGCACTTGGCGGAAAAATTAAGATATGCGAAAACGGATATGATGCACTGGACGGCGCGGATGCGCTGGTGATTCTGACGGAATGGCAGGAATTTCGTAATCCTGATTTTGAGGTAATCGTCAAAAAGCTCAAAAAGCCGGTTATTTTCGACGGCAGAAATCTTTACGACTTCGACGTCGTGAAAAAAGCTGGTATAGAATATCACAGCGTAGGCAGGCCAACAGTAAAATAGTATGAATATGGAAACAATCATAAAGGTCATAGGGACGGTAATAGTTTGCATCGGGCTTTGTTTTCTTATCCGGCCGGAGATTATGAGGGCGACTACGCGATTTTTTTCCAAAGGCAGCCGATTATACCTGGCAGCAATGATGAGATTCGCACTGGCGATAGTATTTATAATGGGTGCCAGACATTGCGGGAGAGTATGGATAATCGTGATGTTCGGGTTGATATTCCTGTTGTCGGGGCTGCTGATTTTTATGCTGGGACTTCAAAAGGTCAAGGGCATTTTCAGGTGGTACATGGAGCAGCCGAAATTTATTTCGAGGGTCGCGGCTGGGATTGTGTTAGTAGTCGGACTGATTATTGTGTATGCGGCTTAGGTTATACTTATGAAAGCGATAGTAACAGGAGCGGCGGGTTTTATCGGGTCGCATTTGTGTGAGCGACTGTTGAAAGACGGATGGACAGTCGTCGGGGTAGATAATTTTGACGATTTCTACGACCCGCAAGTCAAACGCAACAACATCAAAGATTGTCTGCGAAACAAGCAATTCAAATTAGTCGAGGCGGACATACGCGATTCGGCTGCTATGAATAAGGTCACGAATGAGGGTATCGATGTAATAGTTCATCTGGCGGCAAGAGCAGGCGTGAGGCCATCGATTGCGCAGCCGGCGATTTACGCGGACGTGAATGTGAATGGGACGGTTACACTGCTCGAAGCAGCCAAAAAGAACAATATAAAGAAGTTTGTGTTCGCTTCAAGCTCAAGCGTTTACGGCAACAACAAAAAAGTGCCCTTCTCGGAGAATGACAACGTTGATTTTCCGATTTCGCCATACGCGGCGACGAAAAAAGCGGGAGAATTGATTTGCCATACCTATCATCACCTTAACGGCATAGCGATGACCTGCCTGCGGTTTTTTACGGTATATGGGCCAAGACAAAGACCCGATTTGGCGATTCACAAATTCGCCATGCTTATAGAAGACGGCAAACCGATACCCGTTTACGGCGACGGGAGTATGATGCGGGATTTTACCTATATCGACGACATAATCGATGGAACGATGGCGGCAATCGACAAATGCGCTGGATATCACATTTACAATCTCGGCGAATCGAGACCGGTAACAGTCAATACGCTAATTGGCGAGATTGAAAAAGCATTGGGCAAAAAGGCGGTTATAGAGCGACTGCCCCTGCAGCCGGGGGACGTGGAGCGAACATACGCAGATGTTACAAAAGCCCGCAGGGATTTGGGATATAACCCGAATACCGAAATAAGCGACGGGTTAAGGCGTTTTGTCGAGTGGCTCAGGCAATAAAAACCGTAGGGTAACATACAATTCATTTCGGTTTTAACCTTGGGATGGGGGATTTCGCTTGATTTTAAGGGGGCCGAGGGCTATATTATAAGATGTTGTTTTAAGCTGATTACCCATGGAGGACGGTGTGAGCAAATACGCCCGAATAGCGGCGAGGTGGGGTATTGTAGTTTCGGCACTGTGCTTTGTGCTGACTTCAAGGGCATACGGTCTGGCGGAATCAACCGGCCCGGGCGGGTCTAATTCTATCGCGGTTCATGAGCTTGGCGAAACCGGTGCAGGGGTTAATGTCGGACTCATATTATCAAGAAACGTGCTAATCACCCACGAGGCATTCAAAGACGGCAGCGGCGTTAGCCATGCTTTCAATTATGACTTTACCGATAGCTGCGGCATTTCGATTATCGCACACGATACGCAATTGGCAGGAATAGTCGCGAGCAGAGGCGGAGCCGCATATCCGAATGATATAGGGGTCGCCCCCGGCGCCAACCTTTACTGTGCGAGAGTGGCAAATAACAGCGGAGGCATTTCAAGCACGTGGATTGCCAACGCTCTTGATGAGCTTATTAAAAATCAACATTGCCGGGTGATTATTACCGGGTTTGAGCTGGTAAGCAGCACTATCGATCCTGATGGTGATAGTTCATGGACCCTGCTTTACGATTATTACGCATATCAGTATGGCGTGATTTTTATAAACGCGGCGGGCAATCAAAACACTTATGTTACCATATTTGGCGATGCTTATAATGGTATTACAATTGGCGGGCTACGTTTGAATGACCCGTGTAACCAGTATGAATATCGAATGGCGGGTTCATCAAGCGGTTCGGGACCTACATTGGACGGCAGACGTAAGCCGGATATAACCGCGCCATCACAAAGTCAGACGGTGCCGACATCGAGCAGTGATACCGCGTGGACAACCGTAGGGTCAACAGGCGGGGAAACGAGCTGGTCGGCACCTCAGGCCGCAGGGGCGGCAGCGCTGTTACTGGGACTTGCAGACACAACACCAGGACCTAATGATAATAACAGTGTGGTAATAAAGGCGGTGCTGGTTAATTCCGCGATGCCGAATGTTAACAGTAAAACGGGTGCCAGCACAAATCCGGCGGACCCGAACAATACATGGCAGGCGGACAGAGGATACGGCCGGCTTGATTGTCTTAGAGCTTATCAGATACTGGATACCAATGAGGTTGAGCCGGGGACGACGAGCACACAGGACAGGGGCTGGGGATATGGCTACCAGCTCGTGAAAAATCAGTCAAACACATACACTATTCATATATCGCAAAGATGCCGGCTGATAGCAACGACTACCTGGCCGCGAAGAATCACCTGGCCTTCTTTGACGGCTAATCTCGCCAACCTGGATATGGTTGTTTCTCGACTTAACGATTCTAATGTGATTTTCAACAGAACTTTATTCGGCTACGATACGAGCGACAACCTGATAAAATGTGATTTGCCAATTCTGACACCCGGCGATTACACAATCAAGATTGTGAATAATTCAACCACCAGCGAGACAGCCAATTACGGCTTCGCCTTTGAACTTCATCCGATTATGCTAGGCGACCTGCCGGCGGTCGATTACGTTGTGGATTTCAAGGACTTTTCGGTTCTTGCCGCGGACTGGCATTCAAACAACTCGCCGCTCGACGCGATGTTATCGCCTGACGGTATAATTAATTTACTTGACCTGGCGGTATTAGCTGATGACTGGCTGCAAACAGACCCAATGTATTATCCGGCCCAATAAGACAAAAACTCGGAAATCCCCCCCCGATTAGCGGCAATTTTTAAGGCAAAATTTGCGAAAAATTACGATTGCCACACAAGAAATACTCTGGTATTATATTTCAGATTAAAAGGTGGAAAGAGTGTTTCTAACAGGAAGAAGAAAAATGCAGTTTATTACTTTATTTTCACGAGGGAATGCCAGGCACGGAAAATTATTGAAACCATATCACAAGGTAATCTAATTTTTTGGAGGATAGGATTATGAAAACAAATGGATATATTAAAACTCTTATCGCATGCGCAATTCTTTATGCAGTCCTGCCGGTTTACGCCAGCACCCCCTGGCTGCATACGGAAGGCAATCAAATCAAAGACCCCGCGGGAAACGTAGTTATCCTGAGAGGTGTCGACCTGATTGACCTGGGTTTTATGGCGGACTGGGAGGGCGGCGCAGCAGAAATGATTGACCGTCTGACAGACAAAACAGATGCTCAAGGCAATTCACCGGGCTGGTACCCAAAAGTATTCAGAATTAGCGTTACTCCCGCTGATGCTGATGGTACAAGTGGCTGGCCGCATCGCTTTAATCCAAATTATGACCATTTCTATTACGGATACCTGCGGCCTATTGTCGATTATTGTAAATCAAAAGACGTTTACGCAATCATCGACTGGCATTACGTCGCCAACACATACGACCATGTCGATACAACCAGCGAATTCTGGACCTATATGGCACCGAAATTCGCCAACGACAGCCACGTTCTTTTCGAGCTTTTCAATGAACCAATGAACGACCTTTATGGCGACTGGATTTTTAATGACACGGATGCCGCCGACTGGCTCAGCGTCCGGCAGGACATGCAAACATGGTACAACATCGTGCGGTCGTATGCGCCCAAAAATCTCATCCTTGTGGCCGGCTCGAACTATGCGCAGATCCTTAGACCAATAGTCGATAACCCGATAGACGGAAACAACATAGTCTATGTTTCGCATATATATCCTGGCCATTTTCTCAACTACTGCTGGTCAAATAATTGCGGTTCATCTAATTATATGAATGAGATAATGACCGTCGCCGCTGTCTATCCCGTTATGATGACAGAATGGGGATTTAGCCAAAGCAACAGTCCTAACCCCAGCGACCAGGGTAATGGCACGATTACAAACTATGGCCAGCCGCTGATGAGCTTTATCGAAGGACTTGGCATCAGCAATTCCGCATGGGTCGCAAGTTACGACTGGGGTCCGCCGATGTTTTGGAACCCCGGTGGATGGCCTCCCCCGGAAGGTCCATGGCCCCTTCGTTGCGGCGAAGGCGAGATGGGCTGCTTTGTGAAAGACACGCTATATGCGAAGAGAAATGACAACCAGCCCTGCGATACAACTCAGTTCGACATTGACATATCGCCGACTTCCCACGACTTCGGCGAGGTCGCATTGGGTGCGTCAAAGACGCTTGCTGTAACAATCTCGAATACCGGTTGCGGCGCGCTTACCGTCAACGGCGTCAGCATCGATACGGATTTTGCCATCACGTCGTTTTCTCCCGCATCGATAATCGTCCCGCCGAATGAGGCAAAACAGCTCAAAATCACCTATACTCCTACAATCCTCGGGCACAACTCGGCTGTCCTGAAAGTTTACAGCAACGACGCCGATGAACCCGTAGTAGAGGTGCAGCTAAGCGCGACGGGAATATTGATTCCGCCTCCTCCATCGCAGCAGATAGCCGATATTTTGGCCTTCTTCAATGAAGCCGTCGAAGAAGGAACCATACAAAGCACATTACCGAAATTTGGTAAGTGTATGAATCATAACGACTTTAATTTACAGCTAATGAGATATATGATCAACGACGTCAAATCGGCAATCGAACGGGAAAAGTGTAATCATGTGTGCGCGAAGTTAAACCTGCTCTACTTGAACTGTGACGGCAAAAAAATGCCCCCAGACCTTGTAACAGGCACGGCAGTCCCGGAACTGGCGAATATGATTCAGGTCTTGATGCAAACTCTTAGCTGCAAATAATTGAGAAATGACTTTCATACTCGGGCCGCGAGCTTAAAGTTCGCGGCCTTTTTTATGTCCACTGTATGAGGGAATCAAATGCGAAGGACGAGCGAGCCGAGCTGAAAGACAATTAGTGTTACGATGTAGGCAAGCGTTGTAAGGGAAAGAAACTGAAAGGCGGCCCATCGCCACGAGCCGGTCTCCGAGCGGGTGATGGCAACAGTGGCGAGGCAGGGAGAGCTAATCAGGCAAAAGAGCATTATGCAAAAACCGACAAGAGGCGAATAATCGGCCTGTAAATGCTGACGCAGCGTCGTAGCGGAGGAATCCTCGTGGGAAGAGATTGCGTATATGATGCCCAATTGCGAGACGAATAATTCTTTTGCCGCAGTTGCGCCGATGAGCGCAGTACCGATTTTCCAGCCGAAACCGAGAGGTTTAATAACAGGTTCGATTGCCCTGCCGACCCTGCCAACAACGGAATTTGCCAGTTGCGTCTGCCGGATTTGGTCCGAGGACAGGCCGGCAGCAGATTGGTCACTGACTCTTGGGTAATTCATCGCGGCCCAGAGAATAATGGAAAACGCGAGAATAACAGTGCCCGCCTTTTTGAGGTACATCAGGCATCGCATCCATGTATGAGTAGAAAGGGATTTGAAGGTGGGGACACGATAAGGGGGCAGTTCCATAACAAAATCGGTGGTGTCGCCGCGTAAAACGGTGAGGCGCAAGACCTTTGCGGCAATGACGGCCAGGACAATTCCCGTAAGATAAATCAGCCACAGGACCGGCCCCCGCCAGTTTTGAGAGAAGAAGGCGGGAATGAGAAGCCCATAAATTGTCAGGCGTGCGCCGCAGCTCATCAGGGGCAAAATCATAATGGTTGTGAGGCGATTGCGTTTGTTTTCGAGGATACGCGTGGCCATAATCGCGGGCACGGAGCAGCCGAAACCGATGAGCATAGGGATGAAGCTTTTGCCGTGGAGGCCGATTTTATGCATCAGCTTATCCATAACAAAAGCGGCACGGGCCATATAGCCGGAGTCCTCGAGGATGGCAATCGCCAGAAAGAGAATGAGGATGTTGGGCAAAAAGACGAGAACGCCGCCCACACCGGGAATTATGCCGTCGATTATAAGTGAGCGCAACCAGTTGCCCGCTTGCGCCGGCCAGATAGAAGCCAGTGATGACGACAGCCAGCCGAAAAATTGCTCTAACCAGGCCATCGGGTAAGCGGCTATTGAAAACGTCAAATAAAAAACCAGGTACATCATCAGCAAAAAAATGGGCAGGCCGAATACGCGGTGGGTAAGGACCGCATCGGCAAGGTCGCTTGTGGTATGAGTAAGCTCAACGGTTGTTTTTACGCTTTCCTGACAGGCGCCGGAAATAAATCCGTATCGCCTTTCGGCGATGATTACCTCGGGGTCGTCGCGGAAAATGGTCTTGAGTTTGGCAACAATGTTATTAATAACGTCAATAAGCCGGCCGTCCTTAATTTTGGCAATTATATCGCTGTCCTGCTCGATAAGTTTGAGAGCAATCCAGCGGGAACCGTATTTGACGGCAAGGGCCGGCTGTTCCGAGCTGACAAGCGGCTCGATTTGATTCAGTGTATTTTCGATTTCGTCGCCGTATGTTATACGATGAGTCCTGGGCTTTCGGGAGGCGTTTGCGACGGCGACAATCGCATCGAGCAAAGCAATCCGCCCTTTGGTTTTGCTGGCGATGGTGGGGACAATCGGGGCTTCGAGAAGCTCGGAAAGCCGGGCGGTATCAAAAACAATGCCACGCTGGGCCGCGACGTCGCTCATATTGAACGCCAGGACAATGGGCATATCAAGCTCGATGAGCTGGGTGGTGAGATATAAGTTCCGCTCCAGGTTCGAGGTATCGATGACGTTGACAATGACGCCGGGTTTTTCATCGATTATAAAATTGCGAGCGACAAGCTCTTCTGCGGAGAAAGCGGTCAGGCCGTATGCGCCCGGCAGGTCAACAAATACGATGCGAAAATCCCCATGCGTGCACGTCCCCTGGACCGTTTCGACGGTAGTGCCCGGATAATTGGCGACGTGGTGACTGGCGCCGGTCAGCATATTGAATACGCTTGTCTTGCCACTGTTCGGGTTTCCTGCCAGGGCAACAGTTATTTTTTTCAGCTTGCTGTCCGTCATATTCAACTGAGTTCAAAGTTAGGAGCACCTAACTTGTAAAGCAAAAAAACAATATTCGAGCGAATCACGATACCATAATCTTATCTACTACTCCTCTGCCGAGGGCCATCTTCGAGTTTTTCACGTTTATGACAAACGGGCCGGATTTTCCATTGCGTACCACCTTTATCCGGGTCTTCGGCAGCAGCCCCATTGTGGTCAGCCGACTTCTCAGGTTCCTGCCTCCGTCGATGCCGACGATACTGACCGTTTCACCTTCTTCCACCTGCGACAATGGTCTTGTGATTGTAGTTTCCATATCTTACCTTTTTGTCCCCTTGACCTTTTCAATCCTTGCAGGAATCCTTCCGGGTCCGGCCTTCTTTTTGGTCAAATTCGTAAAATCCCGCATCCGCGATATTATGACCGGGCCTAAAAGGTGTTCCGCTTTACAGGCAGCTTTTTGAGCAATAGCCGCATCGACGCCGAGAATATTTATAAAAAACGACTTTATGATTTCGTGCCTTTGGGCAACGCGTCCCGCCTGCGAAACGCCCTTCTGCGTGAACGTAACACAACCGTATGGCTTGTAATTAACAAGACCTCTTTGAGCCAGCAGCTTTATCGCCCCGGTAACTGATGGTTTGGCCACGCCAAGAGATACAGCAATATCAGTGCTGCGTGCTATACCGGAAGCGTCAGCGACGTTCAGAATGGCCTCAAGATAATCTTCCTGAGAAGCGCTCAAACCGTTGTTTTTTCTCGCAGCCGTGCGTTTTATCTCAACCATATATTATATATACGACTAAAAAGTTAGTTATGGCTAACATTCTTCCGCAACCAGCCGGCTTTGTCAAACACTTTTCAGAATTTTTTACGGTTTGTACCACCATCGCAAGAAGTGGAAAAAACTTGTTGAACTAAAGAGATGATGTTAGAATAGCTGTAACGGGGCGTGGCGCAGTTTGGCTAGCGCACTTGCATGGGGTGCAAGGGGTCGCAGGTTCGAATCCTGTCGCCCCGATTAAGGTTCCTATCTTCTAGTACGCGAAGACCACAATCGCAGCATATTGAGAGCAGTGAGTGCGGCCCTGGTGCGAATCAAATCCCTCGTATAAGAAAACAGGCATTTTTTCGTTTGGCAATTATCGCCGTCGCAGACGCTGATATACACAAGGCCGACGGGCTTTTGTTTGCTGCCGCCCGCGGGGCCCGCGATACCGGTTATAGCAATGGCGTAATCTGACTTAGCTTTTTGCCTTGCGGCAATCGCCATAGCGGAAGCGACCTGTTCACTGACCGCGCCGTGTTTTTCAATAAGTTTCTTTGGCACACCAAGCAGTTCTGTCTTGGACTGGTTGCTGTAAGTTATCCAGCCATGAGTGAAGTAGTCGCTTGCGCCGGGAACATCGGTGATAAGTTTCGTCAGCAGCCCGCCGGTGCAGGATTCAGCAACGGTGATAGTCTTTCGGTGCTGCATTAGCCAGTGCCCTACCACTTCCGGCAGTGTCTGGTCATCGACGCCGAAGATGAGGTTGCCAAGAAGCAAGCGGAGACGGTTAACGGTTTTTTTTGCCATTTGCTCGGCCTGTTTTTTTGTCCTGGCGGAAGCCACGACGTGAAGCGTAATGACGCCCGAACTGACTGTGATATTTATGAGCGGATTTCTGCCTCGTTCCAAAAGGTTGCCGAGTTTTTCGGCAAGAGCCGACTCGCCGGCGCCGAAGCACCTTATTTTTTTGACAATGGTGAAACCGGTGCCATCCTTCCGGGTCAAACGAGGCAGAACGGATTTTTCAAGCATCTCTTTCATCTCGACAGGCACTCCGGGCATCGAGAAAAACAGTTTCCGCTTCATTTTGGCGAAAATACCAGGTGCCGTGCCGAATGGGTTATCAAGGGCTGATGCGCCTTTTGGGACACAGGCCTGAATGGTATTTTTTTCCGGCATCGTCAATCCCCTGTCGGCGAAATATTTTCGGATGTCTTTCAACAGGGCCGGTTTGACCTGCAATTTAACTCCCAGTAATTCAGCGAAGGCCTGTCGAGTGATATCATCATCCGTAGGCCCCAGGCCGCCCGTAACAATAACGATGTCCGCGTCTTCGGCTGCGAGTTTGAGGGAACGGACGATTTGTTTTATATCGTCGCCGACGGTATAAACGCCGACTACGGGTATGCCGATTGAAAGCAGTCGGCCGCAGATATATGGGCAATTCGTGTCGGTGGTGTGGCCGTTGAGAAGCTCGTTACCGATACTTACTATGCACGCTTTAATCATAGCTCTCATTTTACAAAGAAATCATTGCTTTGACGACACCGTCGCGGTAATCGGCGACGAGATCAAACGCCTCTTTTGCCTGTTCGAGTTTGAAACGGTGGGTGACAAACGAATCGATTTCCGCCCTGCCTGACGCCACAAGTTCAATCGCCCGTGAAGCGCAGCGATTTTGTCGGCGGACATTGATAATAGTGATTTCTTTTCTTCTGATGTGGTTGATGAGGAAGCCGACGCGGTCGGATTCGTGGATGCCAACAAGCATCAAAACCCCACCTGGCCGCAGGACTTCAACGGCCTGGTCGATTGTGTTCTGCTGACCTGCACACTCGCAGACGATATCGGCACCGAGCGGTTCACGCTGAAGAATATCCTTCACAACATCCCCTTTGTCCGGATTGCCTGCCCAGGTTGCACCGGCCTTTTTTGCAAACTCAACGCGATAGTCAAGCTTGTCGGTCATATAAACGCCGGCGGCGCTTTGTATTTTCGCGGCGGTTAAACAGCTTAGGCCGATGGGGCCTGAGCCGAGAATGGCTATCTTGTCACCTTTGGCCAAATGCGATTGCTGAATAGTATAGACGCCGATTGTGAACGGCTCGCAGAGGGCGGCCTGCTCATGAGTAACTCGGCCATTTGTCGGCAGACAGCAATCCTCGGGCATAACGATATATTCACAAAGACAACCCGATAGCTCACCCGGGACGCTGAGAAATTTCAAGTTACAACAGGTGTTTTCTCTGCCCATTTTGCACTGAGGACATTCGTGGCAGGAGACGGCGGGTTCGACGGCGACAGTATCGCCGGGCCTGACGTGTTTTACCTTTTTGCCTATCGCCTCCACGGTCGCGGAGCATTCGTGGCCGGCCAGATAAGGGTATTGGACATATTTGGAACCGATTCCGCCCGTGAGATAATAATGGATGTCGCTGCCGCAGACGCCGACAACAGCGACCTTCAGGAGAACGTCACCGTCGTTTTTTATCGATGGTTTCGGCAAATCGACGATTCTCATTTGCCTGATGCCCGTCATTACAGCCGCCTTCATTACAAATTCTCCGGCAATACAATCATCACCGCCCTGCTGCTCGGACGGCAAAACATCGCCTGTGCTTATAGCATAAATTGAGCCGGCTCGCCAGTATTACGTGAGTGATTCGAATTTTGGCGAATAAATTGGCGTTTCTAATGAAGGCGAATTTTAAAGTCGTCAAAATCGTTGTTGTCGCTGAGAGGATTGAGGTTTTTGAGCGTAATGGTCTTCCCGCCTGCGTTTTTAATTTTCAGCAACTTAATAAAGTCAGCGGACACACCGAATGGTATGTCACTATTATCACTCTGGGGGTAATTCAAAGTTGCGCTCCGTATATTCGCCGCGGCAATATTGCTGTTGATGAAAGAATTTGGGTCGCCACTGATGCCCTTCACAGTGATACTCTTAATGGATGCCGAAACATTGATATCGATAGCGGGGTAAGGCAACCCTGTAACGCCGTTTTTAATGCCGGCAAAACAAAGCGAATTTCTCATAGCCCCGGCGCTGATTGCGCCAACGTTTCCGTCGGACATTATATTGCTGTCGGTAATATAACGCTTTGCGGTAAGACCGCCCAGGGCGAGCACTTTGAGATTCGGCTCCTGGTCAAGATTTAGAGTAGCCGAGGCAATATTCAGAGCCGAAATGCTTTTAATCGTATTACAGTTCCACTCACCCGAAAGAGTTCCGGCGGTTTTAATGCTGCCGACAGATGTGCTGTGCATAACGTTCACTTCCAGGTTGCCTGCAATTTTTAGTTTCTTGTTGCCCTTAGTCGTGACAGCGCCAATGGATGGAGCGTTAATTTCGCCGGCGAGCCATTCGGTCGCCGAAATCGCCTTTATCGGCATTTGGCTATTTAACGTCAGGCCGGCAACCCGGTCAAAACCGAACGATACCGTTGCTTTTGCCTTTGACGAAGAGCCAACAGTAATCGTATGGGTGGTCGAATTATTCACGTCATTGATAATCAAACTTGCGAGCGAACCGGATACTTTTATATTGCCTCGCAGATTCGTCGTTTTGGCCGTGATTGACTTCAGTGAGTTGTTGTCATTGATAGTATTGATATCGCCGACGCTGATTTCTTTTTTGGCCGCGATTGTCAGTCGTGATTTTTCGCCTGTGCCATACAGGTTCACCTGGTTGAAATTGGCGTCGCCGGCTATTTCGCCGTATCCCCCGCCCGTCAAACTGAACGTAACCGAGACGCCGCAAACGTCTTCGGCTATGAATTTTGTGTTCTTTGTGCTGCCCGGTATATTTCCAAACTGCCAGGGGACTACGGTCCCCTTAACCGGGAACGAGAAGGTGTCAATATCGATGTCGTTATTGTCAAAAGAGATGGTCTCTTTAAAAACGCCTATCTCGTTAGTATCGAGGGTAACGGTAAAGGTTGTGTACTCGCCGGGGGCCAGCGTCGATTCCGCGGGCTGCGTAACAGTGAAATGCGTCGGCTCGCTAAGCTCGCCAAACACGAGTGTTTCGCTGCCGTTATTGCGAATGGTAAAGGTTTTGCTCGGCCCAGCAAGTCTGACAGGCATAGTTCCTATGACAATAGGGTCATCCTGCTCACTGGTAATTTCATTTGCGTCACAGAAAACCCTTAACTGAACCCCTTCCGGGATAATACTGCCGAATTTCCACAAGTCATTCAAATTGCCGTCGTCGCCATATGTATCGTATCCATTTCCGCCAAAAAGCCACAGGTTGCCGCTTGTATCGATACAGGAAACGCTGTAAATGCGAGAGCCAGGCGTGTTATCCGAATCCGCCTCACCCGGGTTACCGTATGCGCCGGTTTGCGATATGGTCTTTTCGCCGCTGACCCATTCCCAGATAGAGCCGTTAAACTTCCATAAATCATTTAATACTCCGGAATTTCCGTTCTTATCGTATCCCGTCCCGCCGAAAATCCAGAGATAGCCATAGTCGTCTATCCAGGAAGCAAACGCCTCGCGGTCACCGGGGATATTGTTCACATTCGGCTCTCCTTTTGTTCCATATACTCCGGATTTATGCTGATTGGCGCGATTTGAGCCGCTGACCCACGTCCATTTATTGGTGTCAACGTCAAATTTCCAGGAATCGCTCAAATATCCTCCTGATCCCTTGCTGTCATAACCTTCGCCGCCGTAAAGCCACAGGTTGTTTTTGGTATCCATCCACAGGACGCTTCCATATCTTGTCCCCGGCACGTTAGTCGAACTCGCGACGCCCTTTGTGCCGTAAACTCCCTTATGAGTAATGCTCTTTGAGCCGCTGACCCACGTCCATTTGGACCCTCTATATTTCCATAAATCATTCAGCGTTCCTTCTGAGCCGCTGCTGCCGTAGCCGTAGCCCCCGAAAAGCCACAATGTCCCGTTGCTGTCCACCCAGGTTGCACTCCATCCTCTCGCCCCAGGCGTATTACTTGAAGCCGAAACTCCCATTGTTCCATACACGCCATATTCATTAGCGGTGCTGGAGCCGTTTAGCCAGGTCCAGTTACCCGTACTAATTCTAAATCTCCACAAATCATTTAATAATCCGAGGGTTCCGTCGGCATCGTATCCATATCCGCCGAAAAGATAGAGATAGTTGTTGGTACCATTGGTATTGGCATTCGCCCACGAAACACCGTTGCTTCTCGCACCCGGCATATTATCCGAATCCGAAGACCCTTTGGTGCCATATACTCCGACCTGGTAAGACACATCGGTCACTTTATCGTAGCCTTTTACCAGTGTCCAGTCATCATCCGCCACATTATACTCCCATAAACCGTTCAGCAGGCCCGTGCTCGTGCTGCCAATACCTCTGCCATACCCGCCGAAAAACCACGGGTTTCCGTCGCTGTCTATCCAGGAGACACATTCCTGTCGCCCGCCCGGGACGGCGCTTGTGCCGGTTTGGTTATAATAATCAGAGCCGCTGACCCAGGTCCACATCGCATCATCGGCAGCCGCCGGAACCGAGACAACAGCCAGCAAAATGGCAATGAATGTCATCTTTACGCGTGTTCTTGCCGTATCCGTCATAATTTTTCCCCAAAAAAACAGAACTGATTAAATGTAAAGACGTTGCAAACACGTAAAGTATTTCGGTAGCCTGTGTAAATCGGCGTAAAAAACACTTTTCTTACAAAAACCAAACTATCCGTCTATATCCTCAGCAATGACTTATAAATCGGCTGAATGGCAAAATAAAATCGACGTTTATTTGATAAAAGCACAGGCCATAAGCGCCGGCACATATAAAAGGTTGAAGCGTGCCGAATAAACTGCTATATTGCCCGACCGTAACGGCATTTGCGCCCGTAGCTCAACTGGACAGAGTGCCGGGCTTCGAACCCGGAGGTTACAGGTTCGACTCCTGTCGGGCGCAGTCATTTACCACCAAGGGGAAATCTGTCCTTTATACCATTTCAAGGTGAGTGTTAGTTATGGGGCGAGGAAGGCGTCTGCCTCAGAAGCCGGCAACTCCACGCCTTGATATGTATGTGTGTTTTGAATCGTGTAGATATCATCCAGCGATACGTCAACCGTGTGGCCCTTTACGAACACAACCGAGCCGTCGCAGAACAGAACATTTTGACCTCTGCCTCCGTGATTCGGACTGTTTCGCTTCAAAAGCTCATCGCTGATATTGATAATCAATTCCTTTTCGGATGCTGAAACATTGGCAAATATGGGGCTCTTATCCGCTATGATTACCTGCCTGCCCATTTTTTCCAGACCCGCTTTCGGGCAGCCTATGCGGAAGCTGTATGTGACTAAATTTCTATTCGGGAAATCGTTATATTCTTTGGGGTTGCAATTTAAACTGCAGGCTTTATAAGAGGGGCAAACAAAAGCGTCTGACTTTAAATAACCATTTTTCACCAGTACCCACATCTTGCGTGTATTTGAAACATTTTCTGAACCCTGATAGCCAACTTTCCACCACGGGTCGCCGGGCGCTGATGCGAGGGCCGGCATCTGGCCGTTGTTGTCGTTCCTGTAATTGCTCAAGCCGGTAAACAGGCCTGCCATTTGCGAACCGCATTTGGTCTGCCAGGACATCTGGCGGGCATAATTTGTGCCCACATTCCAGGCGGTAATAGCGCCTGTGCCTACAATGACAAAGACCGCCGCTGTGGCTAACCGCCCAAAAATATTATGCCAGAAACCCGTTTTGCGTTTTTGCTCCGCCGCCAAAAGCTGATTCAAACCAACCTGACTGGTTCGCAATGTCTGCTTGATACGCCAAATCGTACCTTCGGCCAGCTCATCAGGACACTCTTCCGGAGTTATGCTTTCAAGGGGTGATAATGACGCTTTGATTGAAGTGACGAATTTCGCTGCCTGTTCGTTTGAGAATACTAACTCCTGTGCTTGAGCTGATTCTTGTTCAGATGTGAGTCCCATGCAGTAATCGAAGAGAATCTCTTTTTGCTGACTATTTAGTGATATCATTGCGTCTTTTTGCTCCTAACGGCTGCTTTCCAATCTTTGGCAAACCGGCCTACCGCCGTATGCAGCCGACTTTTCACCGTGCCAATAGGGATACGCAGCACGTCGCTCATTTGTTTGTAGGAAAAATGGTTAAAATACGCCATAACCAAAATTTCCCGCAGATTATCCGGTATATCCGCTATAACCCCTCTTACATTGGCGGCAATTTCGCCTTTTTCGAGGTTGTCGTAAGGTCTTTCCTCTTCGGATGTTAGGACGTTGAGCATATCGTCAAACGACATTTCGTTGGAATCGCTCATAGTGCCGATGGACACAGTCGCGGTTCTTTGCATTTTTCTCAGGGCGTCTTTGGCCTTATTCGCGGCTATCGTATATAACCACGGTCGAAGAGGCCTTTCCCGATCAAAACTATCCCTGCTGGTGAATAACTGCAAAAAGGTCTCCTGAAAGACGTCATCGATAAGGTCGGTACGATTGAGGAAATTTCGCAAAAAGGCGTATAGGCCGTTTTTGTAGCGGCTAACGATTTCCTGAAACGCACCCTCTTCGCCCGCTGCGGAGCGGTCAAGCAGTTCGCCATCACTCAGTTTCGTGAAATCGGTTGCCATAGTATACATATCTGTTTATTTAGACAATCAAAGGTAAACCCGCCTACGACGTATAAACCACGCCTACGGCGGGTAAAGGTTGGCATTATAACATTTTACGGTCAATTGAAAATCTTTTATCGGTAAATTTTGGACTGCTAAATTGCTTAGGTCGCAGGGCTTGGGAGTAGCAGGTCCGAAGACGGCTGCCCGGTATGTGTAAAAAATCCCAGCAAGTTACTGTGATTCGCAAAAAAACATGCAAAGGTCTAAAAAAATCCCTTCGACTGGTTCGGCGGCACTCACCACAGGTCGCTACGCTTGCTCAGGACAGGCCGGGAAATCCTATCACGAAATAACACACAAAAAAAATCTTGAAAATTTTGAAAAAATTTTTACTCCTTGAACTACAAGGACTTAGCAATTTGGGGGCGGAAAAAAATGTTTTGTAAGTGCTTAAAATGCTCTGAAATTCACCTTATATATAGAGGGACCTTTGGGTTCTGAGGACGGATGACTGAGGTCGGAGGACGGCCAATCTGTCTTCTGTCGTCTGTCTTCTGTCTTCCGGAAAAATAGTAGCGCAGAAGCGCAAGGAAGTTGGGTCCCCGCCAAAGGCATGCGGGGATCTCCGCTTCGCTCCGACAAGCATTTCGCCCCGCAGGGCAAGGCATCAGGAACAGAAGTTCCATTTCGAATTTCGGATTATTATATTTTGGTCGGCTTAATAATGAAGGCCGAAGGAAAAGCAGTCGGCTTTATAAAAGGGCAATATGCCCTTGTGGATGAAGGCGGGTGGCAAGCGCACAAACAACGTTTGGAGCATTGCCTCCGCCAAGAACACAAAGCTGACTGTTCTCTGTGAACTCTGTGGCTAAAAAACAGTGTTAATCCGTGTAAATCAGTGTCTGAAAAAACTGTGTAATCAGTGTAATCTGTGGCTAAAAAAATAGCTCTGTGGCAAAAAGGAATGTGAGGATTGAATTATGCGCGCGAAACTTACAATAACAATACCCGTTTGGCTCGACTTTATTTTCACCTGCCCCCTTCTCGCCTATCGCCTGCTCCGTTATGGCTACACCTACCGCAGGATTTACTTAGGCGAAGACGAATGGACGATTCTTGACCAGCAGGATTATTACCGCTTCGGCAATTTGAAATGGGGCGTCTGCGGGCATGACGAACATATCTATGGCGGGCGGTTTATCAAAACGACCAAGTCAGCAGGTATAAAGCTGGTATATTTGCACAGAGAAATTATGAACGCCCCTGCCGGCCTGCTCGTTGACCATATCAACTCCGATACGTTAGATAACCGCAGGGCGAATTTGCGACTGGCGACTCATTCACAGAATTCCTGCAACAGACCAAAGAAATCGAATACTTCGTCGAGATTTATCGGGGTTAGTTTTATGAAGCAAAGGAAACGATGGCATACGACCATCCGGCATCACGGGAAAAGGACATTCCTCGGCTACTTCGACTCCGAAATTGAAGCCGGTAAGGCGTATGATGAGGCCGCAAGGAAATATCATGGGGAGTTCGCCCGATTAAATTTTCCGGAACAACAGACACAAGACGCAAGACTCAAGACATAAGACGGAGGGCGGGCTGCGGAGTCGCTATTGTTCCAACGGTTCGGGACGACCTAATAATTTCTTTTGTTCGGAGATAAGCCGTCTTTCCACCTTTTTGGCATCCTCCGCGGGAGGAAGCAATTCGGGTTTTATATTTCGTTTTACGAGCAGATTTCGAACTTCGCGGTTGTTCTTTACGTGTTCGCCGGTAATGCCGTCTTCTGTCCGCAAATCATCCCGCTTGATTGTAAAATTGGTGATTTCATTGGCAAAGTCCTTTGCCTTGATAGTGATTGTCGGGAGAAAATCCGCCAGAGGCCGGCCTTTGGGCACCTTCATCCGGCCTTTCATCTGCTCGGTGGATTTGCCGCCGAATAGCGCAATGTCGCCTTTGCTGCGGATTCTGCCGAAGCTCTGCTCATCGCCGACCCGCTCGAATATAATTCCCGAAAGCTCTTTTTCGGAAAACGCAAGTTTTCTGCGTGCGGTCAGTCGTTCGACTTCGCCTATTCGTTTTTCTATGATTTCCTGTTTGCGGGTCTGGACAGCAAAATATGTCTGGGCGAAAGCTATCTGGTCTTTGGACGGGTTGCCATTTTGCGCTATCAGGTAACAGGCGTATCGGGTTAAGGCGATATCCTCAATCTCTCGTTCGGCCCCCGAGCCGAGGTCAACCATTTTGCGCGCGCGCGCAAA
>PLLM01000103.1 GCA_003141275.1 Phycisphaerales bacterium
TAACCGCAACGACGCGTCCAGTGCTTTGCCGACGTTTGCGTCGTCTACCGGCTTGGGATTGTAGGCCTTGCCGTCATGGACTTTGAATCTCCAGACCTTACCTGTCGCGCAGGCACTGCTAACAGTGTTTATTTCGTCAATTCTCCAGTAGTAATTGCCTCCTACGGCAAAAGGTCCCGGGATAGTCCAGTTGCACGGGTCGTTAGTCGCGTCATGTCGCGTGCCTTTAAAGACCAGTGTCCCGGATGATGTTCCGAAATACACATATTGGTCTATTACATTCGCGTCGTAATCACCCTTGTTCCAGCTAAGCGTGATGGAGTTGGTGTCCTTGTAATGAATGTTTGTCGCGCCATTGGCAGGAGAAGGATTCCAGGCCCTTATCATGTTGACGTCGGTACTCGTTATTGACGTATGGTTGACATCAAATACAGGTGACCCGATGGTGCCGCGTGAGGAGTAAATATGTCCGGCTGTTATTAAATTGGTTAAGGTTATTACGTCAATGGTAGGGTCACTGCCTGTAAGTTTCAGTGTGCCGCCGCTGATGTCGATTTTGTTTTCGGGGTAGTCCGTGGAAAAGACAAAATTACCATCTCCCCAGGTCTCCAGCGTTCCGCCATAGAGGGCGATATCACCATTATAAAGAGCGACTTTCGGGACACTGATAAGTCCGCCGTACATGATTACCCTGCCGACGGAGGGGCCAGACGAACTGCCGATAACAAGACCTGCAGAACCCTCGGACTGCGTAGTTACCGTGCCGCCATGTACATACAGTACGCCCGGGCTAAAGCCTGGGGCGCTGGTGTCAAAGGTACCCCACGTAGCGCAGTTGAGTGCGGATCCGAAGTCTAAAGTTCCTGAATTCATATCGACTGAGGAGAGTCCTCCCCCTGACCATGGCTCTATGTCCAATGGACTGCAGGCCGCATCGCCATCGATTATTGGCTGCGTATAACCTGGTTGGATGGCCGCCCAATCGCCACCCGTCGGCGCCGTGCCACCCCAGTTAGCGGGTTTAAACCAATTGGCATCGGTTCCGGCCCAGTTAAGCTGGGTTGCTATAGCAGAATTGCTTATAGCCAAAAAACATAAAAGGGCCAAAATAAATACACTTTTCCTAAACATTATTTTTCCTCCTTATCACCATAATAAACAACACTGCAGTTAATACTTATGAAACTTATGTATGCCTGGCGACGCCGCCATGCCATATTTCAATCAGTATCACACAAAAACAATACGAAATATTTTTCATACAGGCGATGCTCTGCTTTATGGCATGGCATCATATAGTATAATGCATATTTGACTATAGAAGATATGCCATTTGTTGCCCAATAGATGCCTATTATTGACTTTTTTGTTAAATTTTGTTGCTACTTGTATTGCACTGCAAGCAAACACCATTTTTACTTTAGAATACCACCGTTTTTATTGTACTCCATTAGTATTCAAAAAAGAACGCCATTTTTTGCTTAACAATCACCATTTTAGGCGTATAATACGGGTATGAAAGAATCAAGACGAGTTGCGCTGATGATAGATAGCTCGCGGAAATATAGCAGAGACCTTGTTCGCGGGGTTATGAGATATTCGCGTCTTCATGGGCCGTGGATGTTTCCGTGGATGCTTTACAGGCAGGATTTGTTTTACGTTGCGAGAGGCAGCGAGCGGGCTGAATTGAAGCACCTGAAGAAGTGGAGGCCGCAGGGCATAATGGCGCGTGATATGATAGATATCGAAAAGGTGGAGAGATGGAATATCCCGCTGTTTGCGTTGGTGGGGATGGAACCGCCCTCGGTCGGGCGAAACAATATAATACCGGATAACAATGCTATTGGCAGAATGGCTGCCGAACACCTTCTCGAACGTGGGTTTCGTAATTTCGGCTACTGTGGTTTTGATATTATGTGCTGGTCCCGTGAGCGAGGTGCAAGTTTTAGCGTACGCATAGCGGAGGCGGGTTTTCAGACTAGTATTTATAAACAACCCAAGTCACTTGTGGATTGTTTATGGCACAGGGAAGAGAGGGTTCTCGTCGAATGGCTTCGCAGGTTGCCGAAGCCGGTTGGTATTATGGCGTGCAATGACGACAGGGGACAGCATATTACCGAGGCCTGCGCCTATGCGAAAATAGAGGTGCCTTATGAGGTGGCTGTTATCGGCGTAGATAACGACGACCAGATATGCGATATATCGTATCCATCGTTATCGAGTGTGGCGCTGGATGTCGAAAAGGCCGGGTTTAGAGCAAGCGAACTGCTTGACAGGATGATGGCGGGAGAAAAGATGGCGCCCCAGACGGTGATTGTTCAGCCGAACATGGTAGTAACAAGGCAGTCAACCAATATCGTGGCGGTAGAAGATAAATTGGTCAGCCAGGCGTTGACGTTTATTCATCATAACGCCAATTGCCTTATACAGGTGGAGGATGTTATAAAAAATTTAAGCGTCTCACGGCGCAACCTGCATGACAAATTTATGAAGACACTGGGACGTTCCGTTTACGACGAGATTAAGCGGGTGCGGATTGACCTGATAAAACAGATGCTGATTGAGACAGATTTGTCGATATCGGATATTGCCGTCAAGCTTGGTTTTGACAGCGACAGCCATACTGCCAGATATTTCGAACAAAAGATGGGAATGACGCCGATGAAATACCGCAAACTTATCGGCCATCAATAACCCGCATCCCCACAGTAAAAATTGCTATTTTTTGCTCACTTTTTGTTATATTTTCTTTCACTTTTGTTATATTTTGCTACGTTTTGTTACTTTTAGGGGCAAATAATGGGGACATCTACCGTTTTTTAAATCTGCAAATTCAAAATTCCTAAATTCAAAACTCAACACTTAGTACTAAAATCTATCCTTTCCAGCGAGAATGAGACAGATTTAACTTTGAATTAGAAGATGACTTCGGCTTTTACTGACGCCAAACAATTAAAAGAGTCGAGTCGAAACATTCTATTTTTGAAGCGTTGTCCTACAAATTGTCCTATTTTTCAAGTCACGCCGGAACTCTAAATTACATGCGGTACAGTTTTTGGGGAAAGTCAGTTCCGGGTGTGTAATTCGCGGGAGTAATACGGGAGTATTTGAAAGCCAAATTCTGATAAATTCTGATAAAACGTGATAAAATCTGAGAATTTATAAGTGGTTGTAAAAAATAGAGTTGTGTTGTATTTCCTTGTCTCGCAAAGACTTATGAAAATGGCCTGACGGGGTTTAGAATCCCCCCGCCTCCATTGGTTTCACTTCCTTGAGGAAGGGATTCGAACTCTAAAAGGGTCTGGGAAAAGAATTTTCCCAAGTCGTTGGAGTGATAGGCAGTGCGGCTGCCGCAAGAGGGGCAGAGCTCCTATGGGGAGCGAATGAAAGTGAGCGATGGGTTCAAAGCCTGAAATGTTTCCGGCGGCATGCTGTCACGTTCGCATCTTGCGGTGGAATTGAAATAATGGAGGGTGAAGAATGCATAACGAAACCACTCGATCTCAGACATAAAAAGGATGAGTGAATTATAGAACTCAAAAGTATAGGCGGCGTCTTTTGTAAGCTTGACGATAAATATTTCATCTCATAAGGAACTGGCTGATCCATCAGTACGAAACCGAAAGAAGTGAAGGTTAGCAATTAAGCCGAAGATCTGACACATTAAAACAAATGGCCTTACTCCTATCCGACAACTATATTGTTACAGCCACTTGCTAACATGCAACTGCTCTACCGCTTGGCGTAAGACAGGATCAACATTCGTATAGACTTTGTTTGTCAGATTCGGTGAAGAATGTTCTAATAGTCTCTGCGTCACTGCTGTTGAAACTCCATTCTGCGCCAGCAAAGAGCCGAATGTCTTTCTCAGATCATGAAATTTTAAATCGGCCAATCCAACCTCTTTACAAATCTTATGCCATTTTCTGTGGTTGAATTTGGTTCGGAATAATTTTTCTTGGCCAACAATCAAGCCACAAGCATATTTTGAAAGCTCTGACATTACTCCTAATGATACAGGTCGCGAAGCCATGCTCTTTTTGGTTTTCCTGCTCGTCGTGGCTATGCTGTTTTTTTCAAAATCAATGTCGCTGATTTTCAATGACTCAATGTCACCACGCCTTAAGCCTGTACCCAATGCCAATAATATACGCATCTTTATTGGCGGGTATGGTTCTGCCGCTTTCAGTAATTTCTTAATCTCGACATCGCTTAATGACCTTACGGGCTTTTCTTCCTCTTTCAATTCTTTGATTTTAAGGTTTCCATTCAAGTACCTGTTTTCCCTACACCAGTTGACGAATGTTTTCAAATTCCTGATGTCCTTGTTAAGCGTTGGACGTTTTACTTCGCTTCCTCTTTGGAGTATGAATTTGTCGATGACATTTTGGGTGATTTGTTTTGAACTACATTGTCCTGCGAGCCGCTCAAAGTTTCTCAGGGACAGGGCGATTTCATAAAGTGTACCTTCAGTCACTCCCTGGACTTTTTTAGTCTTCCGATATTCATCAACCATCTGTTGCCAATCAGCTGCCACGATTCCAGTGAAAACATCAGAATTCAGTTGAGTGTATTTGATCTGCTTATAGTGCTCGGCCAATTCCTTGCTGGGCAGAGCCTTTGCTTTACGATTTCCGCTCTCGTACCAGCCGACCCACCAGCCATTCACATCTTTCCGATTGTAAATCCAAACCTTTTTCATAATATTCATTCTATCGTAAATATAGGGGTGCAAATCAAGCGGAAATGGAGGCTGAAAATCGAGCAAAACGGTGCCATAATGGAGACATGCGATCAATCGTCTCTGATAAGCAAGCTCTAATTGCTTGTTTCACAAAGAGTTATACGACAACGTCTTTTTATGCAATCGGATTATATATCCGTTGGTTGAGGCCACAATCTGAGCAACGGATTGAATGTCCGACGCCCACATCCAGATTGTACAACCTTCAAATGACCCAGAAAGTAGATATTATCAGGTTGAAGTTTCGTTGGGTAGTCGAGGCCCTGGCAGGTTAAGTTCAGAAGACGTTCCAACCGCTATACCACCCGCTGGGACGAGCTGCCTACGGTTGTATAGGCAGCGCCACGCTGACCCATTACCCAAAATCCACCATTCAAGCATTTGCAACCCTTGTTATCGTAAATACATGTCTGCTCCGCCGCTTTTGACAACTTGGTACTCCGGCCCAGCGGTAATCAGTATGGCATCGACGCCGTCCAGCGACTCAACGAGCGCAAGGCCCTTTTCTGCCCCCATTACATTTACAGCCGTCGAAAGCGCATCCGCGTCCAAAGCAGTTGCGGCAAAGATGGTGTCGCTGCTTAACTTATTTGCCCCTGTCGCAGTGTTCGTATCGATGATGTGACTGTACCTCTTCCCGCCTATGGTTACAAACCGCCTGTAGTCGCCGCTTGTTGCAACCGCCATATCATTCACTTTCAAGACCATCAACACCTGTTCTGCGCCAATGGTGCCATTCGAATCCGGTGAGTTTGCCGCAACTGGGTTTTGCAGACCAACCCGCCAGGTGCCTTTGTCTGCTGGTTTGCCAAAGCAGCGTATATCGCCGCTCGCACAGACCATACCGCCAATGGCCCCCTCCCGCCGCATTGCCTCAACGGCCTTATCGACGGCATAACCCTTTGCTATCCCGCCCAAATCCAAACGCATTCCCTCGACCGCAAACCGCACCGTTCGCTCATTCATATCCAGTATCAGTTTTTCAAATCCGATGCTAGCTTTGGTGGCAGTAAGGATGCTTTTGTCGGGTACAACATTCGCCTCGCCCGCCTTATGCCAGAGGTCCACCAAAGGCCCGACGGTAATGTCAAAGGCACCGTTGGAAAGCCGGCTGAACTCAACACTTTTTTGAAGTATTTCAAAAAGCTCGGGGCTGATCTTGACGGGGTTCGTAAATGCCTCGCGGTTGACCCTGCTTAGCTCGGAGTCATCCTTGTAATCACTCATCATTGCATCGATTCGTTTGAGCTGTTCAAATCCCGCCTCGATGCAGCGTTTGCCTTCCCAGTCATGTTTTGCCACCACCACGATTCTGGCCAATGTCCCCATCACCTCGCGGTAGCCGCCATCAATTTCAATCGGCCGGCGTATTTTTTCCGCCACAAAAAAATAAACGCCGGCCAAAAGGACCGTGGTGACAACAATCTTTACCGCAATTCGCCTGCTACTGTTCTCCAATTTTATCTACCCTCCAGAAAAATTGGACTACAAAGATTTTATTGGGAGTCCGTCTTTTTATAGAAATCGGCCTCATGTTCCGACAGTTTGTTTTCGCGTATCATATTTTTGATTTTCTGTGTATCGATGTTTCTGGGCTGTCCTGCGGAAGGTGATGCTGCGATGGCAGTCGAAGAAGCAGGCAATTCTTTGATGAAACTTTCGACAGATAGAGAAGCAATACCAACAGCAATAACAAGCACCGCCGGGAGAAAATAGCGAGAGGCAAAACCAGCCCCCGCGTCTTCCTGTCGGAAGACAGGAGCGGGGGATTCAGCGGCAACGGATTTCCTCTCATATCGGCATTTGTCGCAATAGATACAATCGAGTTTATCATTGAAGCTCAACCCGTATTCGCAGCTGGCATATTGCTTCGCAGGCAGATATCGGCTGAATATCGCAATTTTATTAAACAGCGATAAAAATGCCCCGGCCGGACACAGATACCTGCACCAGAAACGCGAATAGAAAAGCGAACCAACAAGTGCAATGGCTACAAGCACAGGAATAAATGTGCCCCGATGGTTGAAACTAAATGCCTTAATCAACGGGTCAACGGCAAGGGTATTATGGTTTCGAGACATGAAGAATGCGATGATGAGAACGAAAAGAACAACAAATTTGATGAACCTTCCTTTTTGCATCTGCTTCCTTGACAGAATCGGCCTGAATCGGGCCGGCAGCATATAACCAATCAGTTCCTGCAACGCCCCAAAGGGACACAGATATCCGCAATAGATGTTGCCAAAAACAATAGCCAGCAACGGTACTCCGATTGTAAGAATAAATATTCCCGTCGGTACAGTAAGCGGGATAGCCAATGACAATAAAGAGGCAATCTGTTCGGTAGAAAACTGGGCGTTGAGAAAAATACCACCGAGGAGAACGTTAAAACCGAGGACGAACAATCGTGTCCGGAAACTGCCTCGATATATAACGATTAGAGTAAGTACTAAGGCAACAATAAGATATGCACCCTGTGAATCGGGCAGCCAACGGGTGGCAACAGTTGTCCTTTGCTGAGCGGTTTGGCCGAGAACACTGGATGCAAATTTTGCGCCCGATTGAGCAAGCGATTCGAGGATTGCTTTTGAACTAACAGTCGCGCCTGTAACGGCATCAACATTCGCAAACGGCTTAGGACTGAAGAGGGCATGGTCTTTTAGCGAAGGCAACCAGTTAGTGAGCATATCGAGGTAAGAGGGTGTTTCATTTGAACGAACGATGTGAAAATCGAGGAGATTACCCACGGCGTCGGTGCTAATGGCGATATTTATTTTGCCGCCGAATCCCTGAACATTCGGGGCGAGGTCGGCGGAGCTGAAGATGAAACCCGCGAGTTTGTCGTTGGCATCGTAGGTTTTAAAATAGGTCGCGGTCCTGCCGGTATTGGGTAGAGCAATAGTTGCGGCCTCAATTCGGAGCGAGCCGGCCAACGCCTGTGCTTCGCTAAGCGGAAGTGCAGGTGCGAATCTGGCGCCTGCGGTAACGAGCAGATTTGAACAAAGGATTAGTGATACAGCAATGCCAAACAGTGCATAACCTGCGGAACGAAAAATTGGTGATACAAAAACATTTTCCGGGCGGTCTATTCTTAACAAAGCTGCGGGCAGGTTGGCAAGGGTGAGTAATATGAACACCAGTATTGTAATCTTTGCGCCAAGGATGGGGATAAAAACGAGGGCGGCGAACAGTCCTCCTGCCGCCGCACCGATATGGTCAGCGTATTCGAGTCGTGCGGATGCCTGTGTAGTATTCAAACCGCCCACGGCCAAAAGATTGCCGGTTATCGGGAAGTAAGAACCGGCGCACAAGCCGCAGGCAATAAATGCAACTGCGAAACTGATGTGAGACCAGCCCGAAGCGGGCCAAAAGGCAATTGCCGCCAGAACTGCGCAATGTATTAACAGAACGGCTATAAGAAGCATCTCTGAATTGTGCGCGTATTTTCTTTTAAGGAGGCGATAGGCGACTGCTGCGCCCGCGGCGAGGCCGGCCATATACATCGAAGATACCGCGCCAATATGAAGATAGAGAGAGCCGAAACGGGTCTGATAGAGATACATCAGGACGATTACGACACCGATACCGACAACGCCCGTGGAGAAAAGCAGAAATGTGAAGTCAAAAGTTGACGGCCTGGAGGCAGCGGGAGAAGTCAGAACAAATATCAGGCGCAGAATGACGTAAATAATAATGGGAATTAAAAATACCGGAAGGCCGGCAAGTAAAAATTTCTTGAAGAGTATGGTGACCGGCGCATCGGATTGTCTGGCGGCAAGCAGTAAGGCGTAGAGACTGGCAAGCGGCCTCGAATCACGATTGAGAAGATGCTCGGCGGGCAGGTCAACAGCATTATATGCGTCGAATGCCTTTGCGGCGCGGTCTGGCAGGTAGATACTCAAAAGACCATTGGGCGGATAGACATCGGCAGCGCCCTGGATTGAGGCGAAACGTTCCCGTAATATACCGGGGTCGCCTGTAAGATTAGAATCGGAAGCGATAAGCCAGGAATTGTCACCCGGCACAAGGACCAGATGAGAGAAGGCCTGTTTAAGAGTAAGTTTAGCAGAGGCTCCGATAGTAGCAAGCTCGGTTCCCATGATGTTTTCACCGGCTGGAATACGAACGGCCAGAATGCCTGAAGAACCAATCGCGGTTTTCAACTGCTCATAAAACTCGATTGTAAAGTAGCGATTCAGGACTGAACTTGTTGCATCGGGCAAATTGACGATTACGAGGTCGAATCGTTCTTTTTGCCGGCCAAGCACAACACGCGGGTCATCTGTATAACTCTCAAATCGCTTATCAGAGATGTTCCATTGTCGTGGCGCAAATTCCATGACGCGACGGATATACTCGCTGTCGGGATTAGCCCAGATAACCGCGTCAATCTTTGGAAGCTGGAGAAGCTCGCGACAAAGGCCGAGGCCTGAGCCAATGACGAGAATGCGAGACGCCTTTGGATTCTGCGATAGTGTAAGAGCAACAATTCTTCCGGCGGAAGTCGGGTCCGGGACGGCTTCGGCAACACTGCCCTCGCGGACGGCGACCCACTGATTCTGGTATATACCATAGAGGTATTCGGCCTGTGCGGTCTGAAATGAACCGGTAATGGAATCCGCCGGGAGAAGGCGGGACCACTTGACGGCGCACGCATAATTTGCAATCGGCTTATCAACGGCGAACACCAGCCCAAGGCCGAACAGAAGCGTCACAACAAAACCGGCTGGCACAGTGATTCTGCGATTGAGTCGTGAAACTGCGAACAAAGAAGACAAAACAGCCACAGACAGAATAAACGCAAGCAGGAGAAAAACTTTGGCAGAGGTCGCGCCGAAGGCCAGGAGTACCGTCGTGCCGAGGCCGCCAGCGAAACTGCCAAGCGATTCGAGCAGGTAAACCCGCGAGACAGCCGGCGTGGTTTCGAGGGCAACCCAGCGACAGGTCAAGGGAAAAAGCATCCCCGTAATTATGCTCACCGGGGCATTTACAATAACACTGAGCAAAAGCGAAGTGGGTATGGGCAAAAGCGTGTAAGCGGCGATGCCTGCAAGCTGACGGATATGGATAATCAGGATTACCTGAAACACAAAGGCGGGCAGATACGCCAGAAACAGTATCTCGATATTGGCCAACAGAAAGTCGGTAAGACGTTTACTTCTATTGACCAGCATTGCGCCGAGGGCAATCCAGAGAAACCAGGAGGCAAAAAATATGCCGACGGCGATATCGTTGCTTTCAAAAGAGGTCAGAAATTCTCTGAAAACAAGCGTCTGTGCCGCAATGGAAAACAGACCATAAACAAATATGACTAAACCACGTGCGGCAGCAGTCATTTTTGTTCACCAAAAACATCGGCCTGGAAGACAAGAAAAGTTGCGCCCTCTTTCCATGCGTCGGCGGGCAGGCCGGCTTTTAATGACAGCTCCGTAAGCATCGTCGGTATATCCCAGTGCTGTTCGGTAGCCACCTGCGGCAAAAACACGGCGGAGCGCCCCGCCTTTTTCAAAACAACGCCATCAGTGCCTAAGCGGATTTTGTTGTATGAGTCAACAGGCATAGGAACCGTCAAAGCGGAGATTTCTATCTTTATTTTGGCAACCTCATTTCTCGTGACGGGCTCAAATCGCCAGTCGTTAACGGCGGCGTTAACGGCATTGGCAATGACCGATTTAAACAACGGCTGACTGGGAAATATCTCGCCGATACAGCCGCGTAATGAGGAATTTTCCGTCAGCGTAACAAATACCGCCCGTTGCACCTTCATCGCGTCGGTTATCTGGATACCAAGCTGCTCAGCCGAAGGCACGCGATTGTTTTGCAGATAAAATTCAATTGTCTTACGAGCAAGCAGCAGGAGATTTTGCTTGTCTTTATCAGTCGGGGAGCTATCGGTTTTCGTCGGTGCAATGGCGGCCTGTTTTTGCCAGTCGCCGTGAAAGGCGACAGAGAGATAACTGACGGAATTGGTGAAATCACCTGTCAGTTCGCCTGATGTGGTGTACTTGAGTAATTCCGGTTTGGTTCCGGACGGAAGCATCGAAAGAAGTATCGCAATCGGCACCCGGCCGCAGATAGTCGCACCTGTTTTATCGCAATATTGGCTAAAGCCGATACTATCCAGTTTTGAGATGTAATCGTAAGCGCCCATATCGAGCTTTTTAAGCCCATCGGGGATATTCTGGTCAAATGGGATATAGTCATAATTGGGGCCATAGTGAGTAAAATCGGAACTTGCTACAACGAGGGTATTGCTATCAACAAGCGATTTCAGGATTGAGGCCGCTTTCTGCATTGTTTGCCCAGAGCACTGGCCTGCGACAATGGGGACAAGTTTGAAATCGCCGAAGTGATATTGCAATAGAGGTAGTTGCATTAAAACGCTGTGCTCCGTTTTGTACGCCTGCGGGATGTCCTTAAAGAGCGGCGATTGTAAGAGTTTATTTATAAACTCGGTATCAAGCGGTATTTCACCGAGAGGGGTCTGGTAATGAGTTGCGGCTCCAGGAATGCTGAGGACATCCAGCATAGGGACATGATGCGATGGCCCAATGACAATGATTCGCCTGTATTTTGCTTTCGCGGCCTTAACTCCAAAAGCAGCCGTCTGGCCCGAATACGCATACCCCGCGTGAGGGCTAATCAGGGCAACAATATCATCGCTGGGTTGAACGTCAGCTTTTTGAAAGAAACCCTCGACTTGCTGAGTCAATGCATTCGGGTCGTTCGGATGCCAGCCCATCTGCCCCATCGGCGAAGTCAGGACTTCTTTCGAATACAAGTTGCCGACAAACAGCAGAACCATAACAAGAACAAACGCCCTGTTAAGATTGTTTCTGTAATTGTAAAACATATCAGCCGCTCCATTTTGACTGTGACGTAATATCACCTATTGCCTTTATACGACCCGGGTATTTTGACAACGGCTTTGCCCACAGGAATCTGCGAGGCACAACGGTTTTAGCCAGCGCCCAGCCGGCAACTAAGATAGTTGAGCCGGCAGTCAGTATTTTTTGCAGGAAACTGCGACGAGTCATTTCCACACCCCGTATATTTTTTTGCCGCAATCCGGACAGCAGCCATCTTTCAGATTATTTGTCATAACAACGTATTCCTGCCGTTCGATTAACACTCTTTTGCAGCCGGGGCAATATGTATTCTCGCCCTGGCGGCTGCGAATATTGCCTATGTAAACATAATATAATCCCTCTTCCATCGCAATCTGCCTTGCCAAATCGAGCGTCTCAAGTGGCGTCGGCGGCAGATGCTGCATCTTGTACTGTGGGAAAAAACGCGAGAAATGCAAAGGTATATCGCTGCCGAGACTGCTCCTTACCCAGCGGGCCAGCCGCCGAATGTCGCCTTCGCTATCGTTCAGCGTCGGAATAATGAGATTTATCACCTCAACATGAACGCCCATAGCAACAGCATCTATAAGGCATTGCTGAACAGGCCCCACTGTTCCTGAACAAAACTTTCGATAAAAATCATCGCTCATACCTTTAAGGTCAACACGGGCGGCATCGGTCACCTCAAGAAGATGTTTCCATGGTTTGGGATTGCAATAGCCGGCCGTGACAAGAACGTTGCGCAGACCCGCCTGTTTACCCAGACGGGACGTATCGTATGCGTATTCATAATATGCAATCGGGTCGGTATAAGTATATGCGATTGATGGACTTTTGTGTTGCTTTGCGAGGGCGACCATGCCTTCGGGTGGGACAAGTGAGGCGGTCGAATCCTCAGGATTGGCCTGCGATATTTCCCAGTTCTGGCAGTTTAGGCAATGCAGATTGCAGCCAATCGTTGCAAGCGAAAGAATTGGCGTGCCGGGTAGAAAATGGAACAACGGCTTTTTCTCAATCGGGTCTATATTAATAGAACACGGATAGCCATAGACGACCGTGCGAAGAACACCGTCTACGTTGACTCTTACTCGGCAGTCGCCGCTCTGACCGGGTGCAATGATACACTCCCTCGGACACAACTCGCACTGGACCTTTTGATTCATAAAACGCCTTCCCAAATACTACGCAGTAATTATAACAAAGTTGGGCGAGCGGTTGGAGGATTTTAGATACTGGATACTCGACGCACAATGCCGAAACATAAGGATGGTATGCTGCTCCCCGTTAAGGAATAGTTAAAAGTATGGTAGTATTTCTTAACAGAGAGTAGCATAGCTGGGCCGAACGACCTGAAAACTAAGTATTATCAGGTCATACAAGTTCATTATGTTACACTAAATAATGAGCGAGCATTACTTCGCTTAATGCGAATTATTTGTCTTCAGGACAAATGCAGCAGTGTCCGACGTCAGCTGAAGTGGCACAGGTCAAGGATTAGAGCCCACCATTATAGCGTTTATTCCATACAACCGTACTACAACCGGCAGGCTTGTTATCCTCTAAGTTCGCAAAAATTCATGTTTTATAAGTGGTGCTGTTATAATGGCTTAAAAAATAAGCAAAAAGCGCAAACATTTTATATATCCGTTTGCCGTTGTGTGTAGATAGAGGGGGGTAGGGGGGATAAAATCTCTATGGGGTAAGCGATTATTGACGAAAGATGGGGTTTGGGGTATTGTGGGGTCGGGAAATTACATCAATTTAAGGAAATAACATGGCAGAGGATGCTGTTCAAAAATACTTGACGGACATAGGGGAGATTTACCAAACCGGGGGCGGCGTCGCTGAGGCATCATACTACGGTGCGCTGGAGTCGCTACTTAATGAAGCAGGAAAAGCGTTGAAGCCCCGGGTACGGTGTGTAGGGCAATTAAAAGATACAGGGGCAGGTGCGCCGGACTTTGGGTTTTTCACAACAAACCAATTTCAGAGTTCAAAAGATTCACGACCAATAGAGGGACAGAATCCGGAACGTGGCGTAATAGAGTGCAAGCCGTGGAAAGATGATTCCTTTGCGCGAACGGACAGTGCGCAGGTTTCTAAATACTGGGACAAATACGGATTAGTTCTTGTTACTAATTTCAGGGATTTTGTATTAGTTGGACGGAGCGAGGATAATAAACCAGTCCGTCTTGAATCATATCGGATGGCGGAAAGCGAAAGCAAGTTTCGTGAGATTCTGGAACACCCTCAAAAAGCTGCGAAAGAACAGGGCGGGCGATTTGTCGAGTTTTTGCGTAGGGCGATGCTTCACGCTGCGCCGTTGACGGAGCCGGAGGATTTGGCGTGGTTTCTTGCGTCGTATGCTCGTGAGGCAAAAGGCCGAGTTGAGCAGAGTGCAAATTTGCCGGCCTTAGAGGGATTGAAGAATGCACTGGAAGAGGCACTTGGAATGAAGTTTGAAGGAGAGAAAGGCGAGCATTTCTTTCAGGCAACATTAGTGCAGACGCTTTTTTACGGGGTGTTCTCTTCATGGGTTCTTTGGAGCCGGGAGCATGGGGGACAGCCGGATGCCAAATTTAACTGGCATGATGCCGCATGGACGCTTCATGTGCCGATGATAACGAGTTTGTTCGATCAAATAGCAACGCCGAAGCGACTGAAGCCATTAGGGATAGACGAGGTTCTTGACTGGGCGGGGATGGTTCTTAATCGTGTAAACAGGGCAAGCTTTTTCAGCAAATTCGAAGAGGAACACGCGGTTCAGTATTTCTATGAACCATTCTTAAAGGCATACGACCCGGAATTGAGGAAAGACCTTGGGGTATGGTACACGCCGCCGGAAATAGTGAAATATCAGGTCGAGCGAATAGATAGAGTATTACGAGAAGAGTTGAATATCGCCGATGGATTGGCGGATGGACAGGTGGTTGTCCTTGACCCTTGCTGCGGGACAGGGGCATATCTGGTTGAGGTACTTAAACGAATACACAAGACACTTGCGGAAAAAGGGGTGAGCGCACTGACTGCGCAGGGTGTTAAGGAGGCGGCGAGAAAAAGGGTGTTCGGATTTGAAATTTTACCAGCGCCGTTTGTGATTTCGCATTTACAGATTGGATTGCTGCTTCGGACGATTGGCGCACCATTAAACGCGGAAGGCAGTGAGCGAGCAGGGGTATATTTGACGAATGCCCTTACGGGATGGGAGCCATTAGAAGACCCGAAGACGCTGCTCCCGTTTCCGGAGTTGAAGGAGGAACGAGACAAGGCGAACAAGGTCAAACAGGAGTCGCCGATTTTAGTGATATTAGGAAATCCGCCTTACAATGCATTTGCGGGGACAAGCCCGGAAGAGGAAGGCGGATTGGTAGATTGCTACAAGGAAGGTTTGACGAAGCCAGTGAAGGCAGGCGGATGGGGAATCAAGAAGTTTAATCTGGACGACCTTTATGTTCGCTTCTTTAGGATTGCTGAGCGGCGGATAGTGAAAAGCGGTAAGGGGATTGTGAGCTATATTTCTAACTTCTCATACCTTGGAGACCCATCATTTGTCGCAATGCGCAAAAAGTTTCTGGAGGGATTCGACGGGATATGGGTTGACTGTATGAACGGCGACAGTCGAGAGACCGGAAAGTTGACACCAGAAGGAAAATCGGACCCGAGCGTTTTTTCTACTGAGCAAACCCCCGTAGGTATCCGGGTCGGAACGGCAATTTGCGTGTTAGTTCGCAAAGAAAAACGTGATGAGAAACCACGAGTGCGATTTCAGCATTACTGGGGAACAAATAAAAAAGGAGATTTGCTTGAGAGCTTAGGCGAGAAGAATTTTGAGGGTAGGTATAAGATCGCAGAACCTATGAAGGTGAATCGGTATTCGTTTCGTCCATTATCGGTATCAAAGGAGTATCTCAACTGGCCGATTGTACCCGTCTTAGGCGGAGATAAACCTAACAGTGGGCCTATTGAACGTAGGGGCAACTCCCTTATAGTATTCCCTGATGAGAAAACGAAATTGAAGCTCCTTATTCCATATCTTGATGAGAAAAATTCTGATAGCGAGATGGAGAATATTGCGCCTGCCTTTATGTATTCCTCAGGTGAATTCGATGCTGTGAAAACCAGAAAGATGCTCAAAGGTAAAATCTCATTTAAAGAAGAGAGGATTACACAATACCCCTTTAAGCCATTTGATATCAGAATAGCTTATCTTGATCCGGAAATTGCTCCGTTGTTTTCGAGACCTGGACCAGAGCTACTTAAGCATAAGAGCATTAAAGGGAACTCTTATTTCATCACTAGGGACACAGCAGATAAATTCCCTGAGGGTCCGCCGTTTTTGTATGCAACACTGGTCTGTGATTATGACGCTATATCGGGGCACGCTCGGCATTTCCCGAATTTGCTCTACAAAGAGCAAAAAACACATAAGAGGAACGATAAAACGGGGAAACTATTCAAGGAAGAGCATGCTAAAGCGATTGTTGTGGCAAACCTTTCGGATATTGCGCGAGGGTATTTACGGGCATTAGGAATTGGCGACCCAGATAAGGATGCCGAGACGGCGGGATTGATTTGGATGCACGCTTTGGCGGTAGGATACAGCCCTGCATATTTGGAAGAGAATGCGGACGGGATACGACAGGACTGGCCGAGGATACCGTTGCCGAGGACGAAGAAGGTTTTATTGGAGTCGGCGGAATTAGGGCGGCAAGTTGCTTCTCTGCTTGATACGGAAAAGCCGGTTGAAGGTATTACAAAGGGAAAGATTGATGAACGGTTAAAGGGTATCGGTGTTATCACGAGGGTTGAGGGAGGGACGATACGGCCAGAGAAGGGGGAACTTGATTTGACGGCAGGATGGGGGCATGGGGGTAAAGACGGAGTATGTATGCCGGGCAAGGGGGATTATAGGGAGCGAAAGCAGGAGAATGAGGAATTAAGAAAGGTGTTTGGGGATGAGACGCTGGACATTTATTTGAATGGTGCGGCGTATTGGGAAAATGTTCCGAAATGCGTATGGGAATATTATATCGGCGGGTATCAGGTTATTAAGAAGTGGCTGAGTTATCGTGAAAAAGGGATGCTTGGGCGTGGACTGAAGGTCGAAGAAGCTGAATATGTTACAGAAATGACACGCCGTCTTGCATCGCTAATTTTATTACAAGAAAAACTGAATGCAAACTATGAAGTTGTAAAACAGGAAACATGGTCTTGGCCTGAACGTAAATGACACAGTTTGCGGCATACGGAACTGACAGAGGACTGGCCCGAATACAAGGTTTGTAAGTGGATTGGTAATTCAAGAACAGTTGCGCGTGAGCATTATCTGCAAGTTACCGATGATGATTTTAAGCGGGCCGCTTGTATTGATAATCACACCGACAGCGCGGCACAGAATCAGGCACACCAAAGAGCCAAATTGTGTCATACTGCGTCATATACAGACGATGAATCCGCGAAATTAGACGCAAAACGACACCTTGTGACACAGTGTGACAACTCAGTGGGCCGGGCAGGATTTGAACCTACGTAGGCTTTCGCCAGCGGATTTACAGTCCGCTCCCTTTAGCCGCTCGGGCACCGACCCAAAATCATTGCTAAGGATATAACAGATAGCCGGTTTTTGCAAGAAAAATCGGTGTTTTTGCGGCGATTTGTGCCAATGTCCTGAAATATCAGTGTTATTTGCAGCGTCTTTATGGTATAATGGAATGATGGTTCTGTTCGCAGCATTGTAGGCGCAGCGTGGAGGAATAGTAAAATGCGGTTGAAAGGATGAGGGTGGTGATTCACTCGCATAATTTTACAGTTTTGCGGCTGTGGGGGATTATATCTTCAGTTTTGCTGTTGTGTTGGTGCGGCATATCATCGGCATCGCCTGTAACGGCTGATCGTGCGTCTAAGATTGCCAGAACGTGGGTGGCGGCAAATCCAAGACCTATGAACAGCCGTCTTGGCAGTCAGATTGACAGCGTTGAAACATTTACAGATGCCAACAGCCAGCCCATTTATCACGTTGTTTATCTTAGCCCCAATGGCTTTGTAATCATTCCCGCGGATGACGAGGTTGAGCCGGTCATCTGTTTTGCCCAGGCGGGCAGTTTCGACCCTTCTCCGGATAATCCTCTCGGCGCCCTTGTAAGCAGGGAGTTGCCGGGCAGAATCAATGCCGCAAGGACAATACAAAAAATGGTGCGTTCGGGCAAGGCAATCCAAAGTTTTACACAGCAGGAGATGGGCATAAAGCATTCGGGCGAGAAGGCCTTCGGCAAATGGTCGAAACTGCTCAACGCCGCGGATTCCTGCGAAGTGCAGGCGATGTCTATTGGCGGTATTTCGGATGTCAGGGTTTCACCCCTTTTACAAAGCAAATGGAGCCAGACGACCGTTTGCTCAAACGCCTGTTACAATTATTACGTCCCACCTTATAGCGAGGGCAGCGCGAGCAACTATCCCTGCGGCTGCGTCGCCACCGCGATGGCCCAGTATATGCGGTTTTGGCAGTATCCCGCGACGGCAGTGGGTACAGGCTGTTTTTCGGTATCTGTTGATGGTGTTTCGCAGTCGTTGTGTTTACGAGGCGGTGATGGAGCAGGCGGAGCGTATAACTGGGCACAAATGACGCTTGTACCCGATTGCAGCACAACGTTAACACAGAGACAGGCCGTCGGCGCTCTTACATACGATGCTGGTGTTGCAGTTCATATGCAATATGCCGCTAGCGCCTCCGGTGCGTATATGAGCTATGTCAATTACGCATTGATAAACACGTTTCATTACAGCAACGCTGTATATGGCTCCAACGGCACCAGTAATCTCGGTACCGTGTTAAATACCATGATTAATCCCAATCTGGACTGGGGCAATCCGGTTCTGCTCGGCATTACCGGTTCTGGCGGGGGGCACGCTATTGTGGCCGATGGGTATGGGTATAACAGCGATACGTTGTATCACCATCTTAATCTGGGGTGGGCAGGGACCAGCGACGCATGGTACAATCTACCGAATATCGATTCTTCACCTTATTCGTTCAATGTCGTTGACGGTGCAATTTATAATATATACAGAAGCGGGTCGGGCGAGATTATAAGCGGACGTGTTCTGGATGCAAATTCAGGCGTGCCGGTTTCAGGGGTTACTGTGAACGCGGCGAGGTCCGGCGGCCTGACATATCAGGCCGTAACAAACGCTGCCGGTATTTACGCCATTGGGAATCTTCCGTCAAATTCAACCTATACGATAAGTGCCGCGAAGCTCGGTTATCTTTCTTTTACCAGTCAGGTTGTCGGCGTAAGCCAGTCGCTGAGTTCCACCTCAACCTCAGGGAATCTTTGGGGAGTTAACTTGACAGGGATAATGGCTGGGTCAGTACCCGTGGCGACGGATTCTAATGTTGCTGCGGAAGCGGGGGTGTCGGGTACGATTACTTTGCAGGCCATCGATAATGCCGAGCCAAACCCGCCCGGAATGATGACCTTTATAATTACATCTTTGCCTCATCATGGAACGCTGGCTGATCCGTGTGCCGGCACTATCGATGCCGTGCCGTATTCACTGGCCAATTATGGCAATAATGTTATTTACACGCCGTTTGCCTGTTATACGGGTTCGGATAATTTCCAGTTCATGGCCAGCGACGGCGGCTTCCCGCCAACGGGCGGCGATTCTAATATCGCCACGGTAAGCATAACCGTTCAGGTGCCGTCGCCTAAGGTTATTTATGAAACATATTTTGATACCGGGTTGCCGGCTGGCTGGACAATTATCGACGGCGGCAACTCAACGGAGACATGGCGGTCGGACAATCCAAGGCATCGCTCAAGTACATACTGGACCGGTGTCTTTATGATTGTGGACAGCCGTTATGCCGGATCATTTGATATGGATGAGCAGCTAATTACACAGAGTATTGACTGTACAGGTTTGACTAATGTCACGCTAAGGTTCAAGCACTACTTCCATCACTCCTCCACTGAGATTGGCGATGTTGATATCCGCGTGAACGGCGGCGCATGGCAAAATATGGCCAGATACCAGGGGGCCGAGTATACCGGCCTGGTAGAGCTTGCCCCGTCCGGTTTTGGAGCCGACGGCGCAGCCGGCGTGCAGATTCGCTGGCGTTATTACAACGCAAACTATGATTGGTACTGGGGCATCGACGACGTTCAGATAATCGCCACCGCTTTGAGCCAGATGTCGCTTGTTGGGGACTTTGATTCCGATTGCGACGTTGACTACGATGACCTCGCTATTTTCACCGATGCATGGCTGCGCAGCTCAGGGCAACCGAACTGGAACGCCAGTTGCGACATCAGCCCGTTGACTGACGGTATTATCAATGAGTTTGACTTTGCGGTTCTGGCGAATAACTGGAGGATTGGACGGTAAAGCGGCCTGCCGCAGGGTAGTAATTGACAGCATACCATACTATGAACGATAATCCGGTTATATGGAATGGTATGTTTATGTTGCCTGGATGCTCATACTTTCGCAGGTGTTTTTTTCGACGCTGACGTTGAAAAATTACTTTTTCGCGCTGGCCAAGTACAATAAAAAGCACAAACGTTATTCACCTCGCGTCGCGCTGATTGTTCCCTGCAAAAACCTCGATGCCGACTTCGAGCAGAATATCGCCTCTTTTTACGCGCAGGATTACGAAAATTACCTGCTGTGGTTTGTTGTAGAGGATAAGGCCGACCCCGCATACGAGCAATTGTGCAGGTTGAAGGATAAGTTGGCCCCCAGTACAGGAGTCAAAGACGTTCAGGTCTTTATTGCCGGTGTGGGGCAGGAATGCAGTCAGAAAATTCATAATCTTCTGTACGCTTATCATCGGATTCCTGAAGATATTCAGGTGCTGGCCTTTGCGGATTCGGATATCTGCGTCAAGCCGACCTGGCTGCATCATCTGGTTTATCCTCTTCGGCATCCTGAATCAAGAGGGACGGCAACCGGCTATCGATGGTTTCTTCCGAAAACCGGCAACCTTGCCACGCTTGCCTTATCAGCCATAAACGCCAAGATTGCCCAGCTTATGGGTAACACGCCTTTCAACCACGCCTGGGGCGGGTCAATGGCGATTCAGGTGCAGACCTTCAGGGAGCTGGGCATTGAAAATCTCTGGCAAAAGGCCGTAAGTGATGATTTCTCGCTTAGCTATGCCGTCAAAGATGTTCATAAAAAAGTCGAGTTTGTCCCCGGCTGTCTGGTGGCGACATCCGAATCGACAACCTGGGCAAAACTTTTTGAGTTTGGGCGCAGACAGTTCGTTATCACAAAGGTCTATGCGCCGCTGATGTGGTCATTTGGTTTGTTCAGCAGCGTCTATTCGGTCTTTGGACTTTGGGGCGGCGCTGCTTTGGCGATTTACGCTCGAATCACGCAGAATCATCACATTTGGCTTTTCACCGCTGTCCCCATCCTGTTTTTTATCATGCAGCTCACAAGGGCGATACTCAGACAAAGTATGGCTAGTAAATTGCTCGCGGAGGACTGGCCCGGATTGAAAATCGCGGCAATTGCCGATATTGCGCTGTTCTGGCTCTGGTCGCCGCTTATGCTCATTTTGATATTGTCTTCGGTCTTTGGCAGGACGATTCGCTGGCGAGGCATCCGGTATAAACTCATCAGTAAAACCGAGACGATTGTTCTGGGGACGTAGGGCGGCTACTCAATTTTGTCGATGTCGTTTTCGGGCTGGCCTACAAGGTATATCCTGTTTTTCCCGCTGCGTTTCGCCTCTAAGAGCGCCTGGTCGGCCTTTTCGAAAAGCTCCTCGGTCGTCGAGCCGTCCCTGTTTAAGCT
>PLLM01000017.1 GCA_003141275.1 Phycisphaerales bacterium
TCGGCGGGGCTTATCAGAAGTATGACCGAATACACCGGCTGTTTGTCCAGCGCGGCAAAATCGACGCCTTTGCTGCTTTGCCCCAAAGCGGCGACCACGTTCTTGGCCGCCTTGTGCTTAACGTGCGGAACGGCTATTCCTTTGCCCATTCCGGTGCTCGCTTCGTTCTCTCTCTTGATTACGGCACGCGTTATTTTGTCGCAATTGCCTTTGCCGAGCCGGCCCGCCTTGTCTATTGCGGCGACAAGCTCCGTTATAGCCCCGTCCCGGTCCTTTGCCTGCAGCTCCGGGATAACCGCCTCAAAACAAACAAAATCCGCAAACTTCATACCGTCCTTCCTAAACACTTACCCGTAAGTTTTTGCCGTCCGCCTCCCGTAAGGGACACCTAACGGCGGAAGGCGAGACCTCGCCAAATGGCGGGTCCGCATCATATCGGCCGCAAACTTTAGCGAGCCCTGTGTTTTTTCCCGTCCCGTTCCCTGGTTTTGGTCTTTTTGAGTTGCTGCTCAAGTTTGTGTGTTGCCAGATCGATACAGGCGTAAACGTCGCTGCCTTTTTCCTTTACCACGAAGATTTTTTTGCGTTCCGCCCTGAGGATGATTTCCACCGCGATATTGCCCACTTCTTTGCTTCCCTCTTTGCCGTCAACTACGACCTCAATCCGGTTGATGACATCGTAAAATTTCGGCAGTTTGGAGGTTTTTTCCTCGGCGTAGCTTTTTACCGCTTCCGGTATATCAGTATGTTTGCCAGTAATTGTGAATAACAAGGCAGTTCTCCTTTCCAGCTTTTCTAAGTCGCTCTAAAAACATATAAGCCGACTGTATCCACCGGCCCGTTCATTATACATAAGCTCATCCCAATTTCACGCATAATCTGCAATCTTTGCTACGCAGGCGCTTACGCAAATAATCAATCTTCCGCCGGCTCGATTTGCATTTCTTTTGGCAAATGTCTTCCCGTCCAGTGTATCCACGCCCCCGGCAAAGCCGCGACTATCCACACCGCCCGCTGACACAGCGCAATCGCCAGCGCCGGCACTTTTTCGACGTGGGCGATCTCAACAAACAATACCGCAAGTCCTCCTTCGACTATCCCGGCGCCGCCGATGCTGACGGGTATTGCGCCAAGGCCCCAGGTCAGCGGGAAAAACACAAAATAATACTTTACGCTTGCCTCTATTCCAATTTGCCGGCCAATCAGCCAGAAACCCGTTATGACCATTGATTGAAGTATAAACGTCAGCCCGAAAGCCGCCAGTATTGTTAAGGGATTACGCCCGTATAGCACAGCCGCCGTCACGAGCTTTTTGGCAAATGTTACGCCGTGCTGATATGCTTTGGCCAACAATTTCCTTCCGGCTGGAAAAACGGCAACTATGCCAACCAATATCACCAGGCCGATTATTGCCCACTTCAAAATGCCTGACGCCGCTTTTTGGCTTGACCCGAGGTTTACGCCTCGCAACAGAACAAAATAACAAAAACCCGCCATCATCAGGGAGCTTAACAGCCCGACAAACCTGTCAACGAATATGCTCAGGACGGCCTCGAATTTCTTGTCGGTATGTTTGGTAACATACCACGCCCGAATCAAATCGCCGCCGACCGAGCCGGGCATCGCGTTATTGTAAAAAAGCCCCAAAAAGTGCAGCCGAATCGCCGCCCAGATTTTGATATGAATCCCCTGTGTCCGCAGCAGCAACCACCACCGCGACGCGAGTATTGCCTGGCTTACGACAAATGCTCCTACTATGCCAGCGAAAAACCACGGTCCCATTTTTACAAAGCTTTGGCCGAGTATCACATAACGCCGAACGCCGTCTTCTTTCCCGCAAACCCATATTCCTACCGCAATTATCGCGGCTGTTACAAACCCGATTCGCAGATAAAAGAATATTTTGTGTGCCTTGCTCTTTTTTTGCTCGCCCATTTGCCTGCTTTCAGCGTAAAAAACTTGTTTTATAAGATGATAACGGTTAAAACCCTTTCCGGCAAGTTTATCCGCCGGTGGCGGAATTACATATTGAAGGAGAAATAATCGTGGCTGCCGATAAATCAATCGAACAGGGAACGCAACTGATGCCGAAATTCGACACGGATGGCCTTATTCCCGCCATCGCGCAGGACGCCAAAACGGGCGAAATCCTGATGGTTGCCTATATGAACCGTGAAGCCCTCGACTACACCATCAAAACCGGCAACGGAACCTATTACAGCAGGAGCCGAAAAAAGCTCTGGAAAAAAGGCGAACAGTCGGGCCATGTCCAGAAGGTCAGCCAAATCCTCGTTGATTGCGACCAGGATTGCATCATCCTCAAAGTTACCGTCGATTCGGGCCAGTGCCACACCGGCTATCAATCCTGTTTCTACCGCGCCCTGAAAAAAGGAACAGCCGCCCAGCTCGAATTTATCGCCGAAAAGGTCTTCGACCCCGACAAGGTTTACCCGTTGTAGCGAACAAGCGAAGATGGGTTTACGACAAATAAACATTGTTGCTGTGATAAAACAGACACACATCTATCCGACAAGAATCAGCCCAGAGATTTATGGAAGCGCAAAGAGCTGATTGTCAGGATGGCGATACCCATAATAAGCAGGGCGAGAATCTGCGGCCAGAGGATATCCAGGCCGATTCCTTTTAGGAATATGCCCCGCAGTATGACTATGTAATACCGCAGGGGGTTGAGGAAGGTTATGTACTGGATAAGGGTAGGCATATTCTGGATGGGGAAGATGAAGCCGGAGAGCAGGTTGGCAGGGAAGAAAAACAGGAAGGTTGACATAAGCGCCTGCTGCTGGGTTGCGGAAACGGTCGAGATCAGCAGGCCTACGCCTGAGCTTACGAGCAGATAAATGAGGGTGGAGATTAGAAGCAGCAAGAGATTGCCGTGGATGGGGATTTTGAACCAGAGGACACCGACCAGCGTGACGAAGACGGCTTCGAATACGGAAATGGCGGCGAAGGGGATGAGCTTGCCGATGATTAACTCAATGGGTGTAAGCGGGCTGACGACGAGCTGCTCGATGGTGCCTATTTCTTTTTCTCTGACGATTGCCATTGAGGTGAGGATGAGCGACATAAGCGAGACAATCAGGGCGATGACGCCGGGGATGTAAAAGTTTCTTGAAAGCAGATTCGGGTTGAACCATGCACGAATTCTCAAATCGACAGAGGGAATTGAGCCGACCTTTTGAAGAACGATATTGATTTGCTGCGAGGAAAGTTCGCCGGAATATCGCTGGATGATGCTTGCGGCGTAGCCGAGGACGACGGCTGTTATGTTGGAATCGGTACCATCAACGATGAGCTGTACCCTGGGGTTATTGTTGCCGAGGACGTCTTGGGCGAAGCCGTGGTTTATGCGAATCACGGTATTAACGAGGGATTGGTCGAAAACCTCGTTAAGCTGGCTGTCGTCAGTTATGAATTGCTTTACGGCAAAATAATTCGATGAGGTGAAGGCCCTGACAAGGTCTCTGCTTTGCCGGGTATTATCGAGGTCGTAAATTGCGGTGGGGACGTGATTGACGTCGGTTGTGGCGGCGTAGCCGAAAACCAATATCTGGAAAACAGGGGTGACGAAAATCATCGCCCTCATCCGCGGGTCGCGGAAGGTCTGCCTGAACTCTTTTTTGATGATGGCTTTTAACCGGCCGAACATAATTATGCCACCTTCTTTTTGAATTTGCGTTTCGCCAGCAGGACCATAATCGACGAAAAGATGATTAAAGACAGTACATCGGGCCACAGGGCGCTGATGCCGATGCCTTTGAGGTAGATACCTTTGAGAATGGTAATGAAATACCGTGCGGGGACGATGTAGGTTATCACCTGGATTGTTTTGGGCATATTGTAAATTGCGTATGCGAAGCCAGACAGGAGGAAAGCGGGCAAAAAGGTTGTCAGGATTGCCAACTGGCTTGCCATAAGCTGGTTTTTGGCGGTAGTGGAGATGAAAATTCCAAGCGACATAGCGCCCGCGATAAATATTGCGCTTAGGACAATGAGTAAAGTTAAGCTGCCTCGCAGGGGGATATGATAGATAAACTGAGCCATAGCGATTGCGATGAGCAGGTCGAGAAAGCCGATTGCGAAATATGGCAGGAACTTGCCGAGGATAAGCTCGCCTGATGTTACTGGTGTAGAGATGAGCTGCTCCATCGTGCCGCGTTCCCATTCCCTTGCGATTGTAAGCGAGGTGAGCAGTGCGGCGATAATCATCATAATTACGGCGATGAGGCCGGGGATGATGAAGTTTCGGCTTTTGAGGTCGGCGTTGAACCAGACACGCGGCTCCATATCAAGGCCAGCGGGCGGATTGATGCCGAAGCGGGATAATGTTTGGGTTGTAAGCTGGGCATTATACGTTGATGCGATGGCGGCAGCATAGGAGGCTGCGATAGTTGCAGTGCTCGAATCGGAGCCATCGACAATCAACTGAACCGGCGCGGTTTGCTTGGCTAGTATGAGCTTGGAATAATCGACCGGGATTGTCATGGCCATCATGGCTTCGCTTTTATCAATTCTTTCCTGTAACTGCGTGTAATTGTCGCAGTAGCCGACGATTTTGAAATAGCGGGAATTCGCGAAGTTGAGGATGAAGTCCCGTGATTCTTTGGATTTGTCCTGGTCCCAGATGACGAGGCGGACATTATCGACGTCGAGGGTGAGCGCCGTGCCAAAAAGAATCAAAAGTAGTACCGGGATTGCAATCGCCATCGCCAGCGAGCGCGAATCGCGGATAATCTGAATAAACTCCTTTCGGCTTATCGCCCAAACTCTTCTGAGTTTCATTGTTTTTCCTGCTTATCGTAATTTTCAATCAGTGACACAAAAACGTCTTCCAGCGACGGTTTGATAATTGTTGTAACCTCTGCCTTGAGCTGGCCGCTTGTTCCCATTGCGATAATGGTGCCTTTGTAAATGAGTGCAAGGCGGTCACAATTTTCGGCATCATCCATGTAATGGGTCGTGACAAAGACGGTGACGCCTGTGCTTGCCATTTGCTTTATCAAGTTCCAGAAATTTTTTCTAGCGATGGGGTCAACGCCAGAGGTCGGTTCATCGAGGAAGATGATTTTCGGCTCGTGCAGAAGTGCGCAGCCGAGGGACAGGCGTTGCTTGAAGCCGGCGGAAAGCGTCCTTGTGAGGTTATTTTTGAAGGACTCAAGGCCCGCCATTTCGATTACCCAGTTTTCACGCTGCTGTTTCTTGGACGCGGGTACGCCGTAGATGCCGCTGTAAAATTCTATATTTTCCTCGACGGTGAGGTCGTCGTAAAGCGAGAACCGCTGCGACATATAGCCGATATTCTGTTTGATTTTGTTTTGCTCACGGATGATGTCGAATCCGCCGACGGTGCCTGAGCCGGACGAAGGGGTGAAAATTCCGCACAGCATTTTGATTGTGGTGGATTTGCCCGCGCCGTTCGGGCCTAAAAAGCCGAAAATTTCGCCCCGTGCTACATCGAAGCTGATATGGTTTACGGCGACAAAGCCGCCGAACCGCTTTTCGAGCTTATTTACTTCTACCGCATTATGATTTGCTGCGTTCATATTCGTTGATTATCGAGATAAATGCTTCTTCCATAGATTTTGTGCCGGTTTGGTTTTTTATGTTTGCGGGGACATCACATCGAAGCAGTTTTCCCCTGTGTATCAGGCCCACCCTTGCGCATCGGTCGGCTTCGTCGAGATACGCGGTGGACAGCAGAATCGTTACTTTTTGTTCCAGCAAACGATAGAGAATCTGCCAGAAGTCCCTGCGCGAGACAGGGTCAACGCCATTTGTCGGCTCGTCGAGGAACAATACTTTTGGCGTATGAATCAACGCGCAGGCAAGACCAAGTTTTTGTTTCATACCGCCCGAGAGGTTTCCGGCAAGACGCGTTTTGAAGGGGAGCAGGCCGCTGAAGCCAAGAAGCTCGTCGATTTTCGCGGCCCTTTGTTTTCGCGGGATGCAGTAAACGTCTGCGTAAAAATCGATGTTTTCGCTGACGGTGAGATCCTCATAAAGGCCGAACCGCTGAGACATATATGCGATATTTTCCTTGAGCTGCTCGGCCTGCTTAACGACGTGCTTGTCATCGACCCATGCATCTCCAGCGGTCGGGTCGAGAATGCCGGTCAATAATCGCATCGTAGTGGTTTTGCCCGCGCCGTCGGGGCCGACAAGGCCGAAGATTTCGCCCGCTTCGATTTGGAGATTGAGATTATCTACGGCTGTTAGCTCATCGAATTTTCTGGTAAGGCCGACCGCTTTGATTGCAGGCATACGTCATTCGACCATTATATAGCCGTCAGCTGGCATACCTGGCTTCAGCTCCTGGTTCGTGTTCGTGACGGCGATTTTTATTCTATAGACGAGCTTGACCCGCTCTTCGGGCGTTTGAATCTGCTTTGGCGTGAACTCCGCCTGGGCGGATATGAATGAAATCCTGCCCTGGTATTCTTTATTTGGAAACGTGTCGGTTTTGAGGGTTGCCGGCTGATTGAGTTTTACTTTGCCTAAGTCGGTTTCGATGATGTACGCGGTAAGCCATATATCGTTGAGGTCGGCAACGGTGAAGACTGTGCTGCCCGGTTGAACCACTTCGCCTGCCTCTGCGCTTTTAGTAAGCACGTAACTATCGACGGGCGAATTGAGGTCCGCGTAGCTGAGATTTATTCTGGCGATTTCGAGCGAGGCGGCACGCAGCTTCAATTCCCCTTCGGCCACTTCGAACTGGTTTTTGGAGGCGTCTCGCTGCTGTGGGGTCATATTGCCTGTTTTGAGGAGGTTTTCCGCTCGCTCGTATTCAGTTTTGAGCCAGTTGTCGCTGGATTGCGCCTTTTCGAATGCGGCCTGAGCATTATCCCTTGTCTGCGTAAGCTCATTTTTATCTAAGCGGGCGACAATTTGCCCTTTAGTTACGGCATAACCTTCATCAACGAGAAGCTCGGTGATTTTGCCCGGCACCTGGAACGATAATCGCACCTCGGTCGCCTCGATATTGCCTGAGACGTGAATGGACTTTGCGGAGCCGTTGCCGGCAGAGCGAAATAACGCATAAGCCGCTAAAGAAACCGCTATGAGGACAACTATCGCAATTATGATTTTACGTTTCATTGTCTGCTTGCCATTCAGCTCATAACTTAAAGGAAAGAAATGCCGTGATACGCCTCAGATTATTTCAGCAGGCCGTATTCCTGCAAAGTTTTTCTTAAGATAGCTTTTTTGCTTTCTTCCATCGGCACTAAAGGCAGCCGCATCTCTTCATCCGACAGGTTCAGCATCGCCATCGCCGCTTTTACAGGTATCGGATTCGACGCCAGCGAAAGCATTCCCCTGCTCAGGGCAAATAGTTTTTTGTGCCATTTCAGGGCGGTTGCGTAATCGCTGTCCAGAATCGCGTCCGTCAGCGCTTTTACGTCCGCAGGAGCAATGTTTGATACGACGCTGATTACGCCTTTGCCGCCCACCGCGGCTATCGGCAGCGTCATCGAATCATCGCCCGACAGTATCGTCATATCGCACCGCGTCGCGATTTCGCTGACGTGGTCCATCTGGCCGGTCGCGTCTTTTATCCCGACGATATTCTCAATCTCCGACAATCGCACAATCGTATCGACCGTCATTCCCGCGCCGCATCGGCCCGGAATATCATACAGAATAATCGGCAAATCCACTTCTTCGGCTATCGCTTTGAAGTGCTGGTAGAAACCTTCCTGCGTGGGTTTATTGTAATACGGGTCAACCTGCAAAGTCGCGTCCGCGCCGATTTTTTTCGCAAACGCCGTAAGCTCAATCGCCTCAGCCGTCGAGTTCGAGCCGGCCCCAGCGATTACAGGCACCTGTCCCGCAACGGTTTTGACAACGCGCTCAATCACTTTTTTGTGCTCATCGTGTGAGAGCGTCGGGCACTCGCCTGTTGTTCCAACCGGCACAATACCGTCTATCCCGCCTTCGATTTGAAATTCAATCAGCTCATCCAGCGTTTTGAAATCAACCTGGCCATCTCTAAAAGGCGTTATCAACGCCGTCATCGCGCCTGCAAACATACTTTTTTTCCTTTTACTTTCTGTGTAATCTGTGAAATCTGTGGCTAAGTTTTACCGTATTTATCAATCAGCCGAATCATTTCGGCTGTCGCTTCTCTTATCCCGACAAACAAACTTCTGGCGATAATACTGTGCCCGATATTCAATTCGCTCAGGCCTTCCATCGCGGCAACCGGCCCGATATTTCTATACGTCAACCCGTGCCCGGCGTGCACAATCATTCCTTTTTTCAGGCCAAGGTCTCTGCCCGCTTCGAGCCATTGAAGCTGCTGGTAAATCTCCTTTTCGGTTTTGGCGTTGGCGTATTGTCCTGTGTGAAGCTCGATGGCGTCACAGCCGAATCTTGCTGCCGCGGCTATCTGCTCTTTTTCCGGCACGATAAACGCGCTGACTAATATGCCCCTTGCGTGCATTCTCCGGACGACCTCTTTGAGTCGTGCGCCATTCGATGCGCAATCAAGTCCGCCCTCGGTGGTCAATTCCGCTCTTTTTTCAGGCACAAGCGTTACCTGCTGTGGCTCAATCCCTTCGGCGATTCTGACAATCTCTTCTTCCATTGACATTTCGAGATTAAATTTGCAGGTGACCGTTTCCTTGAGAATCTGAACGTCCCGGTCGTTGATGTGTCGCCTGTCCTGCCGAAGATGTGTAGTTATCCCGTTGACCCCTGCCAATTCGCATTCCGCCGCCGCCCAAACAGGGTCCGGCTCATCGGCGTGCCTGGCCTGCCTTACCGTTGCTATGTGATCGATATTTACATTTAGACTCGGCATAAAATTTACCTTAAAAGCGGGTCAATTATAACGCTTCCGGCATTATCAGCAAGATTATAAGTTGGCAGTTTGCGATTTGAATTTGTATAATCTGTGGCGCAAGCGGATACTAAACAACAACAAATAAGCAGCCGTAAACAGAAGATGACGTTAAGCTGGGCAAACAGAATAACCATTCTGAGGATACTGCTGATAGCGCCGTTTGTCATTTGTATGCTTCAGATAAACGACGCTGAACTGAGCGAGCGTATTCGGCATCTGATTCGCTATTCAGCCGTAGCGATATTTTTCCTTATGGCGATAAGCGATTGTCTCGACGGGTATCTGGCGCGTAAAAATGGGCAGACGACCAAATTAGGGACGTTTCTTGACCCAACCGCCGACAAGCTGCTTATCACGTCGGCTTCTTTGCTCCTTGCCTCATATCACGCCGGGGTCGCTGGTTTCATCCTGCCGCCAACCGTGGTTGTGCTGATTATCGGCAAAGACGTTCTCATATTCCTCGGCTTTTTGATTATCTATTTTCTTACGGGTAAAGTCCTCGTTGTTCCGGTTTTGGCGGGAAAGGCCTCGACGGCTTTGCAGCTTTCTATGGTCGCAGCAATTCTAATCGCTCCGGAGGTCTCCTCGGTTCTTCATGGGTGGGTTTATTTTGTGCGGTTTTTGTGGTGGTCTGCCGCTGCCGCCGCGGTATTAGCAACGCTTGTCTATATCCGCGCCGGCTCCAAATTCATCGAGCAGTACGAACAGCACAACGGACGTTAGTTGTCAGCGTGCAGCGTTCAGCGGACAGGACGTAGTTTGTAAATCCTAAATTCTAAGCCCTAAATCCTAAACAAATTAGAATTACTAAAAACAAAAAAATTCAAGACAATTCAGAATCGCTCACCACGGGGCACGACGGTAAGTTTTACTTTTCGGGACGGGTGGCCTTGAAACTGAATGTCTCGGAGTATTTTTCGTCGCTGGTGATAATAATCTCGCCTGCCACGCTCAGGTCGGGATTTAACCATCCCCTCGCGTAGATGTCGCCGCCCATGATGTGGTATTGCTTGGCGTCAGCCGAGGTTTTGTGGACCATAAATTTTCCTTTGCCGAGGAAATACAATTTCGACGGGTCCTGGCCTTTTTCGTCCTGGTATATTTTTCCCGGGTAAACCTTACCGTCTAAGCGGCCGCCCTGGATGTCAAAGCTGTCCCTTTTATCGTTGGAGTAAGAGCCGGACCAGTTGCCGCCTAATTGCCCTTCAGAACTGATAAACAGGGCAAGCTCTCCGCGAGGGTTCTCCGTCCCAGGCAGCCGGGCAATCACATCGAATTTGACTGCGCCGGGAATCTTTGCCTGCTTTTCGCTTACCGGCGGGACGGGCTTTTCGGATTTCTCGCGAAGCTGCCATTCTTTCCACGGCGTCAAATCCTGCGCCGTATCCGGGTCGGGCGTGTGACTTTTCCTGTAACGCTGAAAGCCGTAAACCAGGCCCACCAGCAGCAAAACGATTATTATCCCGACAACGGCGTTACCTCGCCGGCTTTTGGATTCCGGAAATAATTCTTTGTTCCTCATCGTCGAACTCCCTCAAATCAGATATTAATTGGTTCGTTGGCCGACTGTAGTTTATTCGTGTCCCTTTAATACGTCAACAGCCGATTTTTAGCCACAGATTACACAGATTTCCGAAGCGGGCTCTTCGCTTTGCTCAGTGTCACGGTTTTTTTAGACGCTGATTGCGCAGATTTCGCAAGTTTTGTCAGCCGGGGTGCATACTCGCAGCGGTCATTTCTAGATACTCGTATCTGTGAATTTTCCTGCCGGGCCACCGGCTGTAAACAACACCGCAATCCGCGTCTCCCATTAGGGATGGCCAAGCCATAAAAATCTCAACTGGAAACTATTAATTTACTTGAACTATAATGCCGAAAGCAATATAGTATAATTATGGGAAAGATAACATTTTCCTGGGACGACCGAAAGGCGGCACAGAACCTCAGGAAGCACGGGGTTTCGTTTGAAGACGCCTCGACGGTATTCTTTGATGAGAATGCCAAAGAGTTCTTCGACCCCGACCATTCGGCTGATGAAGACAGGTTCCTGATGCTGGGGTTTGACTGCCGACTGCGATTGTTAGTTGTTTCATATTGTTTTGACAGTCAGGGAAGGCAAATCAGGATTATTTCGGCAAGGAAGGCGACAACAAAGGAAAAAGGCGAATTTGCCAGAGGTGAACTATGATTTACGAAATTTCTAATACTGACAAAGATTACCTTCAGCCAGTAAAATCTATTCGTTTGTCTGAGATTGAATGGACAGAGAAGGATTTGGAGAACCTTATAAGCAATAATATTTTTCAGTTTATTCCAGAAAATCAATTGATGGTTATTTCTCAAGAAAAATCGTTTCAGGAACAAGCTGATATTCTTGCTATTGATAAAGATGGCACGCTTTTCATATTTGAGTTAAAAAGATGGGAATCAACAAAAGAAAATCTTTTACAGGTGTTAAGATACGGCCAGATATTTGGCCAATATTCTTACGAGGAGATCGAAAACCTCCTTCGCAAATACAAAAAGGATGGTTCAATAGATCTCGCAAATAAGCACTACGATTACTTCAAGGAACAAATTGATCAACCCTTGAATCATACCAAATTCAATCTAAGTCAACATTTTGTTGTTATTACAAACGGAATCGATTTCGACACTCTTAATGCAGTTAGATATTGGAAAGAAAAAGGATTAAAAATAGACTGTCTCCCATTTCGTGTTTATCAATTACACGATAAGTTCTTCTTAGACTTCGACTCATTTAATCCTCAAAATGAAGTTATCATTACAGAATACTCCAATGTATTTGTTGTGAATACAAATATCACCTGGAGTGATACAAATTACATAGAAATGCTTGAGCAAGAAAAAGCTGCCGCATACGGAGACAGGCGTTATGGCATTAATAGGATAAAAAAAGGAGATGAAATATTTCTCTATCACACCGGCGTTGGCATAATAGCGTATGGCAAAGCTTCAGCATCTCCGGTTGAAGTTAATGAAGAGATGTATGTCAAAGTATCTTTTAATTGGAAAGTAAATCCTATTGAGAATCCCGAATCGGCTGTAAGTGCATGGGAAATAAATCAAGAACTTAAAAGCGGTTATAGTTTTAGGCAAACAGTCTTTTCGATTTCAAAGGATATGTCAGAAGCAATTAAGAAATTGAAAAAGAATAAAGATAAAATTGCTAATATTCATTAATAGGGAAGGCAAATCAGGATTATTTCGGCAAGGAAGGCGACAACGAAGGAAAAAGGCGAATTTGCCAGAGGTGAACTATGAGAAAAGAATACGATTTTTCGAAACTGAAAGGCCGGCGGAATCCTTACGCGAATATCCTCAAAAAGCAGGTTACGCTGCGTCTTGGGGTTGATGTGATTGAATATTTCAAGCAAATGGCACAGGAAACGGGAATTCCCTACCAAAACCTGGTCAATCTTTACCTGCGCCAGTGTGCTCATTCACACAAGAAACTTACCGTCGCGTAGATAAATCGGCGGGGTAAACCCCGCCCTACAAGTACCTTTCCGAAACGGCAACGGAATTTTAGAAAGCAACAGTTTGTGGGCCGGGTTTTAGCGTAATGGATTTTCCGTTCCAGAGGAATTTTCCCGTCAGGCCCGGCGGTAAAGTTATGCTGCCTTTGATGCCGGTTTTTCCGTCGCGTTCGAGGCGGAGGGAAATTTCGCCTAAGGGATGAGGCATTTTGCCCTCGACCCAGGTTAAAGGGCCGAGGTGCGGTTCGATTTTGACGGATTTGAAGCCCGGTTTGGCCGGCTCGATGCCGCAGACGGTTGCCAGTAAGTCATAATTTGGACTTGCGCTCCAGGCGTGGCAGTCCGAGCGGGTGGGTTCGGGATTTTCCGCGAAGGTTGTAAGACCGATTTTGAGCATATCGCGCCAGGGCTGGAGCATTTCGACGTAGCGGTCGCCGAGGCCGACTTTTTTAATGGCCCGGACAAGATAATAACGGTAATAAAAAGTACACTGGGTGAGGTTTTTTCCCGCTTCGCCCGCCCGTCTCGACTCGGCGTCGAGCCGAGGTCTGACGAAGCGAGGCGAGTCAGAGACGACTTTTTCCATCAGTTTTTTCTGCTCGCTGGGCGGGACCAAATCGACGAGCACGGCGAGGATATTTGCGTGCTGGCTGAAAATCTTTTTATCTGGCGTGTCGGCCAATAGGCCTCGTTTGTCATCCCAGCAAAGTTTGTAGGTGGATTTTTTGAGCGAATCGGCAAGTTTTCTGTAATGGTCCGCGAAATACTTTCTGCCGAAATCATCGTTCAGTTGTGCGGCATAATCGAGGGCGTAAACATATTGAAGCGTGAAGATTGAAGATTGGCCGAGTTTGTCACTCGGGGGCACGCCGCCGATTTCTATTCTGCTGTCCCAGGGCCAGGACCAGTCAACGAAATTCCACCATGGGAGCGGGCCGAGCATTCCGTTTGAGCCGATATATTTTTCGTGCCAATTGAGGACGGAGTCGATGCCGGGCAGATATGATTTGACGAATTGGGGGTCGTCGCGGTGCATCCAGTAATCGTGAACCATAGCAACCCAAAATAGCGAATAAGGCGGGATAATCTGCATAGATGAGCAGGGGTATCGGCTCTGAGTGAGGCCCTCGGCGACGCGTGAATCGTCGAAAGCGGCAATGGCGTTTCGCATCAGGCGGTCATCGCCGGAGACGTAAAGGGATATGAGCGCCTGTATGCGGGTGTCGCCGACGTACTGGAGCTGTTCGTAATAGGGACAGTCGAAATAAGTTTCATTGGCGCAAAGGCGAGCGGTTCGCCAGCCGACGTCCCAGATATTTTTTATGGATGGGTCGGAACTGGCGAAGACCGCGTTTTCCTTGAATGGATAGGCGGTGAATCTGCCTAAAAAGTCGTTGATTGTTAAGGGGGCGTCTTTGGTCTGGATATCCATCTGGAGGTATCGCCACGTTCTGAACCACAGCGTGCTGAATGTGCGATTGTCGCCGCCATCGGGCAGGAAGGTATCTGTGAAGCCGGTGATTTTGCGGCCTTCAATTTCGTCGCGGTTGCCTTTCTGCGCTTTGGAATCAAGAAGAGCTTCGCTGTAAGTCAGTGTGATTTGTGAGCCGTTCCCGTCGCTAACTGAAAGTTCAGGATAGGAGGTAGTGAGGAAGGTCTGGTCGAAAAGAATTGTCGCCTTGGCGTTCGGGGGAATCGCCAGTTTATGTTGGCCGTCGAAAGAGACATCGTTGATATCCACGCCGACAGCTCTTCTTATTTTTTCAATTCGCTGCAATTTGTCTTCCATAAGCGGGATTGTTCGGGGCACAAGCATCCAGGAGTTGTCGGTAGCGACGCCGGGCGGTACGGCTTTATTAAGCAGGCGTACCTTGGGCCAGTCGCTGTCGTTGAAATCGGTCTGCTGCCAGCCCCAGGGGTATTTATCCGCGACTATTTTTTCACCCGGGCCGACAAAATTAAAAGAATTCAGAGTGTGGCTTACAGGAGAATAAGCTGTGTTTTGAATGACCTTCCATTTTTGGTCAGTGTTTACAAAGTTGAATTTCGGGTCATCTGCCTGTAGCACAAAAGCAGTTCGCAGAGTCATTTGCGCGCCGGGGATGAGTTCGCCGAAATTCCAGACGACAGCGGTGATAGAGTTTTTGCCTTTTACAAGATAAGGGGCGATATCGACTGTTTCGTATCGCCAGTGCATAAAGTCGCCCCGAGCAGGCCCTCGGCAGACGCTTTGGCCATTGACGAAGAGGTGATAGCGGTTATCGGCCGAGACGTGAATGATAAATTTTTCGGGATGTGTTTCGAGGTCAAAGGTCCTGCGGAAGTGAAACACGCCGTAATCCTTCAGCGATGCCGTTGGATGTGAAACCCACGATGCCTGCCAGCGTTTTGTTAAGAAGTCTGGATTGATATTTGCATCCGTGTTCGGTATAGCAACAAGATGTATCGCGAAATGATTAGCATTGCCTGTGGTAGAGCTGCAGCCGGCGAGCGATGTAAAACAGAGTGTTATAAGAATTGTTCTCATCAATTTAAGCATAGCATCTATCTCCTTTTGCCATTGCAGCCATTGTGCTTTTTGATTTTACACATACCTGTCCTGTTTTCAACAGATAATCGAATTACTTACAACCCGGCGTAAAACGCCATGCTAAATATAGTTCTTCCGTTTTATAGGTGATGTGGTATAATGCTGAAAATATGACTCAATCCAGACGTGTTGTGAAACATATCGTGTGGTGTCATTTCGAGCGAGCCAAAGGCGAGTCAAGGAATCTTTTTGCTAATAGATTTCCCTTCGTGTCTCCGTTGCGTTCTGATGAATCCCTAAGGGACAAGTCGGGATTAAGGTCGAAATGACGGACAATAAACAATATTTTTTTAGGATTAACTGATGTTTAAGACATTTGGACTGGCCGACCCGTTAGTGCGGGGGATATTGGCCACGGGGTTCACGGCTCCAACAGAAATTCAGTCGAAGGCGATTCCGGCGGCAATTGCGGGCAAGGACATTATCGGCTGCGCCCAGACGGGCACGGGCAAAACGGCGGCGTTCGTGCTGCCGATTTTGAATCGGCTAAGCCACGAGCAGGCGGGCAGAAGGAAGGTTGTTCGCGCGTTGATTTTGACGCCGACGCGGGAGTTGGCGGTGCAAATCGTAAAGGCCATAGGCGACTATGGGCGATTCCTGCATTTGCGGACATTGGCCGTCTATGGCGGGGTGAATATAAATGGGCAGTTCAGCGCGCTACGCCAGGGCGTTGATATTGTTGTCGCGACGCCGGGCCGGCTGCTTGACCATATGAACCGGCGGACCATCGACCTCAAGCACATCGAGGTGCTGGTTCTGGATGAGGCGGACCGGATGTTCGATATGGGTTTCATCAAGGACGTGCGGAGAATCATCTCGGCGGTCCCCACGAATCGCCAGACGATGCTGTTCTCGGCGACAGTAACGCCTGAGATAAGTAATCTGGCCTCGGGCGTGCAGAGGTCGCCGGTAATGATACAAATCGGCAGGCCCCGCAACCCCATCGAGACAATCAAACAGCATATTTATATGGTCGAGAGGGACCGGAAAATCGGTCTTCTTTTGCACCTGCTGCAGGATGGCCAGTTATCCAGCGTGCTGGTATTTTCGCGCACCAAGCACGGCGCGGACAAGATTAACCGGCATCTTGAACGAGCGAACATTGAATCGGTGGCGATACACTCAGGCCGGACGCAGAGCCAGAGACAGCATGCGCTTGATGGTTTCAAAAACGGGGATTATCGCGTTATGGTGGCGACGGATATCGCGGCACGCGGCATCGATGTTACGGGGATATCGCACGTCATCAATTTCGACGTGCCCGGCATGCCGGAGGACTATATTCACCGCATCGGGCGGACAGGCCGGGCCGAGGCAATTGGCGACGCGATTACATTTGTTTCGAGTGAGGAGCATAAGCAGCTTCGGCAGATTGAAAGGTTCATCGGGAAGGATATTGCCCCCATCGAATGTCCGGGCTATACCTATGTTCACATCAGGATGGAGATGCCGAAAGTACAGCCGGGGCTGCACAGGGGCAGATTCTCGACGATGAGCAAAAGGCATAAGCCGCGCCGGAGACGTTGAGTTTGCCACTAAGACACGAAGGTTTTTAAAGTAAAAAAACAAAACTTAGTGCCTTAGGGACTTAGTGGTTAGCACCAAAACCTCTTGCATTTCGCTAATAATCTTATTAGAATGCTTGATTCGGCTGGACATTGTTAATTATGAGGGCAGCTATAATCGGCTGCCTTTTTTATCAAATATTAAGGAGTATTGGTATGGGTTGGAATGTAGCTATCGCAGGCGTGACCGGCGCGGTCGGTCAGGAGTTTCTGAGTATTATCGAAGAAAGGGATTTTCCCTTTGATTCTATAAAGATGCTGGCAAGCAGCAGGTCCGCGGGCAAGACAATCCAGTTTAAGGGCAAGGAGTACGTCGTTGAGCAGATGACCGACAAGAGTTTCGACCGGGTCGATATTGCTTTGTTCAGTGCGGGAGCTGACCGAAGCAAGACCTTCGCGCCGGCGGCGGTGAAGGCGGGTGCGGTAGTCATCGATAATTCGTCGGCGTTCAGGATGGTTCCTGATGTGCCGCTTGTTATCCCGGAGATTAACCCGCAGAAAATCAAGGAGCACAAGGGCATCATCGCGAACCCGAACTGCTCGACCATTATCGGTATCGTGCCGGTGTGGCCTTTGCACAGGGCAAACCCGGTGAAACGTATGGTCGTAAGCACCTACCAGGCGGCAAGCGGTGCAGGTCAGGCGGCGATGCTGGAGCTTGAGCAGCAGTCGCGCGAGATACTGGCGGGCAAAAAGCCGACCATCAAGGTTTTGCCTTATCAGCTTGCCTTCAACGTGTTCAGTCACAACTCTTCGCTGGACCCCACCGGCTATAACCAGGAAGAGGTCAAAATGGTCAATGAGACCAGGAAGATATTCGATTGCCAGGATATCGCGGTTACCGCGACCTGTATCAGGGTGGCGGTATTGCGGGCACACAGCGAGAGCATCAACCTTGAATTCACCGACCCGATTACGCCTGATGAGGTTCGGGATTTGTTGAAGGACGCACCGGGCGTTTCGCTTATGGACGACCGTGAGCACAATCGTTTTCCGATGCCCATCGACGCCACCGGCAAAGACGACGTCTTTGTCGGCAGAATCCGGCAGGATTTCTCGATACCGGAAAACCGCGGCATAAATATCTGGGTTGCGGGCGACCAGCTCAGAAAAGGCGCGGCACTTAACGCGATTCAAATCGCTGAAAAATTGCTGTAACAGGGAGATTTTACGAAAGCCCCTGGGTAATACCGGGGGCTTTTTTATTCCTATATGGCACTGCGTAACGTAAAACTGACGGTATCATACGACGGGACGAGTTACCACGGCTGGCAAATACAGCCCGGCAAAAGAACCATCCAAGCGGAGCTTGCCAACGCGGTGAGTGAACTGCTGGGCTGGCGCACCAGGGTAACAGCTGCATCGAGAACCGACGCGGGCGTCAGTGCAAAAGGTCAGGTCGCGTTAATTCAAATCGATTCGCCTATCCCCACAAAGAATCTCGCCAAGGCAATCACCGACCGGCTGCCCGATGACATCGTTGTTACCGAGGCCGTTGATATTCCTATGGGCTTCAACGTCATAGGCGACCCCAAGTGCAAGTTGTATCGCTATACCATTTTCACAGGCAAAGACAGGCCAGTATTCGAAATTCATCACTGCTGGCATCTTGCTGCGGCGAAGCTCGATATTGCCCTTATGAACCAGGCGGCCAAATTGCTGATGGGCAAGCAGGATTTCAAGTCATTCGCCACTGCGGACGACCATCGAACTGACAGCGTTCGCACAATCTTCCGCTGCGAGGTGTATTCGTCGAAATTTCCGCCTCAAGAGCCGAGCGATGCGCCGATGGCGGGCGACGACTGGGTATTTATCGATGTCGAAGGCGACCGTTTCCTTTATAATATGGTAAGGAATATCGTCGGGACGCTTGTCGAGGTCGGCGTGGGCAGGATGAAGCCGGAAAAGATACCGGAAATCATCGAGGCAAAAAACCGGCGTGCCGCAGGCCCCATTGCTCCGCCCGAAGGTCTTTGTTTAATGTGGATTAGATTTTGAAGATAGTTCATATCATAACTCGGCTCATACTTGGCGGTGCGCAGGAGAATACGCTGATTACCTGCAAGCTGCTCGCCCAGCGAGGCCATGATGTTACGCTGGTAACGGGGCCTGCGCTTGGGCCGGAGGGCGACCTGTATGAGTTTGCGCAAAACCAGAAATTCAATTTTTTAATTCTTAATGACCTGCGTCGCCAAATTAACCCTCATTACGACGTACCGGCGTATTTTCAAATCAAGGACGTCCTGCGGGAATTGAAGCCCCAGATTGTTCACACTCATTCGGCCAAGGCGGGCATCCTGGGTCGATACGCGGCGCATTCGCTCAAGGGTAAATGGGGAGCGGGTTTGCCGAAGGTTGTTCACGGCGTTCACGGCTTGGCGTTTCATCCGTATCAAAGCGCGATGCTCAATAAATTTTACATCGCAGTCGAGAAGGCCGCGGCGAAACGCACCGACTTTTTTATAAGCGTGGCGGACGCGATGACGAATCAGTCGCTGGCTGCCGGTATTGGTTCGCCCGACAGATATGCAACCGCCTATTCCGCGATTGAGGAGGACGATTTTCTTGGGACGATTTCCGATGAGCAGAAAAAGCAATTCAGGCAAAAATACGCCATACCGGAAGATTCAATCGTGCTTGTAACAATCGCACGCCTTTTTCATCTCAAGGGCCACGAGTTTATAATCGAATCCGCGAAGACGCTTGCTGAGCAATTTCCGAAGGCAACCTGGCTTTTCGTCGGCGATGGGATTTTGGCGGACAAATATAAAAGCTGGATTGACGGCCTGGGTCTTGGACACAGGTTCAGGTTCACCGGCTTATTGCCTCCTAATATGATGCCGACGGTTTTGCAATCATCCGATATTCTCGTTCACTGCTCGCTGCGAGAAGGTCTCGCCCGGACTTTGCCCCAGGTGATGCTCTGCGGCAGGCCCGCGATATGTTTCGATCTCGATGGCGCAAAGGAAGTCGTCAATGAGAATACAGGCCGGCTTGTTGCGCCGGAAAATGTAGAGCAATTGACCGCCGCCTGCGCGGAATTGATACAGGATAAAGAGCTTCGCGAAAAACTTGGGGCCCAGGGCCGGGAATTTGTGAAAGAGAAGTTCAGCCCCGGGACGATGGTTGATACAATCGAGGGCGTTTACCGGCGTTTAGTTTCCTGATTTTTTTTGTTAGCCGTCTTTTTGGTTTCGCCTGTGCTTTTGGTTTCCGATTTTGCCAGTGTCGTAGTCGTTTCTTTTTTCTCGCTGGTTTTTTCCGGCTTTTCTTTCTTTGCGGATTCCTTGTAGTTGTCGCTTCTGTAATCGGTGGTGTAAAAGCCGCTGCCTTTGAAGATGAGCCCTGCGCCTGTGCCGATGAGCCGCCTGAGGGAGGACTTGCCGCACTTAGGGCATTTTCGCAACGATTTAGAAGTGATGCCTTGCATTTGCTCGAACAGGTGTCCGCATTTATCGCACTTGTATTCGTAAGTAGGCATAACTACTGCGTGTCCTTTGTTTCCGGTTCTTCGGGCGGCGGTGTTGTCTGGGGTGCGGGCGTTTTGTTTACGACGACCCTGCTTGCGCGAATCAGCCGGCCATTGAGTTTATAGCCCTTTTGCAACTCTTCGAGGACGAGGCCTTCTTCTTTGCTGTTTTCGCTGCGATGCGTAATCGCCTCGTGATGCGCCGGGTTAAACGGTTCGCCTGCCGATTTGACTTGCTCTATTCCGTGACCTTTCAGGACGTCCAGCATCTGGTCATAAATTATTTTTACGCCTTTGAGCAGCGTTTCATCAGTTACGCCGCACGAGGTATTGGCGAGGATATACTCAAAATTATCCAGGATAGGCAACAGCGACTTTACTATTTTATCTTTTTCGTAAGCGACGTTGTCGGTTATCTGCTTTGCGGAGCGTTTTTGATAATTGTCGTAATCCGCGGCCACGCGCTGCAGCTTGGCGAAGATATCATCTTTTTCTTTGCGAAGGTCTTCGATTTGTTTTTGCAGGGATTTGGTGTCCGGCGCAGGTGATTCGGTCATCGGCTGCTCCTGCGGGGTCGCAGCTTGAGGTTCTTCTTTCTGGTTTTCTTTTTTTTTCGGGAACATTGTTAGTTGCCGCCAAAATATTTTTTCAGCCGGTCCACAAAACCAGTGGCTTTCGGAAACACGCTCTTGTTTTCCGTTTTCGCAAATTCCCGCAGCAGCTCTTCCTGTTTGGCGTTCAGCTTCGTCGGCACCTCAACGAGTATCTGCACAAGCTCGTCGCCGGTTCGTCTTGTCCGCAGGTCGGGCAGGCCCTGGCCTTTTATCCGAAATACGCTGCCGTGCTGAGTGCCGGCGGGAATCTTCAATTCTTTCATACCGTCCAAACTTGGCACCTCAATCGCCGCGCCCAGTGACGCCTGTGTGAAGCTTATGGGGACAGCCGCAATGAGGTCGTTGCCGTCGCGTTCGAGAAATTCGTGCTGCTTAATCCTGACGTAGCAATACAAATTGCCCCTGGGGCCGCCGTCGCGTCCCGGTTCGCCTTCCTCGGCCACTCGAACTCCCTGTCCTTCGTGAACGCCCGCGGGTATCTTTACGCTTACGACTCGCTGCTTTGGCATATGTCCGGAGCCGCCGCACTGCCTGCACGGGTTTGTAATCACCTCTCCGGTGCCCCGGCATTGCGGGCAGGTCGAGACCATCTGGAAGAATCCGCCGCCTCTCGCGATTTGGCCGCTGCCTCTGCATGTTGGGCACGCCCCGGGCCTGGCACCTTTCGCGCTGCCTGTGCCGCTGCATTCGCCGCACAAATCCTGGCGCGTGAATTCGATTGTTTTTTCCGTTCCCTTGGCCACTTCCTGCAGGGACAGTTCGACCATTGTCTCAAGGTCGTAACCTCTTGTCGGTCCTCGTCTGGCGCCCCTTCGACTACGTGCCCCGCCTCCGAAAAGGTCGCCGAGGTCTCCGAAGCCGAATATGTCCTCGAAGNNCTGCCGATATCCTGCCAGCGCATATGCGAATAGTCGCGCACGCCCGAGCCGCGAAGACCGTCGTGGCCAAACTGGTCATATCGCTGCCGTTTCTCGGTGTCGCTGAGGACTTCGTATGCCTCGGCGCATTCCTTGAATTTCACCTCGGCTTCTTTTTTATTGTCGGGGTTTTTGTCGGGGTGGTGCTTTATCGCCATCCGCCGATACGCGCGTTTTATTTCATCCGGCGAGGCGTTCTTCGCAACCCCTAAAACCTCGTAATAATCACGTTTAGCCATAAATTAAGCCCCCAATTCATTGAGGGGCCTGGTGGTATCGAGCATCGAATTATCTTACGGAACCGGCAATCGGCTCGGCGTCTTTGTCGTCGTCTTTCAGGTCGGTAATCAGCACGCTGGTAGTCAGCATCAGTCCTGCGACCGATGCGGCTGTCTCGAGGGCGGTCCTCACGACCTTGGCCGGGTCAACGATGCCCGCCTTGAGCATATCCACAAACTCGCCCTTGTTCGCGTCGTATCCGATATTCTTTTCACTGCCCAAGCGTTCGAGCAGTTGTTCGGCTATCACGTCGCCGTGCTCGCCGGAATTATCCGCTATCTGCATCGTGGGCTTGCGCAGCGCCTGGGCGATAATATCGAATCCGATTTGCTCGTCGCCCTTTGCCTTGCTTTTTTCTTTTTCTACTACGGCTATCGCCCGCAGGAACGCCACGCCGCCGCCTGCGACGATACCTTCAGCCGCCGCTGCCTTTGTGGCGTGCAGTGCGTCATCGAGGAGGTCTTTTTTCTCTTTCATTTCGGTTTCTGTGGCCGCTCCCGCCTTGATTACCGCGACGCCGCCGGTGAGTTTCGCGAGTCGCTCCTGGAGTTTCTCTTTATCGTAGCTGCTCGTTGTTTTTTCCATCTGGTTGCGTATCTGCTCGCATCTTGCCTGTATGTCTTTTTTGCTGCCGGCGCCCTCGATTATCGTTGTGGTTTCTTTATCAATGACGATTTTCTTGGCCTTGCCTAATTGCGACAGCTCAATCTTTTCTAATTTTATACCGAGGTCTTCGCTGATAACCTCGCCGTGAATCACTGTGGCCATATCCTGAAGCATCGCTTTGCGTCTGTCGCCGAATCCAGGCGCCTTGACCGCGCAAACCTTGAGGACTCCCTGCAGCCGGTTAATCACAAGCGCCGCGAGGGCTTCGCCTTCGACGTCTTCTGCCACAATCAATAATGAGCCGCCGACCTGAGCGATTTTTTCGAGCAGCGGTATTATTTCCCGAATGTTCGAGAGTTTCTTTTCGTGCAGCAGGATATGCGCGTCTTCAAGCACGCATTCGAGCGTTTCAGGATTGGTCATAAAGTAGGGCGATATGTAGCCGCGGTCGAATTGCATACCCTCGACGACGCTGATTTCATTTTCCGTGCCTTTGCCTTCTTCAATCTCTATGACGCCGTCTTTGCCCACTTTCTCCATCGCTTCAGCGAGCAGTTTTCCGACCGATGCGTTGTTGTTGGCGCTGATTGTCGCCACCTTGGCAATGTCATCGCCTTTCACCGGCGTCGAAATCGACTTTATGAATTCGCTGGCCTTGGCGACCGCCTTGTTGATTCCTCGCTGTATCGCCATCGGGTTGACGCCCGCGGTAACGTATTTGAGGCCCTCGGTGTATATCGCCTCCGCCAATATCGTCGCCGTCGTCGTGCCGTCGCCAACCTCGTCGGCTGTTTTGCTTGCCGCCTGGTTGACCATTTTAGCGCCCATATTCTTGAAGGGCTGCTGCAGTTCGATTTCCTTGCTGACGCTTACGCCGTCTTTTGTAACCTTCGGCGAACCCCAGCTTTTCTGCAGTATCACGTTTTTGCCCGTAGGCCCTAATGTAACTTTCACGGCGCCGGCCAACTCGGACAAACCTTCCTTAAGCATCTGCCTCGCCGCATCATCAAACATCATTTGCTTTGCCATATCTTCAACCTCTCAATCAAATTAAAATGTCATTGCGAGCCCCGATGTCGTTTATCGGGGCGTGGCAATCTCTTTTTATTTCTCAATTACGCCAAGTATGTCGCCTTCGTGGAGTATTACGTAGTTTTCGCCGTCAATCTCGATCTCGTTGCCTGTATATTTGGCGTAAAGGACCTCGTCGCCTTTTTTGACGTTCATTTCGCCGCGTTTGCCGTTGTCTAAAATTTTGCCCGGCCCGACGGCGATAATTTTTCCTCTTTGCGGTTTTTCCTTTGCCGCATCCGGCAGTATGATTCCGCCCGCGCTTTTCTTTTCCGCTTCCGACTGTTTTATAACCACTCTGTCATCCAATGGCGCCAACTTCATATCCAAATCTCCTTTTATCTTCTATTCTTCATTTTTAATTTTACATTCCGTAATCGTCCATGCCGCCCATACCGCCCATGCCGCCGCCCATACCTCCCATGCCACCCATACCGGGGTGCTGATGTCCCTCTTTTTTATCCTGCGGCTTTTCCGTAATAACGCAATCTGTCGTCAGCAGCAATCCCGCGATACTCACGGCGTTTTGCAGGGCGATTCTTGTTACCTTTACCGGGTCGATGACGCCGGCGGCTATCAGGTCCTCGTAGATGTCTTTGTCCGCGTTGTAGCCGAATGCGCCTTTGCCTTCCGCGACCTTACTCACGACTAAGTTAGCTGTCGCGCCGGCGTTTGCCGCTATCCAGTAGCAGGGCATCGTCAACGCCTTGGCGACGATGGCGGCCCCGGTCTTCTCATCGCCGGTCAATTTCAACGCCTTTATCGAGTCGATGCAGCGAATCAGCGCTACTCCGCCGCCGGGGACGATGCCTTCCTGTATGGCGGCCCTTGTGGCGTGCAGTGCGTCTTCGATTCTCGCTTTTCGCTCTTTCATTTCGGCTTCGCTTACTCCGCCGACGTTAATCTGGGCGACGCCGCCGGTAAGTTTCGCCAAACGTTCCTGTAATTTTTCTTTGTCGTAGTCGCTGGTGGTTTTCGAGATTTCATCCTGAATCTGCTTGATTCTTCCTTTGATTGCCGCCTCATCGCCCGCGCCTTCGACGATAATCGTGTTGTCACCGTCGATTGTTACCTTCTTGGCCTGACCTAATTGCTTTGCGGTGATGTTTTCAAGTTCGATTCCCAAATCCTTGAATATCGGGTCTGCGCCGGTCAATACGGCGATATCTTCCAGCATTGCCTTGCGTCTGTCGCCATAACCCGGGGCCTTAACCGCGGCGCACTGAATAATACCCTTTAATTTGTTGACCACTAATGTCGCCAGCGCCTCGCTCTCGACGTCTTCTGCGATGATGAGTAATGGTCTTTTCGCTTTGGCTGACTTTTCAAGCAACGGCACTAATTTCGCGACGCTGCTGATTTTGTCTTCGTAAACTAATATAAATGGTTTTTCAAGCTCGCAGGTCATATTATCGGGATTGGTAACGAAATGAGGCGACAGGTATCCGCGGTCAAACTGCATACCTTCGACGAAATCGACCGTCGTCTCGAATCCTTTGCCGTCTTCGATTGTGATGACGCCGTCTTTGCCGACGCGCTGAAATGCGTCAGCCATCTTGTTGCCGATTTCGCTGTCGTTGTTTGCTGAGATTGACGCGACGTTGACGATGTCGGTTCTCTTGCTGATGTCAACGGGTTTGGCGAGTGTCTGCAATTTCGCTACCACGGCTTTTGACGCTTCCTGCATTCCGCGGTTAATCGCCATCGCGTCTGCGCCGGCGGTCAAGTTCCTGAACGCCTCGGTGAACATCGCTTCGGTCAGGACGGTCGCTGTTGTTGTTCCGTCGCCGGCGATTTTCGAAGTTTTGCTGGCCGCCTCTTTGACTAACTTGGCGCCCATGTTCTCGTTTTTATCCGATAGTTCGATTTCCTCCGCGACGGTAACGCCGTCTTTTGTGACGGTTGGCCCGCCCCAGCCCTTATCGATAATCGCATTGCGACCTCTCGGCCCCAAGGTCGCCCTGACCGCCGCTGCTAATTTCTCAACGCCCTTCAATAATCCCTGTCGGGCCGCAACATCAAACGCCAATTGTTTCACTGCCATTGCCTGCTCTCCTTACTAAAATATCAACATTTTTACTTAGGGTCTTAGTGTCTCCCGTTAGGGATGGCCAAGCCATTGGTGGCTATAAACTGCAAATGATATACCAAACCTGTCCATAATACCATCCCTTTAGTTTAACTCCTTTTCAAATAACAAGTTAAGTCGCACAAGTTAATTCTGTCGCTGATGTTGCGAAACCATTTTTGGCAGGCCGGCCAACCCGCCACTCGCCATTCTGGCAGAGTGCCTGTATAATCGTATCGATGTTATCTGAACAACTGAAAGAGATTTACGATTTGCTTTTCGAGCGGTTTGGGCCGCAGGACTGGTGGCCGGGGGATACGCCGTTTGAGGTTATCGTTGGGGCGATTCTTACCCAGAATACCAACTGGACCAACGTCGAAAAGGCCATTACCAATATTAAAAACGCTGATGCGCTAAATCCTGAGAAGCTGCATCGTCTCGATATCACGAAACTTGCTGCTCTTATTCGGCCAGCCGGGTACTTCAATATAAAGGCCAAACGTCTGAAAAACTTCCTCGACTGGTTCTTTGAAGAATACTGCGGCGAATTGAAGAATCTCGAAAATGTGCCGACCGCTGAACTGCGCCAACAACTGCTCAATGTAAAAGGTATCGGCCCGGAAACAGCCGACTCGATTTTGCTTTACGCGCTGAATCGACTTGTATTTGTTGTCGATGCCTATACTGCCCGAATATGTTCGCGTCATCATTTGATTGATGAAGGCGCTGACTATCACCAGATTCAGGAAATGTTCGAATCGAATCTTCCCTCCGATATTCAACTCTTTAACGAATATCACGCTCTTATTGTTCATTTGGGCAAGGATTTCTGTAAGCCGACGCCTAAATGCGAAGAATGTCCGTTGAATGGTTTGCCGCACAGGGTTTGAGATAGTTTTTAGTTTTAAGTGTTGAGTTTTGAGTTGGAACGGAGGGGGCAGGAAAGGCACCCTTCGACGCATCCCGACAGGTCGGGATTTGCTCAGGGCAGGCGGGGCTTTTTTATTGCACACAAACGACAAATACATATATTGTTCAAAATGGCTGAACAACTGAAGACTGGAGAAAACATCGATTCGGCTCTCGACCATACAAGAAAACGGGGGCTAAAATTCCTATGCATCGCTTCGGCGGCGGTGGGATTTACCCTGACTCTGCAAATCGCTTTGAACGCAAATTTCGCCGTTGAGCAAATGAATCTGAGCGGGTTCCAACAGGGACTTCTGGAGATGTTCCGCGAAAGCTGCGGGATTTTCGCGCTNNTTTTTCTTGCTGTGGGGCTTGGCAGCTACTGTTTCGTCCACGATTATTTTTGGCTGATAATAGCGAGTCTGGTCTGGAGTCAGGGGCTTCACGTCTGGATGCCCCTGCCGAATTCGATGGCTCTTGCGCTGGCCGAGCCGGATTGCGTTGGTCGGCGCATCGGTCAGATTCAGGCCGCCGGAGCCGCCGGTTCCGGTTTGGGACTTGTCTGTGCCCTCGTGCTCGACATTGCCGGAGTTCCGATTCGGCCTTTATATATTGTGGCTGGCTCGGCGGCACTGATCGCCTCAGCAGCATGTCTGTATATCCCGCGCCAAATTAGAACCGAAAAACCCAGACTGGTAATCAGACGTAAGTACGGTCTTTACTACCTGCTCAACTTTCTCGAAGGCTGGCGGAAACAAATATTTCTCGCCTTTGCGGGGTTTTTACTGGTCAAAGTTTATGGTACTCCCTTATCAACGATGCTGATAATGTGGATTGTCGTACAGACTGTCGGGTGGTTTAGCTCGCCCGTTGTCGGCCGACTTATCGACCGCATTGGCGAACGCAAGATACTCGTTTTCTATTACTCCTTTATGACAGTTTGNNAAGTAAATACATTCTTTACGGCGTTTTCCTCCTGGATAGTTCTTTCTTTGTTTTCGCGATGGCGCTGACGACGTATATCGGCAGGCTCGCGCCGCCAAACGAAAAGACAATGACGCTCAGCATGGGTGTTGCAATGAATCATGTCGCGGCCGTCACGATGCCTCTTGTCGGCGGAATAGTCTGGAAATATCTTGGTTACCAATGGACATTCCTGATAGGCTCTGTAGCCGCTGCTGTCAGTATTCTGGCGGCGATGAGAGTTCCTGACTGCGTCCGGCCCGCAATCGAGGGCGTGCCGGTGACTATTACTCCTCTTGCCGGCGGAGAACCTGATTAAATGTAATCTGGGGACGCCATATTTATTTTTTCTCTAAACCGTGTCTAAAAAAAAACTCTGTGTTCTTTTCGTTCTCAGCGGTGAATAAATTACCGAAGTTTGTCTGCGAGGGATTGGGCTAATTTTGCGGAGTCGGCGATTGGACCGGAGAGGGTTGCGTGCGAGAAGTTTTGGCCGTCTGGGTCGCTGAAACAGCCCCAAATGGTTAACTTTCCTTCAGATAAACGTGCGAATACTCCCGCTGGGGCGTGACAGCCGCAGCCAAGAGCGGAGAAGATCTCGCGTTCAGCGGTGGTTGTAATGCGTGCATCTTTATCATCGAGTTTCGAGACGATTTCCTTTGTTTCGGCATCATCAGCACGAATCTCAACCGCAAGAGCGCCCTGTGCGGGCGAGGGGATAAATTTAGTCGGGTCAAAGATAATCGAAATCTTGTCGGCTAAGCCAAGCCGTTCAAGACCAGCTCTCGCCAAAACGATTGCGTCGAAATCCCCTTGTTCTAATTTTTTTAGGCGAGTAAGAACATTGCCTCGTATGGGGACACACTTTAAATCGCTGCGCAATCGTTTTACCTGGACGGTCCTTCGCAAGCTCGATGTGCCGACGATTGCTTCTTTGGGCAATTCATCGAGGGATTTTATTAGTGAGGCGCATACTAAACAATCTTCGGGAAATTTGCGGTCGAGGACTGCGCCAATAGTCAAACCATCACGAATCGCGGTGGGTAAATCCTTGTAACTATGAACGGCTACATCCGCTTCGCCTGCGAGCAGGGCGTCTTCGAGAAGTGATGTGAAAAAGCCGGTCTCTTTCAATTCCCAAAGTGTTGTACGGCGGTCTTTATCGCCGTCGCTTGCGATTTTTTTGATGCGGATGTCGAGGGCGGGCCCTTCGACTGTGCTCAGGGCGGGATATAGTTTTTGTATTGCGGAAACGACGATTTGGGTTTGGACAATAGCCAGCGAGCCGGTGCGAGTCGCGATAGTGAGCGTTTTTTTCATTTCGGCTGCTCTTCGTCGAGGAGGAACATTTTATTTACGAGGTCAAGGGCGCGAAGCTGCTGGGTGGTGGGGTCGTCGTCGCCTGCGTCTTTGAGGAAGCTGACCGGGCCGTGGAGGAGTTTTTTAGCGAGTGATTCGGCAAAGGTTTCGAGTTTCGCTGCGTTTGCGGGGCCGAAGTCCTTCGCGTAGCGTCTGGCCTCGGCACGGGCTATTTCAATCGCCCTTTGGGTGAGCTGGGTAACAACGGGGACGACGGCCAATGACTCGCGCCAGTTTGCGAATTGTTTTGTGAAGTCATCGACGATTTTTTCGGCTTTGGGGATTTCGGTTGAGCGTTTCTCCCTGTTGACGGCTATTCGCTTGTCGAGGTCGTCGATATTGACGATTGTAACGCAGTCGAATTGTGCGATACGCTCGTCGATATCCCTGGGGACAGCGATATCTATTATCAGCAGCGGTTTTTTGCGTTTACCGAGTATATCTTTTACGTTTTCATAATTGACGACGGGCTGTGTTGCGCCTGTTGAGGCGATTACTAAATCGGCTTCATCGAGGGCGTCGGGTATTTCGTCGAGGCCTATTACTCGTCCTGTGCCTAATCGTCCGCACATCTCGCCGGCGTTGTCCTTGTTGCGGTTGGCGATAATCAGTTGTTTGAGTCCCCCCTTGACTAAGTATCTTGCGGCCAGTTCCGCGTTTTCGCCTGCGCCGATTATCATTGCGACGGCTTTATCGGATTTGATTTTTTCTTTTGCCAATTCAACGGCGGCCAAGCTGATTGAGACAGCGCCGCAGTTGATATCGGTTTGAGTTCGCACGGCCTTGCCGACTCGAAACGCGGTATGAAACAACCGATGGAAGATAAACCTGCTCGCACGACAGCCGATTGACTCGATATAGGCGGCCTTTACCTGAGAGAGTATCTGGTTTTCGCCAAGCATCTGCGAATCAAGGCCCGCGGCGACGCCAAACAAATGTCGTGCGACGTCGATACCGCGTTTTTGTATGCAGTATTTTTGCCAGGTTTTCCCGGCCTCATCACTCAATTGTCCCATCAGCTTACTGACGGGCGGTCTCCAGTCGATGTCTTTTTTGGCGTAAAGGTAAATTTCGGTGCGGTTGCAGGTCTGCAAAATGGCCGCCTCCATTATGCCTTCTTTATCAAGCAGGGCGCGCAGCATTTCCTGCTGCTGGCCATTGGCAAGCGACACCTTTTCCCGCTGACCAATCGGGCAATCGTGATAATTTACGCTCTGAAGCACTAATTCCATAGCGGGCCTATTATAACCCTCGTTGACCTCTACTGCCATATCTTACGACGCCAAAAACCGCATTGTGCTTGCGAACGTAATTATTTTTGTGATAATGCGTTATATTCGCAGCAGGTTTCAGGGGTATAGCGATAATGCCGGAAGCGGGAATAAAAAATCGTTTAAGACGCGTTGCCTTGTGGGCAGGATTGCTTCTTATCCTGTTTTTGATAGTTTTTTCAATATACGGGGCGTTCATCGGGGCGGAGCGGGCGAAGGGGTTTTTCAATTCGATACCGTTGTCGGTTTACTGGCTTGCTTTTGCAGTTCTGTTAATCTTGGCGATAGCGCAGTTTCGCCGGCTGCTTTGTTTTCGGGGACTTTTTCTGATTCATCTCGGCTGCATTATCATTCTTGCGGGCGGCATAATCGGCTCACAGGCGGGGTTTAAGGTTCTGGACAAATTATCCGGCACGGACACGATTCGCACGGGTCAGATGATAATCAACGAGGGGACAACCGAGCGGGCGGTGGAATTGGAAGACGGCGTAATCAAGATGCTGCCCTTCGCGATAAAGCTGGTGGATTTCAAAATCGAGTATTACCAGCCGGGGCAGTTGATTATCAGGACACAAAATGGCGAGGGGTTTAAGATTCCCGCCCAGCAGGGACAAAAGTATGTGCTTGGTGTGGATTCGACAAGCTCACCACGGGCCGATTTGGGAAGCGTCGAAATAGTTCGCCGATTTGAAAACTTCAAGCTGACGCGGGAAGGGGACAAGAGAATTGCGATTGAGGATGCCAACGGCGGGCCTAATCCGGCTCTCGAAGTGCTGCTTAAAAAGTCCGATGGTAGCGAGGCGACGAGATATGTATTCGAGCGTTTTCCCGGCCACGTCCGGCCCGAGGATAATCTGCAATTTTCTTATAGCAGGTCGGTTAAGGATTTTCTAAGCGACGTTGAGGTCGTTAAAGATAATAAGGTCGTTATGCGAAAAAGCATCGAGGTCAATAAGCCGTTGCATTACGGCGGGTATCTTTTTTATCAGCAGGGTTACGACAGCGATGCGGGCCGATATACCATACTTGGCGTAACAAACGACAAGGGGCTTGGAATAGTTTTTCTCGGCTACCTTTTGCTCTGTGCCGGGGTTTTCTGGCATTTCTGGCTTCGGCACCTCTTCGGCGACAGGGAGATGGAAGATTAAATAATGGCAATTAAATATACCATTCAGGGTCTGCTGATTTACGCCGCGATGGCCGGGTATATGCTGGCGTTTGTCGTGATGTTGTCGCGTCAGCGAAAAGCAGGACACATTCTCTTTTTGATTGGTTTTCTCCTTGGTTGTACGGCTCTCGCTTATCGCTGGGTCGATGTCAGGCATATCCCGCTGCAGAATCTGTTCGAGGTGTTTTTGTGCCTCGGCGTTCTGGCGTATCCGATTTCGATTTTCTGCGGTCGCGTTTTGCGAGTAGGCGGCATCGTGGCTGATATGCTTATCGGGGTGATTGTGTTTTTCCCGGCAGGGTTCGTTTTCAGCGCCGAGCCGCAGCAATTACCACCCGCTTTGCAAACATGGCTTTTCGGCCCTCACGTCTTCGTGTATATGCTCTCTTATGTTCTTATGGCTAAGGCGGCCGTCCAGGCGAGTTTGCAATTAGCGTGGCACGGGCTTCCAGCCCGTGAAGACACGGCCAAGATGGCCGTGCTACAACCTGAAGAGGCGACGTATCGAATGGTTTGTGCGGGTTTTCCGTTATTGACGCTTGGTCTTGTTCTCGGAAGTATCTGGGGACAAAATGCCTGGGGCGACTGGTGGGGCTGGGACCCGAAGGAATTATGGTCACTCGTATCCTGGCTTGTTTACGTGGGCTATTTCCATTTCCGCTATATGTTCGGCAGGAGATTGCCGCGGATAAATTCGCTTTGGGCAGTCGTCGGCCTCGTGGTAATTATAATTACCCTTTTATGGGTGAACCTCTCAAAGCTTTTCCCCGGCCTGCACAGCTACGCGATGTGATTTCGTCGTTCGTAGTTCGTATATCGTATTTCGGGCACATGACGCGGTCTGTGCGGGATGAAAATTACTTAGTCGTGAAAAGTGTTAGAGGTCGATTACTTTCGCTTTAGATTCTGATAGCAACTCTCGCAAAATAAATATGTATTATTGTCCGGCTCAGCAGCCCAACAGAGATCACCAGAATTTATCGTAGCCCCACACTTGTCACAATGCTCATGATTCCATGCATCCTTTTCAAGCTTGAAAATGTTCTTATCATAAGAATCAAACACATTTGGAATTTTAACCAAATGGCCTCCATCCTGCGGAAACCACCTTTGAGGGCCGGCTTCATCTAATACCCTTTGTACCTCAGATGACGGTTTTTGGTCTTTTGGAATGAATACGGTAAGTGCGTCACTCTTGGGACAAGTAACCTGACGGAACATGTTCGATGTGAGGCTATCAATAGTTCCTTTGTTGTATTCAGATTCTTTGCTCATGTTTACTTTAATCCCGTCATAATAATTTTGGACGAATTTTATGCTACCAGTGTACTAATAGCAATCCTCAACTTTCCCCGGCCTGCACAGCTACGCAATGTGAAACCTTGCACTTGGCAAGTGAGGTGGTTTTGGGTATAAAGTTGGGATTTGGGAACACTTATCGTTTTTGAAAGGATAACAAAAATGGTCAGGAACGCGATTTTAAGTTTGGTGGTTATAGTATTGTTATCATCGATGACCGGCTGCACAGGGCCAAACGCAGCAAAGAAGCCCGAAGCGAAAGAGTCGAAAGCAACAAAGACTGAGGCAAAATCAGCCAAGCCACCGGCTCAAAAGGTGGATGCCAATACCATACAATGGGTTGAAGCTGATGGTCAAAAATGGATGGTTCACGATGTGAATCGGCCCGTGCCGCCGGTGATTACGCCGGGCGAGGCGAGCTGCTACGACAAGGTTGGTTCAGCTCCTTCGGACGCGATTGTGCTGTTTGAGGGTAATGATGTTTCAAAATGGGAAGGCGTGAAGAATCCCAGGGGGCCATTTCCCTGGAAGGTCAGCGAAGGGTATTTCGAAACAGTAAAAGACGCCGGCTTCATTCGCACAAAGCAGAAATTAGGCTCCTGCCAGCTTCATATCGAATTTGCCACGCCGGAAAAGGTAATGGGCAGCTCACAGGGACGCGGCAACAGCGGCGTATTTCTGATGGATATGTATGAGGTACAGGTGCTCGATTCATACAATAACAAGACGTATGCGGATGGTCAGTGCGGGGCGCTTTATGGCCGCAACGTGCCTCTTGTCAACGCCTGTAGAAAACCAGGCGAATGGCAGACATACGACGTAATTTTCCACCAACCCACCTTCAAAAATGGCAAGGTGGACAGGAAGGTGAGGTTTACCGTATTTCAAAATGGTGTTCTCATTCAGGATAACGTCGAATTACAGGGCGGGACCAACTGGATAGGCCCGCACGCGTTAACCAACTATGTGCCGCACGAAGATAAAAGGCCATTATCACTGCAGGACCACGGCAACCCGGTTAAATTCAGAAATATCTGGGTTCGCGAATTAAAAGATTAATGCCGTCGAAAATCGAAATCCAAAAGGCCGGGCGGAAATGTCCGGCCTTTTTTATGCGCAAAGCGGGTAATATCGCGGCTTTTATCTCTTGCCTGTTCGTATTTTCACGTTTAATATAAGATGGCAGTTGACGTTTTGTCTTTTATTTAAAGGACGCTATATCTATGAAAAAAGCTTTGGTTACGGGTATTACAGGTCAGGATGGCTCCTATCTTACCGAGCTTCTCCTTAAAAAGGGCTACGAGGTCTGGGGTATCATCCGCAGAAGTTCGTCGTTCCACACCGGCAGAATCGACCATTTGTATAAAGACCCTCACGAAAAACCCCATCTTCGGCTTGTTTACGGCGACCTCACCGATGGCGGCAACCTATCCTCAATCGTTAATGAAATCCAGCCGGATGAAGTTTACAACCTCGGCGCCCAAAGCCACGTCAAGGTCAGTTTCGAAACCCCCATTTACTCCGTCAATGTCGATGCACTCGGAACCCTCCGCCTGCTCGAAGCCCTCCGTGGAATGAAAACGCCCCCGAAGTTCTATCAGGCCTCCAGCAGCGAAATGTACGGCAAAGTCGTCGAAGTCCCGCAGACCGAGAAAACTCCCTTCTATCCCCGAAGCCCCTACGCCTGCGCCAAGGTTTACAGCTTTTGGCAGACCATCAATTACCGCGAAGCTTACGGTCTTTTCGCCAGCAACGGCATCCTGTTCAATCACGAGTCCCCTCGCCGGGGCGAAACGTTCGTTACTCGGAAAATTACCCGCGCCGCCACTCGCATAAAACTCGGCCTTCAGGACAAGCTCTACCTCGGCAATCTTGATGCCAAACGCGACTGGGGCTATGCCGGCGATTATGTCGAGGCGATGTGGCTCATCCTCCAGCAGGATAAACCAGACGACTTTGTGATAGCCACCGGCGAATCCCATTCCGTTCGTGAGTTTGTCGAGGAGGTCTTCGGCTATCTCAATATGGACTGGCACAAGTACGTCGAAGTTGACCCTATGTATTTTAGACCCGCCGAAGTGGATATGCTTCAGGGCGACTCTACCAAGGCACAAAAAGTCCTCGGCTGGAAACCAAAGGTCGCTTTCAGGGAACTCGCGAAAATGATGACCGATGCCGATATGAAAATCGCCGAGCACGAGAAAATTATCGCCGAGCACGACAAAAAACAATGAGCGACTTCTTCAAAAACAGACGAATAGTGGTTACTGGCGGCGCTGGTTTCCTCGGCGGCTACATTATTAATGGTCTCCAGAAACGCGGTTGCAAAAATATCCTTGTTCCCAAAATCGAGGACTACAACCTCATCAACCTCCCCGACGTTATCCGGATGTATGATGATATGCAACCTGATATTGTCATTCACCTCGCAGCCGTCGTAGGCGGCATCGGTGCAAATCGCCAACACCCAGGCAAATTCTTCTACGAGAACCTTATGATGGGCGTCCAGCTCATCGAACAGGCGCGCCTTCGCAATCTCGAAAAATTAGTCGCCCTCGGGACTGTCTGCTCGTATCCAAAGTTTACCCCCGTCCCCTTCAAAGAAGACGATTTATGGAACGGCTACCCAGAGGAGACAAACGCACCCTACGGCCTGGCAAAAAAAATGCTCCTCGTTCAATCCCAGTCCTATCGCACCGAATATGGTTTCAACAGCATATTCCTTGTTCCCGTGAATCTCTACGGCCCGGGAGATAATTTCAACCCCGAGAACTCCCACGTCATCCCCGCCCTTATAAAAAAGTGTGTCGATGCCATCGACGCCGGCGACGACCATATCGTCTGCTGGGGAACCGGAAAGGCCTCACGGGAGTTTATTTATGTAGATGATGCCGCAGAGGGCGTCCTTCTGGCCACCGAATATTACAACGGTCCCCAACCAGTTAATATCGGCGCAGGGTTTGAAATCACTATCAAGGACCTTGTCGATAAAATTGTAAAGCTCACCGGCTTCAAAGGTCAAATCCGCTGGGACTCATCCAGCCCCGATGGCCAGCCACGCCGCCGACTCGACGTTTCGCGAGCCGAACAACTCTTCGGCTTCGAGGCCCAAATGTCCTTCGATGAGGGCCTCAAACGGACCGTCGACTGGTTCCGCCAAAATAGAACTAAATCATCACGCTAATATTCATACCGCAAAAATAAAACAAAGTATTGACTGCCGGCAGGCGAGCATTTATATTCAGATTGCTAGGAATTGTATCTATTTGGTTTGTGCGACCAAAGCATAGGAGAGGGTATATGTATTTGAGTTAATGTCCTGCAAGTTATCTTGCAGGTTAATGTTTGCGAGCAATAATTCACAATGGTTATCAAAAACTCAATGGGAGGTATAGGAAAATGGAAACACACATCAGTAAAACGTTATGGACGAGTTGGTTTATTATTTCTTTGCTTTTTATCTGTGGTTGCTCTAAGACGGTGACTATTACCACCGACCCGGATGGGGCTAAGCTGTTTATAAACGGCGAGGAAAGCGGCATAAGCCCGCTCACTAAAAAGTTAACTTTCAAGGACAAAGATGATGTATTCAAGGTGGTAGCCAAAAAAGAAGATTATCGCGACAAAGAAGAGTTTGTGAAATACGAGCCGGTCAGTCAAACCAATTATCCTATCATGCTTGAACGAATTGCCAAGACGGTACATATCACAACAGAGCCGTCCGGGGTTAAGCTGCTTATTAATGGTGAGGAAAGCGGCATAAGCCCGCTGACAAAAAAAATGTCTTTTGCCAATACCGACGCATTCAGGGTGGCGGCCAAAGCGGAAGATTACCTCGACGGCGAGGTAATCGTGAAATACAACCCGGCCGATCAAACCGAGTACCCTATTAAAAAACTTGAAAGAATTGCCAAAACGGTGCAAATAACAACAGAACCTCCAGGAGCGATTATTTATATAGATGGCCGGGAAAGCGGTATCAGTCCTTTGACCATAAAACTTTCCTTTGTAGATGTCAAACAACACGTGATTACCGCAAAGTTGCAGGGATATGAAGTCGGCAAAACAGTTATGTTCCTCGAACCGATAAATAAAACCAATTATCCTATTCCATTAGAGATGGTTCCGGTCGAACTTGTTTCAATTGCTCCGGAGCCCACCGAAAAGGGTGTGAAACTCGTCGTTCGCAGGATGCCAACATTGGCGTATCTTGAAGTTATCGAAAGATCTCCTACGGTCAAAACCGTAACACGCGTTACAAATAATGAGGATCCGAATCTACAAATTTTGGACCCTGTTCTTTCGCCTCTCAGCGATATCCTTGTTTACGCCGAATTTATGCAGGAAAGCGACGGTAGATCATACAGCAATCTTTGGAAGACAACGGTTGGTTCGTTTGGTAAAACCCGTGTAACTTACGGTAAGTGGCAGGATTTGTTCCCGGCATTCACTCCTGATGGAGGATACTTGATATTCAGTTCCAACCGGACAAGATCTAATATGACGCTGTGGCGAATTAAGGTCGATGGTGGGGGTGGTATTACCAACATTACAAGCACCTCTGCAGAGGATTATTCTCCAAATGTTTCACCAGACGGCAATTTTGTTGTTTATGCGTCCAATCCTCCTGATGCTGAGGAACCTCAGATATGGTCGATAAATTCCAATGGGATGTTACCGACACAACTACGCGAAGGACAATTGCCAAGCATGTCTCCTGACGGTGCTAAAATTGTGTTTGTTAGACCGGACAAGCTAACTAAGAAAAAACAAATTTGGGTGATGGGTACCGATGGAAGCGAAGAAACTCAGTTGACACAAAATAATGAATATGACGCGAGAAATCCGTCTTGGTCACCCGATGGCAAGTGGATAGTCTTTGATTCGGACGAGGGACTGGATTCACAAAAAAGGCAAAACTATGATATTTGGCTGATGACGACCGATGGTTCAAAAAAGACACAATTAACGACAAACGGCTCATGGGATGACAGCCCTTGCTGGGACTATACCGGCAAATTCGTTTATTTCCGCTCTAATAGAGGCGGTGCCTGGAATATTTGGCGATTTGAACCGATACTGCCTTAATAGAAATTACCCGTTCATATGTGATTGCCGCCTTTTACCCCCGGCGAGAAGCGATTGACGCCTATTACTGGCTCGACTTGCAGGTTCTTGTCTGGAGCGACCATAAGGTTTTTTACCTTGTAAAGGTATGCAGACTAATTTAACCCCTCAATTTAGGGGTTGAATCGCATCTTAAACCCCAGCCCCCGGATTTTGCTTGGTTTTAGGCCCGTTTGACGATATAATATAGAGGCAGCAAGAACGGGTTGCACCCAAATTTAAGCGTTTTGATGAGGGATTAACGATGAGAGGTTTGGTAATCGGCGTTTTAATGTTTGCGATGTTCAGTGTTTGCTGGGCGGCCCCGCAGCCCGCCATCGTCCAGAAATCCGGTGACTGGACGCTCGACCTCCGTTTCGAGAACCCACAACAGATTACCCTTGATGGCGCCACCCCGCAGCGTTACTGGTACACGATTCTCACACTGACCAACAAGTCGGGTAAAGACGTCGATTTCTATCCTGCCGCCGAGCTTATTACCGATACCCTTCAGGCCGTTCCGGCTATAAAGGGGACTTCTGCCGTTCTTTTTGAAAAGATAAAAAATCGTCATCAGGGTAAATACCCCTTCCTCCAGCTTCTCGAAAACGCAGGCGATAAAATTCTCCAAGGCCAGGACAATACTGTTGATATCGCGGTCATCTGGCCTGACTTTGACCCTAACGCCAAAAGCGTGAGCATATTCATCAGGGGCCTCAGCAATGAAACAGTCGCCGTTGACCATCCCGCCGACAAAGACAAGGACGGCAATCCCGTAAAAGTCTATCTCCGCAAAACCCTTGAGCTTAACTACTCGATCGCCGGCGACCCCAAATTCCGTGCCGACCAGAAGCTCAAATTCGAAAACAAAACGTGGGTAATGCGCTAATTTGGCTGACTGCCTGTCCGTCGATTTGTCGAGGGGTTAGCCGGAGGATTCGGCTTTTTATTCCTGCTGGAGATTTGCCGCCTTTTGCATAAGCTCGTGTACCCACTCCTCAAAAAATACCGGGTACAGATTCATTTTCTCGCTGCCTAATTGTGCCCCATTTTTGGATAAAAGTCCGCGCAGAAAGTCCTTGTGTTCTGGAAATTGTTCCCCGATGCGTTTCAAATATAACGCTGCCAGCGTTTTAAGCCGCTGTTTTTTAACCGTCTCATTTTGTTCTGCTGCCCTGAAAAACCGCCTCACTGAATCCACCGTTACGCCCGCCTCTGGGAAATAAGACGCCAGTCGTCGAGGCGGTTTATTCGGCAGCATAAAATCTTCGTCCATAGACGAGTCCGTTTCTTCCGGCTCATAATGAATAAACGGGTCAAAGAAAAATACCGCCGCGTTATAATCTCTCCTCAGATTCGCAAGATAAGGCACAAAAACATCCGGCGGTTTCCCCGGCTGGAATAAATTCAACGGCCCATCACCAACCAGCACTGTAAAACAGAACCGATTCAAATCCTTGCGGTTGTACCCGACGATTTTGTTGTATGCCTGCTGCAGTTTGTGCAGTGTTGCTCTTCGCACGTCCAGTATCAGCATTCTCGCGTAAACCGTCCGGTCAACTATGGCCTCTATCTCTTCGAGCCGAAGTTGCCAATCCGTCTGCCTGGGGGCAACTAATTCGTAGAACCTTGTCTTGCTGCCGTTATGCAGCCGGTCGTAAATGTCCAGGCCCAGGACCCTGTCCAGAGTCAGGATATGAATCCTCGGCTCTCGCTGCTGATAACTCAATACGTCAAATTCTTCGCCCATATTTTTGACTGTTCCATCTCGCTGATTGAATTAGCTGCCGGCTGGTACACCTTCGGTTTACAACCACTTTATTATACTCAATTTGTCGCTTAATTTCAAGCTGTTCCGGTAAGTTAGACGTTTGGGAGGGGGCTTTTATTTTAAATTGACGGTTGAGACGCATTAGGGTATTTTGCCGCGATATCTAAGATGTTTCGGTTGCGAAAGAAAATTAAGGAGACAGATATGAGAAAGCGGATTTTATCAGTTACCGTGATATTACTTGTTGTTAATTTTTGCGCAAATAAGGGTTTTGCTGAAGAACGCACCGTTCAAAAAGGGAAGGAGAAAACCATGTCTGTGAAATTACAATGGTTCGGCCACGCCAGCTTCAAAATTTCAAGTGGCAGCGACATAATTTATATCGACCCCTGGAAACTCAAAGATGCCCCGCACGACGCGACCATTGTTCTCGTCAGTCACATCCACGGCGACCATTATTCCGCTGGAGATATCCCAAAGGTTTCCGGTATGGCTACAAAGTTCATTTCTGCGGAGGATGTTATCCAAAAACATGGAAAAGGCCAGGCCCTCAAACCCGGCCAGTCAATCGACGTCAATGGCATAAAAATAACCGGTATTCCCGCCTATAATCTCACCAAACAATACCACCAAAGATCCAGTAACTGGCTCGGGTTCGTAATCGAAATCGCTGGTAAACGCATATATTACGCTGGCGATACCGACCTAACCGACGAAATGAAGGCCCTCAAAAATATCGACCTTGCCTTGCTGCCGGTAGGGGGCAAATTCACTATGAATGCCGCCGAAGCCGCCGACGCGACAAAACAGTTCAAACCCAGGCAGGCAATACCTTGCCACTGGGGTGATGCCGATGTCGTAGGCAGTCAGGCCGACGCCGACAACTTCAAAAAACTGGCTGGCTGCAAAGTTACAGTCCTCAAACCCGGTGAATCCGTAACGGTTGATTAGTATCTCTTAATTCCGACATTTTTGTAGGGTTTGTTTTATAGGATGGCCGCAGACAACCTCTTTTTTGCCTGTTGATGCGCCGCGAGTAGGGGCAACCCTGATTTTCCCGTTATAAATGCCTTACTTGACCAATAACACACCTTTTATGCGGTATAATTACGATTACTGCATAGCCGAGTAAAATTTTACCTTGAATGACATAAACTTATCCGGCGCGATAAACGTAGATACTAATGAACGGGACGGCTGGGGGGAAACCAGCAAAACCGTGCAAAGTCAGGGCTGCATAGCTACCAAACCTCCCTGCAACTGCAGCCCTGCTTCTTTTATAAATTCATCTCGCGTTTCGTTGTGATTACGCCTTATTTACGTTATGTACCGTGTGGCACCGCGGGCATTCTACGGTGGCAGCGGCATAATTCGGCGGTATCTTCAGCGTTACTCCGCACGCGCACGTCAAAAAGACAAAACCGTTTACCTTTCGCATAATATCCCCAACTTGGCGAAGCTGCTTTTCCTTCTGCTCGTTCTTGGCCTCCGCACTTGCCTGCCTAAGGGCGATATCTTCTTTCGTTAATGCCGATGCCGGCATAACGGTCCTGCTTTTTGTCACGTTCACAAAAGCGTCCGAATAATCCTTCAATGACGCTCCCTGCGACATATTCCGCAAAATCCGTATCCTTTCAGATATCGGCGGATGTGTGCTCGTCAGGTCTGACAAGTTCCATTGCCCCGCTTTCTTGAACGGGTTTACTATGAACATCGGCGCTGTAACCTTGTTGGCCGAGGCGAGCTGTGGGGCGCGGTCGTTCGCGATTTTCTCCAAAGCGCTGGCAAGCCCTTCCGGATACCGCGTCAGCCGAGCCGAGCCGGCGTCGGCTAAGTACTCACGTCGCCTCGACAACGCGAAATACAACAACTGCGTCATAATCGGCGCCAGAATCGCTACCACAATCGCTATTATTAACAGTATTATCGCCGCTCCTCCTCCGCCTTTGCCCTCGCCGGATGAAAATCTTCTTCTCGACCCTCCGCCGTACATCGTCCCTCGCAAAAAGACCTGCGAAAGGAGAGCCACCGACCCCAGCATAATCCCCGCCAGCGTTACAAACAAAATGTCCCGATGCAGTATGTGGCTCATCTCGTGTCCCACAACGCCCTGTAACTCATCGCGGTTAAGTCGCCCAAGCAATCCCGCCGTAACCGCCACAGATGCTGATTTGGGGTTGCGCCCAGTCGCGAACGCGTTTGGTGCGGGGTCGTTGATAATATAAACCTTGGGCATTGGCAGTCCTGCCGCAATCGACATTTCTTCAACGACGTTAAACAACTGCGGATGAACGTCGTGCGTAACGGCGGTTGCGTTGCTTGCCGCGAGCAGAATCTGGTCGCCCGATGAAAAGCTAATCAGTGTAAGCACCACCCAGATTCCCGTCGCTATCATCAGCCCGAGCACCCCGCCGTCAGGCCCTCTGATAGCCATACCGATAACTGCGCCCAGCCCGAGCAGGCACACCGCCATCATCAGCAGCAGCAGGACCGAATTCCTCTTATTTATCCGTATCAGTTCCCACATAACTTCTTAAGTGATATTTTCTATTAGAAACTGACTTTCGGCGCTTCACGTTCAGCCGCCGCTGAAACCTCAAAGAAATCCCGCTTGGTGAAGCTGAATATCCCCGCCACGATATTCGACGGGAACATCTGTATCCTGTTGTTGAAGAACATTGCCTGGTCGTTATACGCCTGCCTGGCGAACGCAATCTTGTTCTCCGTGCTCGAAAGCTCTTCCTGTAACGCCAGGAAGTTCTGGTTTGCCTTCAGGTCAGGATAATTCTCGACAACAAGCATAAATTTGCTAAGAGCGTCGCCCAGCGCACCTTCTGCCTTTGCCGCATCCGCGACCGTCTTTGCTCCCATCGCCTGTGCCCGGGCGTTTGTTACTGCTTCGAATGTTCCTCGCTCATGCTGCATATAGCCCTTGGCCGTTTCGACGAGATTGGGAATCAGGTCGTGACGCCGCTTCAGCTGCACGTCTATCTGCGACCATGCGTTGTCAACCTGGTTGCGAAGCCCGACAAAAACATTGTAAGTTCCGATTACATACAGGATTACCAAAAGCAGTCCCGCCGCAATCACCAGCAAAACAATCAGTGCAATCATTCCTATACCCATATTTTTTCTCCTTCAATAATCGCTTTGTCTTTTCCCTTCCACGGATTTGAGATTGCCGTAAGCTTTAACACACAGACAGATTATAAGACAAAACAGGGACTTGTCAACCGCGAGCAGCGATAGCTGCCATATAGCCGCCGGTATCGATTTATTGTTTATTCGTAGCCGTATCGTTTTATGAACCAGCTTTTAACAAACTGCACCATAAGTAAGTAGGCCGGCACCATGAGCGCCAGCGCTATGAAAAATGATGCAGGCGGCTCAACAAAACCAAGGTATTTGCCAAGCGGAAGAAATGGCAGCACAAGGGCAATAGAAACAATATAAATCGAAGTGAAAAGCAGAAACTGGCTTGGTTTGCTTTCAATGAAAGGCACTTTTCCCGTGCGGATGATATGAATGACTAATGTCTGGGTGCACAGGGATTCCAAAAACCAGCCCGTCTGGAACAACGGCGCCGAGGCGTGAAAAATAAACCACAAAACACCGAAAGTAATAAAATCAAAAAGTGAGCTGACGGGACCGATGAACATCATAAATTTTCTGATATAGTCCACGTTCCACGGCCTGGACTTGAGAAGGTATTCTTCATCGATGCTGTCTGAAGGAATGGCAATCTGGGACAGGTCGTAAAGAAAATTATTGAGAAGAATCTGAATTGGCAGCATCGGCAGAAAAGGCAAAAACAAGCTTGCCCCCGTCATACTGAACATATTGCCGAAGTTGGAGCTGGAGCCCATCTTGATATATTTGATGATGTTGCCGAAGGTTTTTCGTCCCTCGATTACCCCGTCGATGAGAACCAGCAGACTTTTTTTCAGAAGGATGATATCGGCCGTTTCTTTGGCGATATCCACGGCGTTATCGACGGAAATGCCGACGTCAGCGGCCTTGAGAGCCGGTGCATCATTAATACCATCGCCGAGATATCCTACGATGTGTCCGTTTTTGTGCAACGCGTGAATGACTCTCTCTTTTTGCAGCGGGGAAAGGCGGGCAAAGACGGTAGTAGTTTTGACCATTTCTCCCAGCGCGGCGTCATCTGCCTTTTCCACCTGTTCGCCGGTCGCGAATCCCCTGATATTCAAACCGACGTCGCTGCAAATCTTTTTTGTAACAAGCTCATTATCGCCGGTAAGAACCTTAAACTCTATACCGAGGTTATTCAATGTTTCGATGGTCTTTTTAACGGACGCTTTCGGCGGGTCCAGAAAGGCAATATAACCTTTCAGGATGAGGTTTTGCTCGTCGTCCTTGGTATAAACGTTTTTGGGCTGGGAAAAATCCTTGTATGCAATCGCCAGCACGCGGAAACCCTCTGCGCTGAGGTCGTTGTATTCATTTTCCAGCTCGACAAGGACCAGTTTGGCCTCGTCCAAATCCAGTATTTCGCCGTCAAGCTCGAATTTTGTGCATCTTCTGTAAATCTCTTCAGGTGCGCCTTTGACAATAATCTGGTGTTTGCCGTCCGCCTCTACAACCACCGACATTACCTTGCGTGAAAAATCGAACGGCACCTCATCGACCTTTTTGTATTGCTTGACTAAAATTTTCCCATGAGACAGTATCGCCCGGTCAAGAATGTTTTTAAGTCCGGTCTGGTAGAAGCTGTTGATATACGCCATACGCAGAACGTCATCGTCCTCTTTTCGCACCACGTCGCAATGTCGTTCCACTACAATCCTGTCGAGGGTCAGCGTTCCTGTCTTGTCGGTGCACAGCACGTCCATCGCGCCGAAATTCTGGATGGCGTTGAGCCGTTTTACTATCACGTCCTTTTTGGACATCGCGATCGCTCCCTTGGAGAGGTTTATCGCCACAAGCATCGGGAGCATTTCGGGCGTAAGACCGACCGCAACGGACAGCGAAAACAAAAGTGACTGTATAATATCACGCTTATGCAAGGCATTAATGGCGAAAATCACGAGGACAAGGACGACCATAATCCTTATCATCAGCCAGGTGAAGCTGCGAATACCTTTGTCAAAACTGCTCTCTACGGATATTGCCGCCAGCCGTTTGGACAACGCGCCGAACCTGGTCTCAAGCCCTGTTTTAGCGACAACTCCAATCGCTGTTCCGCTTATGACGCTTGAGCCCATAAACGCGATATTTACTAAATCGGAAGGAGAACGGCTCTTGGGAGTCAGCGGCTCGGCGGTTTTTTCAACGGGAAACGATTCGCCCGTCAGAGATGCCTGATTGATGAACAGGTCCTTGCAGGAAATGATCCGCAGGTCGGCAGGCACCATATCCCCGGCAAAAAGGTCGATGATGTCTCCGGGAACAATCTCTCGTATCTTTACTTCCCTTGGCTTGCCGTTGCGAATCACCGTAGCCGTGGCCCTTACCATTTCGCTGAGCCGTTCCGCCTCTTTTCCCGCTCGATATTCCTGAATGAATGACAAAAATACGCTAATAAAGGCCATCAATATCACCAGGATGGCGCTTATTTTCTCGCCGAAAAACAGCGAGAAGCCCGCGATAATCAAAAGAACCACCACCAGCGGGTTTAAAAACTTGGAGAAAATCTGAAAAATAACAGTCCGCTTTTTCTTTTTAGCCGGCTCGTTGTACCCGTATTCCTCGAGTCGTTGTATCACTTCTTTTTCGGACAGCCCTTTGAGAGATGTATCAAAAAACCGCAGAAGTGATTCCTGCGTGCAGGTCACAAAATCGATATCTGGTGTTTTTTTATTGCTGTTTAGCATTCAGCCGGCTCTATAAAACATTCATAATTATTTAACTTTCGCCGGACAATCTGAACCGTGACCACACAAGTGTTTCCCAAAACACGGCTTTGTCCTGAGCTTTTTATTTGCAGCTTGCCCGCTCGGCACGAATCGCTGCATTTTAAGACGAAAACCAGCGACAGGGCAACCCTTTTTCTCCGGAATAAAAAAAATTAGTTTGCACCGGCGAAATCCCTGGGTGAAATCAGGTTCCTGTCCCGGCAACGCGGTAACTTGTTTTTCCGTCTTCTGCGGTATGCTTGCTACGGCGAAGCCGGGTGCTACTTCCCTCCGAACATATCCGCCAGAACTTTTTTTATTTTGTTACCCTCGTCAAGTTTGGCTCTGGCGATTATGTCGTTCAGTTCGCCGCTGTCAAACCACAGCCCATCTCCCTTTGAGCACCTGTCTATCAATAGCGTTGGCTTGTCGTGTCCCACGTCAATTTTTTCCATTTTTTTGTCGCATATCGGGCATTGCCTCGCCTTTTCACCGCTGCTCGTATCTTTGGCAAATGAGTTGATAAGCTTTTTCGCTTTCCCGTCGTCGTTCAGAAGCATTTCAAGCTCGCCGGTGTCTAACCATACTCCTTTGCAGCCCGTGCAATAGTCAATCTCCACCTCCGCCAATTCCAGCGTTATCATCGCGTTTTTGCAGACCGGACAATCCATAATTATACTCCCATCAGTACGGCATTATTTATTAAACAGATTACCACCTTTATTATTATTGCGAAAGCAGGAATCCTAAAATTAATCCCCTTAACTTGACATATTAGAGGTTTAAGCGTATGCTCACAACTGTAGTATCGGCTAATCGAACTGTTATAAGATGATGAAGGATACCTCAAAAAAACGGCTATGGTTGATATGGAGCGTTTGGCCGTATGACTGTGAGTTTTTCTAACCTGCCTGCGCGGCCCCACCGGATATCTTTGTTTCGTTTTGGCATCTACGCCTGTTTCTTTTTGTCCGGGGCCACGTCGCTTTTGTTTGAGGTTCTCTGGAGCCGTCAGTTCGTAACTGTCTTTGGCAACAGCTCTTACGCTATTAGTATTGTGCTTTGTGCATATATGGCTGGCATTGGTTTGGGCGGGCTTCTCGGAGGTCGTCTGGCGGACAGTGTTTCCCGTCGAACGCTCGCCTTTGCCCTTGTTCAGGCGGCTGTTGCACTCTGTGCCCTGGCAATTCCGCCTATGCTTGACTGGATGAGGTTATTTGTTCCCACACTCCCCGCTTTGTCGCCACACTCGCTTTTGGTCAGCACGCTGGCCCGCTTCGCCTTGTCTTTCGCTATTCTCGTGGTGCCCTGTTTCCTGATGGGTACCACGTTGCCTCTTCTGGTCCGGGTGGTTGCCGATTCCGACAAAACCATCGGCTCTCGTATCGGCCTGCTTTATTGCGTCAACACCCTCGGCGCCGCGCTTGGCTGCCTGGCAGGTGGGTTTTGGATGATAGGAACGTTCGGTCTGCGAGGGACAAACCAATTGGCCGTCGGCGTCAACTTCGTAATCGCCATTCTGGCCTTGGCCCTGTCATGGCGCGCCGATACAGCGCTCTCGGCAATCCCCGCTGTGCCCCCGACCCCTCATACCGAACGACCTGACCACATTGAAGAACCGGAAATGCCGGCTCTGTTGCTTTTGTCCCTGGCGTTTCTCAATGGCTTAGCGGGTCTGGCGTGCGAGGTTCTCTGGATACGATATATGTCTTTTATAGTCAGTTCGACTTATGTCTTCCCTACTATCCTCTGCGTTTATCTCCTCGGTGCCGGTCTGGGCGGGTTGATATATGGCTTGCTGGCGGGGCGAATTCGACGACCAGCGCTGACGCTTGGCGTTGTAGAGATGTTGCTTGCGCTTTCGGTTCCTGCCACTTTCATAACCAGCGCACTCCTTTTCGCCGGCGGACCGCCTCCGCCGTTCGACCAGAAAGGTATGGCCCTGCTCATCGTATTCCTCCCCACTGTGCTGATGGGTATGGCGTTCCCTCTCTTGTGTGCCGTATATGGACGCCGCGTCCAGACCCTTGGTCGCCGGACGGGTTTACTCTTCGCGGTCAATACGATAGGGACCGTCCTCGGAGCGCTTTTGCCGATATTCGTCCTCATCCCCTTTCTTGGCATCCAGAAGAGCTTGTGGTTCATATCCTTTCTCTATGGTTTAATGGCGATTGCGCTGCTCGGCTGCGCCAATCTGAGAAGCCGTTGGCTCTTAGGTGGTTTCACGCTGCCCGCAGCCGTCGTCTATGCCGTCGCCTTAATTCTGCTCCTTGCCGTTGTCCCATCGAACCTCTGCCAGCGGGTGTTCCTCGCCACGGATTTCGGCCTGGCAAAACATACTGACATCCTCTTCTACCGCGAAGGCCGAACCGGCACCGCCATAGTGACTCGTAACCGCATCAACAATTGCAGGACGGTTTATATCAACGGCATTTCTGAAGTTCCTCTCGAGTACCCACATCAGCTATGCTTTAAAATGATTGGCGACCTTGCCCCAATGCTCCACCCCAAACCGGATGACGTCCTTATGATATGTTTCGGCGGAGGAGTTGCCGCCGGGGCAACGTCGGTTTTGCCCGAAGTTAAATCCCTCACAATAGTGGACCTGGAAAAAAGCGTCGTCAAGGCCGCCGCCCTCCTCTCACAGGAAAATAACGGCCTCCTCCAAAACCCAAAGGCCAACGTCGTCATTGATGACGGCCGAAACTTCATTATGACCTCCTCCAGAAAGTGGCCAGTCATTGTCTCTGACTCCACACATCCAAAATCCGGTGACAGTTGGGTTCTCTATACTCAGGAGTTTTATCAGCAGGTCCGTGACCACCTCACCGACGATGGCGTCTTTGTCGAGTGGGTTCCGATTCACGGCCTGCGCGTCGCCGAATTCAAAATCATCACCAGAACCTTCCAGTCCGTATTTCCTCACGCTAGCATGTGGGTTGTTCACGGCGTTGACGAGCAGGCGCGTTTCGTCTCCTATGTGCTGCTCGCCGCCACGCCCGAGCCCCTTAAAATTGACGTGGCTAAACTACAGGACCGCCTCAATGCCGAACCAGTCCGCCGAGACCTCCAACCCTACGGCCTGCATACCCCCGCCGGCTTCCTCGATTCCTTTCTTTGTGCGGAGGATTCGCTCCGGCGATGGACAGGTGATGGTCCGGTCAATACCGACGACCTCCCCTTTACGCAGTATATGACGCGATACTCCCAGGGTCCCGTCTTTCGTAATGCCGACTTTATCGAGCCGATGGAGGACATCTGGCCCTGCCTGACCAACACCGGCTCCGACGATTCCACAAAACAGTTGCGTGAAGCCATTAAGCTTCGTGCCGAAGCTAATCGCTTTGCGTTGACGGGCCGACTCGACAAGGCCTATGCCGTCCTCCCGGACGATGTTCGTTATCAGCAAATGCGGCGACTTTATGAACAGGGGCCACGTTACGTCCAGGCCCTCGTGGACATATACCGCGACAATCCAAAAATCCTCGAATTGCTCGCGCTTCTTCGTCTCTCCGGCCCCGGCGGCCTGCAGGCCACCGCTCCTATCCATCAGCGGATTCTCAAACTCGACCCCAAAAATGTCAATTCCCTCAACTCGCTTGGCGCTATTTGTATAAACGCAAATCTCCTGTCGCAGGCGGAAAATTATCTTACCCTTGCCGTTCAGCAACAGCCGGATTGCCTTACCGCTCGCTATAATCTCGGCCTCGTCTTTTATCGCACAGGCCGACCGCAACTGGCCGTCCCTCATTTACGCTATTGTCTTGATAAAGACCCCAATGACCAGGCCTCGCGTGGTATTCTCGCCAATATCGAGCAAGCAGGAAAAACCCCGCCCCCAAACGATGTTCCTCGAGACCTTTCCCCAGGCCAACCCAAAAATTGATTTTTTGCGGGAACATTTGCCGGGAACTCTTCCTCCCCGTGTCCAGGCGGGCAATCGCGTGTTAAAAAGGTATTGCAAAAACGGCGGCGATGACTATAATGTCGCTTTCTTTGGCAAACCGAGTTTGTAGTCCGAGCGGTGGCGGTTTTTTTCAGGAGAAGCTTAATGGAAGCAATAGCACAGGCGCAAAGTGGGATCGATTTGTTCGGCGAAGAGCTGCTGAGCATAGAGCAGATAAAAAAGTTGTCGGAACGGGTGCATTCGAGCGAGGCGAGCCGATTGGCTTTCGCCGGACAGGTCGAGCAAAATATAGGCAAGACCGGAGGCAAAGGGTGTCTTGCCGCGGGCATAGGGCTGTTTATCTTGGGCAGAGACGCTGAAGCGGTCGAGAAACTGCAGAAGGGAATCGACTGCAAAGAGAAATTTATGTGCCTGGCGTTTGCGCTTCGTCGGCTTGGCAAATACGATGAGGCGATAGATAACCTTAACGCCGGTGCAAAACAGGGAGCGGATTCACTGGCGATTTCGCTGGAGAAAGCGGCCACGTATCGCATAGCCGGCAATTTCGAGTCGGCGGAAAAAGAGATGAAGGGCTGCGGTAATTTCAAGAACGTCAGCGCGGAATTCCATTATCAGCTTGGCCGGCTGCGTGAGGCGCAGGGGCTGTATGAGGAGGCGGTAGAAAACTACAAGGCGGCCTTAGAGCTTTCGCCGAGGCATCAGGAAGCGATGTTTCACCTGGCGTATCGATGCGACCTTTCGGGCGATGAGGATGCGGCGATTGATTATTACAAGGCGGTTGCCTCATCATCGCCGGGGTACACAAGCGCGTTGCTGAATCTGGCGGTGATTTACGAGGACAAGGGTGATTATGACAAGGCGGCACGCTGCGTTGATAAGGTTTTGGCGTGTCATCCGAATCATAAGCGGGCGATTTTGTTCCAGAAGGATATCGAAAGCTCTAAAACGATGGTTTATGACGAGGAAACGGAGAAGAAAAAAACCCGCAAGATGCAGATTATCGAGACGCCGTTATCGGATTTTGAGCTTTCGGTGAGAAGCAGGAATTGTCTCAAGAAGATGAATCTGAATACACTTGGAGACCTTTTGAGGACGACGGAGGCGGAGCTGCTCGCGTTTAAGAATTTCGGCGAGACAAGCTTGCGGGAGATAAAGGCGATTCTGGATTCGAAGAATTTACAGCTTGGGATGATGCCTGAGGACAGGCAGTTCGGGTCGGTCGAGCCGACACAGACCAGCGTTGTCGATGAGCCGGTCGCGGACCAGGGATTGTCAAACAAGCCGATAGTGGATTTGCAATGGTCGGTGAGGGCGAAAAAGGCGCTGCTGAAGCTCAACCTTCGCACGGTCGGAGAGTTGACGCGGATTACCGAAGCTGAACTGCTGGGCTGCAAGAATTTTGGCGTAACGAGCTTGAACGAAGTCAAAAGGGTACTGGCGAATCTCGGTTTATCGCTGCGGACGCTCGAATAAAGTTTTTACAAAACGGGGGCGAAGACGTTTCGCGGGCGCCAGCGAAATAGATTTTGCATGGCAGGCGGTCTTAAAAGTATGTGGTTTCGGCAATCCGGGTGGCGTAAAGATTTCGGGGCCAGGAGAACAATCGGCAACTGTCTGCTGGCGGGAATGCTGCTGGCCGGGGCCGTGGCGTTTTTCAGTTGCCGCGAACAAATGGTCTTGCGAAGTACTCCGCAAATGAGCGCTGAACAGCGTTTTATGGTGCGAGTGCTGCTGGCCGATGACGCGAATCACTGCACGGTAAAGATGCGAGGGGGCTTTAGCTTACTTAACAGCGACGGGAGCGTTCTGATTTCCGATACGATATTTACCAATCGCGGGCAGCCGATGGGCGTGGGCGTTATGGGCGGGGAGTTCACAATCGGCGGCAGGAGATTTGCGACCCGCGAGATTACGATTTTGCCCGATGAGCCGTTCACATTCGTGATGGACGGCAACGAGTTTCGGGGCAAACTGCTTCTGAAAGCCAACGTTGATGGGCTGACGTTCGAAGCGATAGACATTGTGCCTCTTGAGCCGTATCTGGCTGGAGTCGTGGGTGCGGAAATGCCCGACCGCTGGGAGACGGAGGCATTGAAAGCGCAGGCAGTCGCCGCGAGAACGTATTGCCTGTACAACAAGAATAAATTCGGCGGTATGCGTAACTGGGATGTGGCAAGGACGCAGGCCAGCCAGGTCTATTTGGGATTGAGGGGTGAATCGGCAAGCGTATGGAGGGCGGTCAACGATACGGCGGGAGAGATTCTGGTCTGTGAGCAGGCGGGTTTGCCCGGCGCAGGGGCGTCTGGAGAGGAGCTTTTCCCGGCGTATTACAGTTCAAGCTGCGGGGGGCATACCGAGGACGCCAAAAACGTTTTCGGGGATTCGTTTTGGTCTCTCAGGGGAGTAGATTGTCCGTATTGCAGGGGAGTGGCAAGGCCGGATGTATTTTTCTGGCCGATGGTCCAGTTTGACAGAAGAGCGGTTACGATTGCCTTGCAGAAAAAATATCCGCAGCTTAATGGACTTGGCGAAATCGCGAACATCACCGCGGTCAAACAAAGCGACTACCCGGATTTTTCTCGCATTACAATGGTGAAACTTACCGGCACCAACGGCAGGAGCGATTTTTTGAGGGCGGAAGACCTCCGGCTGACGATTGACCCGGCGGGCAACAGGATTCGCAGCGTCGCCTGCAAAATTGCCATTATAGAAAACAAGATTGCGTTTCTGGCGGGCAGAGGGTTCGGGCACGGCGTTGGGATGTGCCAGTGCGGAGCGCAGGGGATGGCAATGCAGGGTAAGACCGCTGGCGAGATTCTCTCCTATTATTATCCCGGCTCAAAATTAGTGAAAGCTTACTAAATGAATGGCTTTGAGGTAGAGTGCCGGGATAAGAATAGTGCAGCCAGGCGCGGGGTTTTGAAGACGGCGCACGGGGAAGTTTCGACGCCAGCGTTTATGCCGGTGGGGACGGCTGGAACAGTCAAGGGTATCACGCCCGCGCAACTGCTGGAAGTTGGCGCGGAAATCATACTCGCCAACACCTATCATTTGATGCTGCGCCCCGGCGTTGACGCGATAGAAAGTATCGGCGGGTTGCACAAATTCATGGGCTGGGACAGGCCTATATTGACCGACAGCGGGGGCTATCAGGTATTTTCGCTTAGCTCGCTGACAAAGATTGACGACGATGGCGTCGAATTTGCCAGCCATATTGATGGGGCGAAGGTGTATTTGGATGCTGAGGGCGCGACTAAGATTCAGAATCGGCTGGGCTGCGATATCGCGATGTGCTTTGACCAGTGCCCTGCGTTTGGTTGTGAGCAGGCGGAATTAGAGCGGGCGGTAGACAGGACCGTTCGCTGGGCGAAACGATGCAAAGACGCGCACAACAACTCGAAACAGATGCTTTTCGGGATAGTGCAGGGAGGGATAGATTTGGCAATGAGGCAGCGTTGCTCGGCGGAGTTGGTGAAGATGGATTTTGACGGTTACGCAATGGGCGGGCTTGCCATCGGCGAGGGACATGAAAATATGATAAGGACGGTCGGGCATACCGCACCGTTTTTGCCTGAAGATAAGCCGAGATATTTGATGGGAGTTGGGATGCCGGCGGATATTATCGCGGCGGTGATGGCGGGCGTGGATATGTTCGACTGCGTGCTGCCGACCCGCAATGGGCGAAACGCATATGCGTTCACAATGAATGGGCCGGTGCGGATGCGAAATAACGAGCATATAACCGACGCCGGGCCTATTGAGCGGGACTGCGATTGTTACGCCTGCGGGCAATTTTCGAGGGCGGCAATCCGTCACTTCTTTAATGTAGGCGAGATGATGGGGCCGATTCTGACGACGATTCACAATCTGAGGTTTTATCAGCGCCTGATGAGCGAGATACGTCGGCAGATTGAAAAGGACGAGATGGCGCAGTGGGGTAATGAGCAGCTTGGCAGGATGTCGGCGTGGAACGGCCCGGCGGAAGAAGGGTAATCTGGAATTTTTGCTAAATTAAAACTTTGCACAGGCCAAAGTGTATGTTAGGTTTGTACAAAATAGGTAAAGACAACAACGATTATTTTGGAAACAGTTGGATATAGGGGCAAGATGGGCAGCAGTTTGAAAGATTTTATTTATACGCCGGAGACGTGGCCGGATGAGATATTGGCGATGGAACGGCCGGTAAAGGGTTCCGCATCAGGTGGGCGGGGCGGCAAGCAGGACAATCGCCAGGCAGATAATAACAAGTTCGAGTTGCCTGACGAGCTTGGAATCCTTGCGATAAGAAATGCGGTTGTTTTTCCGGGGACGGTTGCGCCGCTGGCGGTCGGCAGGGAAAAGAGCAAGGCGCTGCTGAAGGACGTTGTTCCAAATGAGACGGTGATAGGAATTTTGACGCAGCGCAAGCCGGACACGGACAAGCCGGACTTCGCGGACCTTTATGCGGTTGGTACGGCGGCGATGGTGTTGAAAGTTATCAAGGCGCCGCAGGGCTCGATAAGCATTTTCGTTCACGGCATAGCCCGGTTTAAGGTAACGGGTGTGGTGGCGACCGAGCCGTATTTGAAGGCAAAGGTTCGGCTGCTGGATACGTCGGCGAGGATTACCAAGCGGTTGCGTGCGCTGATGGTGAACGTCCGGCAGACGGCGAGCAGGGTGATTGCGCTGAGTCCCAACGTGCCGGAAGAAGTGTCGGCATTGCTCGAGGAGATAGAAGAGCCGACGGCGCTGTCGGATTATCTGGCGGCGAATATCAGCTTGAAAACCGACGAAAGGCAAAAACTCCTGGAGGAGCTTGACCCCGCCAAACGGTTAGAGCGGATTTCAGTTGAGCTTGCCAATCAGCTTGATGTTCTTGAGTTGAGCCACAAGATTCAGGGGCGTGTTCGCGATTCGGTGGAAAAGAGCCAGCGCGAGTATTTTCTGCAGGAGCAGTTGAAGGCGATTCAGACGGAGCTTGGCAAGGAGGACAGTAGAGCCGAGGAGTTGAAGCAGCTCACGGATAATATCAAGAAGGCGAAAATGCCCGAACGCGTGGAGACGGAAGCGATGCGTGAGCTTGACCGGCTGAGCAAGATGATGTCCGCTTCGCCGGAATACAGCGTGATAAGGACGTATCTGGATTTTGTCTGCGAATTGCCGTGGTCGGTAGGGACAAAAGACCGCATAGATATAAACCAGGCGCAGCGCATACTTAACCGCGACCACTACAATCTTAAAAAGGTAAAAAAACGCATCCTTGAATTTTTGGCGGTGCGGAAACTGAACCCGACGGGCAAAAGCCCGATACTTTGCTTTGTAGGCCCGCCCGGCGTGGGCAAGACCTCGCTGGGCAAATCCATCGCGGCGGCGCTGGGCAGGAAATTTATTCGGATATCGCTTGGCGGCATACGGGACGAGGCCGACATACGCGGGCACAGGCGAACGTATATCGGCGCGCTGCCGGGCAGAATACTGCAGGAGCTGCGCAAGGCGAGTTCCAAAAATCCGGTATTTATGCTGGATGAGCTTGATAAAATCGG
>PLLM01000062.1 GCA_003141275.1 Phycisphaerales bacterium
GCCGGCGAGATTTTCAAGATTTCCGGCGTATGTGAGCTTGTCGAGATTGACCACGAAACAATCGGGTTGTTCGGAAAGAACCATCCGCACGAAATTGCTGCCGATAAAACCTGCGCCGCCTGTAACGAGCAATCTTTTCATAATTGTTTTAGAAATTCCTCTAAAGGTACCTGCCAGGGTTTAATCGGGCCGCTGAGCAGGGGCCTGATTTTGCTGCAATCAAATTTACTGTTTAGCGGCCTGGCCGCTGCGGAAGGAAAATCGCTGGTTTTGCAGGGGGTCAGCCGTACGTCCAGGGCAAGCTTTTCGGCGATGAACTTCGCGACATCGAATCGGCTGACGTATCCCTGGCTTGCGAAATGATAAATGCCTGTCGGTTTTTTATGTATAAGGTCGCAAACGGCCTTGGCCGCCTCAGTCGTCGCTGTCGGCGAGCCAACCTGGTCGTCGACAATCTTCATATCTTTTTGTGTGCGCGCCTTTTGCAGAATTTTTTTTACGAAGTTATCGCCTTTCATCCCGTAAGTCCACTCGACCCGCATTATACAGTTGTGGCAGTGGTTTTCAACCAGCAGGCGTTCGCCCGCCAGTTTGGTTCTGCCGTAGGCGTTTATGGGATGAGGAATGTCCTTCTCGGNNGATTTTTTCGCGGAGGTTGCGAGCAGTCCTACGGCCTCGGCATTGATGCGAAAGGCAAGCTCAGTTTCGGTCTCGGCCTTTTCAACATTAGTATAGGCGGCACAATTGACTATCGTATGGGCCGGATGAATTACGCTCAACAGCTGGTGTGTATTGGTTATATCGAATTCGGGCAGGTCGAACATTTCGAAATCCATACCCCGGCGTTTGCACTCCGCTGCCACTTCGGTGCCTAACATGCCTTTGCCGCCCAGGATTATTACTTTGTCAGGTGAATCGCTCATTTATTTTCACCATATTTTGGTAGTTTGCCTTTAGGGATATCATTTAGCCGGGGATAGCCGGTGTCTTTTTTAGATATCTTTGGGGCATCAGCCGGCCAGGTGATTCCAATATCCGGGTCGTTCCATATTATGCCGCCCTCGGTCGTAGGATTGTAGTAGTCGGTGCATTTATAAGAGAACAAGGAGGTGTTGCTGAGGACGCAAAAACCGTGAGCAAAACCCGGCGGGATATACATCTGTTTGTGATTTTCCGCCGACAGTGTTTCGCCGAACCACTGTCCGAAAGTCGGCGAGCCGACGCGGATATCTACGGCCACGTCAAAAACCTCGCCGGTTAATACCTGCACCAATTTGCCCTGCGAATGCGGATACTGGAAATGAAGACCTCGCAGGACGTTCTTTTCTGAAAATGAGACGTTGTCCTGTACAAACGGCAATTTCAATCCCGCTTCTTCATAGCGTTTGCCGCTGAAGGTTTCCGCAAACCAGCCCCGGGCGTCGCCGAACACGTCTGGTTCGAATACTATTACGCCGGGCAATTTGGTTTGTGTAACTTTCATTTAGCGGCGCTCATCCACAAGGGCAAGCAGGTATTGCCCATACCAGTTTTTGGCTAAGGGTTCGGCAAGTTTAATCAACTGTTTAACGTCGATAAGGCCGAGATGAAACGCTATTTCTTCGGGGCAGGCAATCATCAGGCCCTGTCTTTGCTGAACGGTCTGGACAAAATTAGCGGCCTGAAGCATCGATTCGGGCGTCCCCGTATCGAGCCAGGCGGTGCCGCGTCCGAGCAATTCAACCTGCAGCTTGTTGTTTTTCCGATAAGCGTTGTTGAGGTCGGTGATTTCAAGCTCGCCCCTGGCCGAGGGTTTGATGGTCGCGGCGATGTCGCAGACCTGCGAGTCGTAGAAGTAAAGACCTACAGCCGCGTAATTGGATTTCGGTTTTTGCGGCTTTTCCTCGATTGATATGACCGTGCCTGCTTTATCGAACTCGATGACGCCATATCGTTGCGGGTCTCTTACCCAGTAGCCGAAAATTGTAGCGCCGGTTTCGTTGCTTACGGCTTTTTTGAGCGAATCTACAAGGCCGTGACCGTAGAAAATGTTGTCGCCGAGTATGAGACAAGCAGGAGAACCCGCGAGAAACTTTTTGCCGATGATGAATGCCTGGGCAAGTCCTTCGGGTCTGGGTTGTTCCGCGTATTCGAGCCGGATACCCCACTGCGAACCGTCGCCGAGGACCTTTTTATACATTGGCAGGTCGGTTGGCGTGCTGATAACCAGAATCTCTTTTATGCCCGCCAGCATCAGCGTCGTCAGCGGATAGTAAACCATCGGCTTGTCATATATGGGGATAAGCTGTTTGCTTATGGCCTTTGTGACGGGGTGCAGCCGGGTGCCGCTCCCGCCCGCAAGTATTATGCCTTTGTAACTCATATCGCGGTCTCCGCAATTAGCGATTCAATTTTAGAACTGCTGTAGGAAACGAAGGTCGTTTTCGTAAAACAGGCGAATATCAGTAATGCCATATTTTCGCATAGCAAGGCGTTCGATGCCGAAGCCGAAGGCCCAGCCGGTATATTTTTCGCTGTCGATGCCCACCGCGTCAAAGACATTGGGGTCAACCATGCCGCAGCCGCCCATCTCGACCCAGGCCTCCTTGCCCGTCTTGTCAACTAACAGCAAATCCACTTCTGCGCTCGGCTCGGTGAACGGGAAAAAGCTCGGGCGGAAACGCCATTTCGCGTCTTTGCCAAGGAACACCTTAATGAACTGGTCGATGGTGGTCTTCATATCGACCATAGTAATGCCCTCATCGACGACAAGCGCTTCGAGCTGGTGGAACATAAACATATGCGTTGCGTCAACAGTATCGGGACGATAAACTCTGCCAGGCGCGACGACGCGGATAGGGGGCTTTTGTTTTTCCATCACGCGAATCTGGATTGTCGAGGTCTGACTCCGCAAAAGGGTCTGGTCATCGACGTAAAAGTTATCCAATGGGTCGCGTGCGGGATGCTCTGCGGGGATATTCAGCGCGACGAAGTTGTGCCATTCGTCCTCGACCTCCGGCCCGTATGCGACGGCAAAACCCATTCGGGCGAATATTTCAAGAAGCTCGTTTGTGGTCTGATTGATGACGTGCCGTTTGCCGATTCGGGGTCGTGTCCCAGGCAGGGTAACGTCAATCAGATGCCGACTTTTGGCCTGCTGGGTTTGGGTGATTTTTTCTTTAAGCTGCTCGAATGCAGCGTTTACTTCGTTTTTGATTCTATTTCCAAGCTGTCCTGCAGCGCGTCTGTCTTCTTCTGCTACTTTCCCTATCTGCGCCAGTATATTAGTGACAAGGCCTTTTCTGCTTAGGTATTTCAGGCGGAATTGCTCCAGTGCCGCGGAATCGGCGACAGCTTTTAGCTCCTCAAGGGCGTCTTGACCGATTTTGGCGAACTGTTCGAGCATGCCAATCTCTTTTTACCGCGGAGACCGCAGAACACGCAGAGATTATTTAATTTTTTCTTTGCGGCCTCAGCGTTCTCCGCCGTAAGGCGTCCCTTACGGGAGGCGGTTAATTTTAAGTTTTCGCAGGTTTGGCTGCGGCGACGATTGCGTCAAAGGCAGCCGGGTCGGCGATTGCTATTTCGCTGAGCATCTTGCGGTTCAGAATGATATTTGCCTTTTTCAGGCCGTTGACAAGCCGGCTGTACATAATGCCACGCTGCTGGCAGGCGGCGGTCAATCGCGTAATCCATAAGGACCTGAAATCGCGTTTGCGCAGCCTGCGACCGGCACGCGCGTAAACGCCAGCTCGTACAGCCGCTTCCTTCGCGGCACGATAAAGATGGCCGGCGGAACTGCGATACCCCGAGACCAGCTTCATAACCCTTTTGTGCGCCTGACGTCTTGCGGCGCCTTTCCTGATTCTTGGCATACCCGGTTTCCTTTCTCAACTCACTGCTCAGCTGACCCGTCGCGAACTCTCGATTTTCCAGGCGAGGCGGGCCTAAATAACGCTATTTGCCAAACATCGCCTTGATTTTCTCAGCGTAAACCCCGGTAAGAATGGCGGGGCCGGCTATCCTTTTTCGCCGCTTGGCGTTCTTGCTGTTCATTAAATGATTTCCGGAGGGATGCTTGTACAGCAGCTTTCCTCTGGCGGTAAGTTTGAATCTCTTTTTTATTCCCTTATGGGTCTTCATTTTAGTTTTAGGCATTTGTTTATACCCTGAAAAAATTCACCAAATCGCGGCGCATAACCATAATTGTCTGCCACGAGCGAATGGGGGAGTATACACTATTTGCGTAAGCAGGTCAACCGCCTTGATTTATGATTTTCAATTTTCTATTTTCAAACGTCGCTTAGCCCCCTGGCCGGCGATATCCAAAGAATTGAAAATCCCTACTTGGGCGCGACCACAAGGGTCATTCGCTTGCCCATCATCTCATTGGAACGGTCCACCTTGGCTATGTCGCTGAGGGCCTCGACTATCCCGGTAAGAACCGCGGCGCCCTTGTCCTTATGGAGCATCTGGCGACCACGGAAGATGAGCGTAAACTGAACCTTGTGCCCCTTTTCGATAAACTCGCGGGCGTGCTTGACCTTGATTTCGATGTCGTGTACGTCGGTTTCGGGCCGCAGCCGAACTTCCTTAAGCCCGCCGACATGGTGGGTTTTTTTGCGTCCCTCGCGGACTTTTCGCTTCTGCTCATAAACCCACTTGCCATAATCCATTATCCGGCATACAGGCGGGTCGCTGGTCGGCGATACCTCCACAAGGTCCAGGTTGGCCTCGCGGGACTTTTCCAGGGCGAAAAGCCGCTCAACTATGCCGACCTGATTGTTTTCCGCATCGACGAGCCGAACCTTATCAGCTCGTATCCCTCCGTTTATCTTCAAACCCTTAACTTTTATTATCACTCACTATCACCTTTCCAAAAACTATAAAACGGTTACTTATCGGTTAACTTAAACCAATTCATCGGCCTACAAGGCCAGCTCTATCTGCTTATCGGCAATTTTCCTGGAGGCGATTGCCGCAAATTCATCCACTTTCAGCGTCTTTGTCTGCTCCTGGCCGCGAATCCTGACGTTGACGGAATCCGACTGCGATTCCTTTGGCCCGACCACAAGCATATATGCCGGCTTGTCGCCGTGCGTTCGGGCTATTTTTGCCCCGATTTTCTCATCAGTCAAATCGCACCAGACGCGCAACCCCTGTGCCTTTAGCCGGGCTTCAACCGCTTTGGCGTAATCGTTGGTCTTTTCGCTTATGGGCAGGATGACTACCTGCTGGGGGGCAAGCCACAAGGGCATATCGCCCGCGTAATGCTCAATGAGAATCCCGATAAACCGCTCTAATGAACCAAGCACCGCGCGGTGAATCATAACCGGCGCCTTTTCAGTATTGTCCTTGTCGGTATAGACAAGCTCGAATCGCTGGGGCATCGAGAAATCAAGCTGGATAGTGCCTAATTGCCAGGAGCGTTTCAGTGAATCCTCAATATGGAAATCAATCTTGGGGCCATAGAAGGCACCGTCGCCCTCGTTGACCTTGTAATCGATATTCTTATGCTTAAGGGCATTGATGAGGGCGTTGGTGGCGGTTTCCCATATTTCATCGGAGCCGATGTGGTTTTCGGGTTTGGTGGATAGCTCGATGTGAAAATCCTTGAAGCCGAACGCCCGGTATATCTCGAAGGTCAATTCGATAACGCCGATGATTTCCGCCTCAATCTGGTCCGGCGTGCAGAAGATATGCGCATCGTCCTGTGTGAATTGCCGCACCCTGAAAAGCCCGTGTATTACGCCGCTCGCCTCGTGACGGTGGACAAGACCCAACTCCGCGACCCGCAGCGGAAATTCGCGGTAGGAGTGTTTGCGGGTTTGATAAACTAA
>PLLM01000028.1:0-15662 GCA_003141275.1 Phycisphaerales bacterium
CAAATCGTTCGCGGCGTCGAATTCTATAATCGAAAGGAAATCCGCGACGTCCTCGCCTATTTGAAGGTCATCGTTAATCCTGCCGACAAGATTGCCCTTTTGCGAATCGTCAATACCCCCGCGCGAGGCATCGGCAAAACCACAATCGACAAGGTTCAGGATTATGCCTCCCGTCGCAATATCAGCTTATATGAGGCAATCAGGACCGTTTCGCAGATATCGAGTATCCCCAAGCCCACCGCCGCCAAACTCACTGCTTTCCTTAATATGATTGAAGGTTTCCGAAAAGACGACACCGGCTCAGTCGCTGAACTGGTCGAACGTGTCTTCACTGATTCAGGCCTCGAAAAGTCATTGATTGCCGAAGGTGCGGATGGCAAAGACGCCGCTGCTAATGTCGAAGAGCTAATCAGCGCAGCAGCCGTATATGATAAGCAGACCGAAACTCCCGCGCTGGTCGATTATCTCCAGCAAATCGCGTTATTCAGTGATGCCGACGCATATAACGCATCAGTCGAGCGAGTGGCGTTGATGACCCTGCATTCCGCAAAAGGTCTCGAATTCGATAATGTTTTTATCGTCGGCGTCGAAGAAGGTTTGCTGCCTCACGAAAGAAGCGCGGATAACGACGACGAGACCGAAGAAGAGCGTCGTCTCTTTTTTGTTGGCATAACACGCGCCAAGGTCAACTTGTTTATCGCTTTCGCCAAATATCGCCAAATCAGGGGCCAGACCCTCCGCACCATTCCATCGCAGTTTCTCTTCGAGCTTGGCCTGAGCTTTTCCGAATCCGTTGAACGCATTGACGACGGTTATTTGAAATCGACAATCGACAATCGACAGTCGACAATTTCAAATCATCAATCATCATCTCTTTATAAGCAAGGTGACATCGTCGTCCACAAAAAATTCGGCATAGGCACTGTGAAGGATTTCGCCGATATGGGCGATAACTCCGTTGTTACCGTCGCGTTCAACACAGGCCAGACCAAATCCCTGGCGCTCAAATATGCAAAACTCGTGAAACTTTAAGCATCTCAAATACTAAATAAAAATTCTCTGTGACCTCTGTGTTCTCTGTGGCTGTTTATTTCAGAATCGGGTAATGGATTTTCGGATTCTTGTTTTTAACCCAGGGCAGTTTTTCCCAGGTAAGTGTTTCATTGCAGTCATAGGCCTCGCGGTCGGCTCCCCATTGCAGATTTCCCCAAACCATGAACCATGTCCAACGGGGCTGTTCGCGCAGCTTTTCCAGAGGCGGCGGTGTTCCCACCTCGCCTAACGCGATTGGTTTGTCACCTGCCAACGCAAGTAACTGGTCATAATCATTCGGGTCAAAGCCGTTTTTGTAAACATCGGTCGCGAGAATATCCACCATGTCATCACCGGGGTAAACACTGTCATAAGGCAGCACGTTTTCCCTGATTTCGTTGCAGTTATAAACCCATATCAGGTTATTGAGCTTATGAAAATTTACCAGCCGGTCATACAGCATTCGATACAGCTTCTTCGTGCCGTTCTCGCCGGGCTTGCCATTCCACCAGAAAAAATTGCCGTTTATTTCGTGATATGGTCTCCAAAGCACAGGCACGTCCGCGTATTTCAGTTGTTTCAGGAAGAACGCTATTACATCCACCTGTGATTTCCAGCGTTCGTTAACCGCTGTCCCCGGCGTGATTAAATCGTTCCACTGCTCGTCTGTTATATGGCTCTGTATCGATTGCCTGAAATCAACCGGCTCCTCTTCGGTAGGGGGCACCGCGTGCCACATCATCGTGATGATGAACCCCTCGTTATTTCGTCGAATTGCCTCATCCACAATCTGCTGGCGAAAATTTATCCCGTCCCATGTCCCCGGTGCACTAAAACCAAAATCAAATCCGCACAGCGCCGGGTAATGTCCCGTCCATTTTTCATTTGATTGAAGCTGCGTCGTCGCGACAAGCGGCGCACAGTGCTGCCCGACAAGCGTCTGCTTGCCTGAAATGCCGTAGAGAAATTCCAGTAGCTTCACTGCTTCCGGCGAAGCATTCGGCGTTACCGGTTTCTTCGCTACGCTTGCTGTCGGTTTTGTTTTTGTTGCCTGATTTACATCTGCGGATGATTTTTTTGGCATACTTGGTTCTCCTGCATTGGCACAAAGCGAAAAAGAAGCTACGCAAACAAACAGCGTGAAAACGAGTTTACCAAAGTACATAATTCCTGTCTCCCTCAATTATTCTTCAAAAAAGGTACTACCGCGTTAAGGTCTTTATAGGTTTCGTAATTCCAGTTGTTGCAGTCCGCCACCCTGATGACAGTATGCCCAACTTCGAATGACAGCAAATCTTCGATGAGCCGCTTGTGTTCGTTTTTAAGATATGGAAGAACGTCTCGTTGCACCTGCTGTGTATAAGCTCCTCTGCCGTAAATATGTTCTTCACCTGAAACAATAAACAGATACGGGTCGATTGTTTTCAGGTAATCCGTATCGACCGACCCGTGAAAATGATGGTTTGCGTGATAGACGTGAGTTTTTAAGAAATCCAAATTGTTTTTCTGTGCGTATCTTTGAAGTATTTGATGCTGGTTTTGGCCGTAAATATCTCCCCCGTGGGTATAAACGAATCCGTTGTATTCCATTCTCATTGACAGCGATTTGGGATTTTCGTCAATGCTGCTTATGCCGTCCTGGTATGAGTTCAGAATCGTTACATTTACATCTTCAAACACAAATTGGTCGCCCGTATTGAAATCCTTGTAATCCTTTTTGGTGAGTTTTTTGTATTTTTCCGTAACCAGGCCCAGGCCGCCGCTGTGGTCGTCGTGATAATGTGTAATCCACAAATAATCTGGAATGATTTGATGCCTGTCCATGAAAGGAATGACACGTTCTTTGCACATCTGTTCTGTGCCCGTGTCAATAAGAAGGGTTTTCCCCGTGGGCAAAAGCATTAAAACTGACACGCCGTGACTCACATCTAAAGAAACGATTGTCCATTCTGCTTGTATTTTTGCGTTTCTTACATCAAGTTTGAATTTGACAGGTTCGGCATTGCTGAAATTAAAAGATATTTCGGCGTTGCCCGTTGCGAGCGACGATAAATACTCCTTTGGTATTTTTACCATTACTCCGTCTTGGGTGTAGGAGACGCTTTTTTCCTCGAAAGGCACGGGCTTGGCGTTCTGTGTTATTGAGACAAGCTTGTTTCCGTTCTTGTCTAATTTAACGAACAGGTCCGATGTTGTTTTGTTTTTGTAAAATGTATTTGTAACAGGAGAGATTTCAGGCCTTTCGGAAATTGGCCCATACACACTGATGTAATCGATATCCATATTTCCCCGGGCACGGATTTCGATGGTGTTGGTGCCTGCGGTCAATCCTGCGTTGGTTTCGATTTCTGCCCATTTCGAGCTTGCCGGGAAACCGATTTCCGGCGCGTATTCTTTGCCGTTGATTAATATCCGCTGAGCATTGTCTTTATTGGGCGAGCGGTATCCGATGCCGATTGTATATCTTCCCTCGCTGTTTACATCGACACGGAAGACCACTGCTCCGGTTTTGCCCATTTGGAGGAATTTCCCGCCGCTTGCGGCTGTGTCCTCTAAAACCGAAATGCCGTCAAGCGGATTTCCGTTTTCCGCTTCGTAGGTTTTCTTTTGGCCAGCGAAAGCGTTTTCGCCGGCGTAAGCAAGCCATAATATTGCCAGCGAAAACATAAAAGCTGTCTTTTTCATATTTACTGCTTCCTAATCAGGGGAAACTCTCAATATTCCTTTATCAGTTCCAGCATCTTGCGGTCTAACTGGTGTCCTTTGTAATCCTCATATTGCACGTCTTCGCGCCCGCTATCTAAAACGCCGAACGGCCCCCGCAAATTCCACATCGAATATCCCCAGCCGACTTCTTTCCACAGCGAAAGCATATCTGTCATCCAGCTAATCGCGACGTTGTGAGGCGTCTTGTTAAAGCATCCCCATTCGCCCACGTGCACCTGCACGCCCTTTGCCATCAACGGCTTCCACGTATCAATCAATTTTGCCCTCAGCGCCGCTTTGTCCCAAATCTTGCCGTCGTCGGCTTTCAATGGCCACGTCGGTTCGCCCGACGACTCAAATGACTCCTTTGGCACCCAGCCCGCCGTATAGTGACTCACGCTCATCGGGTCATACCCGCGAGTGCTCTGAACCACGCCCAAATCCGCTATGCCCATAATAGGCAATCTGCCCACGTCTTTGCCGTCCGCCACAATCAGTCGATTGGGGTCCTCTTCCCTTATCCCCTTTACCAGCGCCGTAACAACCTCAACGTGACGGGTGTCCTCTTTCAAAGTGGGCGGCTCATTAATCAAATCGAAACTCAGTCGCGTGCTCGGTATCCCCTTATACCGTTTCGCGAACATCTTCCAGTGAAAGACCGCCGCATCGAGCGCCTTCTGCATTCTTTCAGGCGTATCTTCGTAAAGGTCCATCGGCTCCTGGTCCCGCCCGTTGATGCAATACCCCGGTATGCGGTGCAGGTTCAGATTGATATGTATCTTGTATTGCTTGCCCTTCTCCACAACTGCGTCGATTTCCTTGATGACCTTCTCGTCAATCTTATACCAGTCGTCTTTGTTGGCCCAGTTCCAGTAATTCATCGGCATCCGCGCGAAGTCAAAGCCCCACTCCCTCATTATCTCGAAATCCTGTTCCTCGAATTTCCTTCTTGGAGGGACGTTTGCGCCGAAACCTACCGGAAAGTTAAAGCCGCGATAGCGGGGAAATTTAAGGGGTTGTTTTTGTGATTCTGCGGCTGGCTTGACTTCAGCCGGCGTTTTGCATCCCGAAATCGCCGCTGCTGCGATTGCGCTGCCTGTTCTTAGAAAGTCCCGTCTGTTCATATTGGGTCCTTTGCTCAATTTACCTTCGTCAGTTTCGCCACGCTGGCGGATAGATTACCGTATTTGCCTTGCCTGTGCAACCTTGCCACGGCACTGTCTTTTGACGCAAAAACAGGGTATAATGTTCGCGATATGACCGACGGAACCGAAAGAGACCTTGGCCCGCAGCCGATTGCCGGGATTATGGCGAAGCTGAATTTGAAGCCGCACGACCTTGTCGCTGCCTCAACGCAGCAGCTTACGCACAAAATGGTCTCGCGTGCCGCAAAGGGCAGAAGATTGACTATTAATGCCCAGACCAAAGTCCTGAACGCCCTCAATGCCGCCACAGGCAAAAATTATTCTCTTAGAGACCTCTTCAATTATTGAATTCATATCAGCAACTAAAAACTCAAAACTCCTTGGCTTCTTGACTGGCCTAGTTTCTAATTGAAAGTTCCAGAGTAATCACTAAACTGCTTTTTGTAGCCGCAGGCGGAAATGAGTGTTATGAAATTAGCAGGAGCGACAAAATGAAGCTGGAGCAAAAGTCATTATTTGCAGTCCTGATATTAGGCCAATTGCTTTTGACAGCCGGCTGTCAAACTCTTACCTCAAGTGTGGCCAAGCCGGGCCGTGAGCGGCTGATAATGGACTCAAACTGGCTGTTTGCGTTAGGCCACGCTTATGACACAGACAAAGATTTTAAGAACGGCACCTCCTATTTTTCGTATTTCACCAAAACCGGTTACGGAGATGGCCCCGCTGCGGTGAATTTTGACGATCGCGCCTGGCGCATCATCAATTTGCCCCACGACTGGGCGGTAGAGATGCCTTTCGACAGCAAAGGCAGCCATAGCCACGGCTATAAAGCCGTCGGCAGGAATTTCTCGGAGAATAGCGTTGGCTGGTATCGCAAAAAGTTTACCATTCCGCAATCCGACCTCGGCCGCAGAATCGTTATCGAATTCGACGGCGTTCACCGCGACTCCCGCCTCTGGATTAACGGTTTCTACATAGGCACGGAACACTCCGGCTACAGCAGCTTCCAGTACGATATTACCGATTACCTCAATTATGGCGGCGAAAACGTAATCGCCGTGCGCGTCGATGTCACTATGGAAGAGGGCTGGTTTTACGAAGGGGCGGGAATATATCGCCACGTCTGGCTCACTAAACAATCGCCCCTGCACGTCGCACAATACGGAACTTTTGTGACTTCCCAGCTTAAGCCCGATTCAGCCCGGATTACCGCCCAAACCACCGTCGTCAATGATAGCAATAACGAGGCCGCCTTCGATATTGCTCAAATCATTCAGGATGCCGATGGAAAATCGATTACAACACGAAAAGTAAAATCCATCATTCTCAAACCCGGCGAAACAAAAGAATATCCCTGTGTCATGGACGTCAAAAATCCCAAACTCTGGTCGCTCGAATCCCCTTATCTGCATAAACTTATCACGACCCTGCGTTCGAATGGCGCAGTGGTTGACCGCTATGAAACTACTTTCGGCATACGCTCGGTTCGTTTTGACCCCAATGAAGGTTTCTTCCTGAACGGCAAACACGTTGCCCTGAAAGGCACAAACAATCATCAGGACCACGCCGGCGTGGGTACAGCCATACCCGATGCTTTGCAGGAATTTCGGATAAAAAGATTAAAGGCAATGGGCTGTAACGCCTATCGCTGCTCTCATAACCCGCCCACTCCCGAACTGCTCGAAACCTGCGACCGGCTCGGGATGCTCGTCCTCGACGAAAACCGCCTTATAGGTTCGTCGCCCGAACACTTCCAGCAGCTCAAGAGAATGATTCTGCGCGACCGCAATCATCCCTGCGTTATCGCCTGGTCCATCGGCAACGAGGAATGGGCGATAGAAGGGAACATTAAAGGCGCACGCATTGCCTCGACTATGCAGACGGTTGTCCAGTGTCTTGACCCGACCCGCCGCGTAACAGCCGCAATCAGCGGGGGATGGGGACAGGGTATCTCAACCGTAATAGATTTGATGGGATATAATTACATCGTTCACGGAAATATCGATGAGCACCACAAGAACTTTCCCAGCCAGCCGTCTATGCTTACCGAAGAATCCACCACGAGCGCTACTCGCGGTATTTACGAAACCGACAGGCCAAACGCCCACATGGCTCCGTCAGACCGCAACCCTTCAGGCCCTCGTGCAGGACGCGGCATTGAAAAAGGAATCCAGTTTTGTGCCGAACACCCGTTTGTTGCCGGATTGTTCTTCTGGACCGGCTTCGACTATCGAGGCGAGGCAAACCCCTTCGGCTGGCCTCAGATATCTTACGAGGGTGGTATCCTCGATACCTGCGGCTTCCCGAAAGACACGTTCTATTACCTCAAATCGGTGTGGACGGATGAACCTGTTCTGCATATTTTCCCTCACTGGAATTGGGCAGGCAAAGTTGGCAAATCCATTAACGTCTGGGCATATAGCAATTGCGACGAAGTGGAGCTTTTCCTCAACGATAAATCCTTAGGCCGAAAACCAATGCCCAAACTTTCTCATATCCAGTGGGATGTCAATTACGAGGCGGGGACACTTCTGGCGAAGGGGTATAAAGCAAATAAAGAAATAATAACCGATAAGGTCGAAACTACAGGCCAACCCGCCGCAATCCGCCTGATTCCGGACCACAACTCAATCAAAGCCAATGGCCAGGATGTATCGGTTATAACTGTTCAGGTCGAAGACGATAAGGGACGCGTCGTTCCAACCGCCGGCAATGAAATATCGTTTGCTCTCGATGGACAGGGCAAAATCCTCGGCGTCGGCAACGGCGACCCTTCCAGCCACGAGCCGGACCAGTTCCTTGATACCACAAGGCCTGAGTTGATTAGCCAGTTGAAAATGGCCTTCATAGCCGATAAAGAGAATTTCCCGCAGGTGGCGTATGATTTCAATGATTCGAATTGGGCCGACTTCAAACAGGCCACCGAGGTAAACGCCCCGAAGACGGATAACCTGATTGCCGTTCGCGGCTCGTTCCAGTTGCCCGCCATCCGCGATGATATGAAAATTACCCTCTTCACAAAAAGTATCAGCGACAATCAGTCCATTTACGTCAATGGGCGTTTGATTTCGCAGGGTATTTCGCGTAATGCCCCCAATCAGAATTTCAAGCTCGACCTCGGCATCTTAAAGGAGGGCAAAAATGTTTATACGGCTGTGGGTGCTCCTCTTGTCGTGAAGCGTCAATATGAAGAGTTGAATGCCGACCCCGGCGTCGTGCAGGTCTTTATCCCCGCAAAGGATTGGAAACGAAAAGTTTTCAACGGCTTCGCGCAGATTATCGTCCAGTCAAGGCGAGAGGCCGGCGAAATGACTTTAACTGCCGTTTCTGTGGGATTGAAATCAGATACCGCTAAAATCAAAACCCTCCCGGCGGTTTCGTGTCCAGCCTTTGCCGCCCAAAAATGCGGTGCCTGCCATGACCAGCGAGTGGCAAGCCGCTAAATAATTCCGCGGGGTTAATCCTCTGAATTACGATATACTAAATACTAACGACTAAATACACACTGTCCGCCACACGCTACCCGCTGTACGCTGATTTTCCTTTGACACTGCGTTTGTGAGGATTTACCCCATGAGATACTATGCAACATTCCTATATGCAGACGAAAAACAGGACTATATAATGCCATTTAAGCTTTTTGAGAATGGCCACAATGGGATAAGGGATTAATATTATGAAGGAAAACAAAAAAAGCAATTCTGCCGGTTTTTCACGAATTCAGCAAACGTTTAACGAAACTTTTGGCATTGGCCCCGCAGCATCGCTAAGTGCCATAATTTTTATGGGTCTGGTTATAATCATTGCCTTGTTCTGGTTTTTTCATTCAGCTCCTCCCAAGACTATTATCTTTTCCAGCGGCGATGACGGAACCAGTTTTCAAAGAAATGCCGAAAAATATGCCAAAATACTGGCACGCAATGGTGTTAAGCTGAAGATACTGAAGTCCGAGGGATCGCTGGAAAATCTCGAAAGGCTGGAAAATCCCTCATTTAAGGTTGATGTCGGTTTTGTACAAACAGGAGTGGCCAAAGGACAAAATATCAACAAGCTGGTATCACTGGGCAGCATTTCCTACGAGCCGCTGCATATATTCTACCGCAGTGAGAAACCTCTTGATTTGCTCTCTCAATTTGAGGGCAAAAGATTAGCCATCGGTGAAGAAGGCACGGGAACTCATGTGCTGGCATTAGAACTTTTGGCCCTGAATGGTATTAAGCCGGGCGGTTCGACGACTCTCCTGGCAATGGACGATGAAAAGGCAGAAGCTGCTCTGCTTGCGGGAGAAATTGACGCAGCTTTTATGATGAGCGATTCGGCATCATCAAAGACCGTACATGTATTGCTGGTCAAACCGGGAATAAGACTTTTTGATTTTTCTCAGGCCGATGCTTATATCCGCCGCATAACTTACTTGCACAAAACAGTGTTACCTATGGGTTCTATAGATTTCGGGAAAAATATTCCCGACCATGATATACGTCTGGTCAGCCCGACTGTTGAGCTTATTGCTCGAGCCGATCTCCATCCGGCGCTATCCGATTTGTTACTGGAAGCGGCAACTGAAGTACATTCGGGCGCAGGATTAACTCACAGTCGCGGCGAATTTCCTGCTGCCATCCAGCATGAATATCAAATCAGCCCGGATGCCGCCCGCTTCTATAAATCCGGCAAAAGTTTTTTCTACCGGTATATGCCGTTCTGGCTGGCCAGTTTGCTTAACCGTACTTTAGTTGCTTTTGTGCCGATGATTTTGGTTTTAATACCGGGAATGCGCACCATCCCGGCCATCTATCGCTGGCAAATGCGTTTGCGTATCTTCCGCTGGTATCGGGCCTTAATGGTTCTGGAAAAAGATATGATGGCCAAGGGGGCCAATAGAGAAGAATTGTCGCAGCGACTCGATAATATTGAAAAGGCCGTGAACAAAATGAAAATCCCGGCGTCTTTCGCCGAACAATTTTATGGATTACGCGGCAATATTGAAAATGTCCGCGAGGATCTGACAAATATCGGCTTGGAAAAAACAGGATAGCTTTGCCTGATAAATGCAAAAATAACACAAGGAGCACAAAAATGGGTAAAGTTCTTATTGTCTATCACTCCCAAAGCGGCAATACAAAAGCTGCCGCAGAGGCCCTGGCTCAGGGCGCAAAACAAGTAAGTGGGGCCAAAGTTATTATTAAAGAAGCATTACATGCTGCGGCTGAGGACTTACTTTCCTGTGATGCTGTTGCTGTGGGGACACCAGATTATTTCAGTTACATGGCTGGAGGATTGAAAGACTTCTTCGACAGAACGTATTATCCAACCCAGGGTTCTGTTACAGATAAGCCCTGTGGTATCTTTGTCACTCATGGAGGCGGCGGCAAGGCTGTTGAAAGTGTTAAAGCTATCTGCAAGACTTTTAAGTTTAAGCTCATAGGAGAGCCTGTTCTCATAAAAAGTCGTCCTGATGAAAAAGCAGCACAAGCCCTTGCAAACTTAGGCAAACTTTTAGGTGAGGCTGCAGAATAATTTTCCCGGGAGCAAAACGTAGCTCGCTCGTAAAATACAAAATGAACAGAAAGGAACTGATTTAAAAATGAGACTGGAGAGAGCAAATTAACAAGGATTTTAAAAGGAGGTAAACTATGGGATTTTTTAATTGGGTTTCGAATCGCAGGGATAATATAAAAGATCAGTTAGACATGGCCGAGAAAATATACAGGGATAATCCCGACCTTGCTATGCGTATTGCTATGGGAGAAGAAAGAGCTTCTAATGACATCCTATCGGCGGCAGTATATGCAAAAGTTTGTGATGAAGCTGAAAAAGCATTATATTCAGAAGTTAATGCCGGACCAGAAAAAATTAAGAAATTAGAGATATGTAGGCAATTGGGAAATTCTTCTCGTAATAGAGAAATCAGTGCCGAGTCTCAGAAACTTAAATTCAGAGACCCAGACTCAGCTATAGAAAAAATTAAAGAGGTGGTAAATGCACGTATAAAAGAGATTGAAAAAACATTACCTGCAGGAGAAACTTACGAATCGCATAAGAAAAAAATGGTTGAAGAGCTGAGAATGCATTTGATGTTTTTAGAAAATTATATTGAGGATCTCTTTAATACTCAAAAAGAGATTGAAACAAAGATTGAAGAAATCAAAAATAAAACCAAGCAAAATTTAAAAGAGGAACAACTAATAAAAGATTTGTGGATTTTACGATACACTCTTCTGCACTCATGGTTTTTTAATATTAAGCCACCTGAAGATCAAAATGAATTAACGGCAAATATTTCTCTTATCAATCGTGCTTTTCAGGATGTTAAGGGTACATCTGATTATTTACCATGGCTTACGAAAGGTTTCGTTGAGTATGCTGGCACTAATCAATTAAAATTTTCCGATTTAAAAGAATTTGAGTCTCATGTTGTGGAAAAGGTTTCAAGAAAAATACCTTTGATTGCATTTGAATGCACGGAGGGAAGACTTGGTGGAGAATTACATGATTTTGTTATGGAATTAATAATGACAATGGTTGTGCAAGATAAAAAAGCCTTTGAGCTGAGCGATGATATATCCTTAAAAAAAGAAGAAGTTGAAAATATTAAAAATGTAATTGATAAGATGAAACCAACCAAAAAAGATTTGGAAGATTTCATAGATTCTCTTGGTGGAGACGAGGACTAAAATCTGTAGGATTAATAACCGGGGACAGCTTGTAGATTATTATGTTCGTTACCTAATTTCGTTTTAATAATATGGCAGATGATAAAAGAAATCGTATTGGTTATCGCTATCTCTTTGATTCTAAAGGTTGTTCACTATCCAGCCATGAAGAAGTGAAAATCAATCTCATCGTTTCTGATAAGTATGATGTGCAGATTTATTTCGGCCCCAAACCTCAATATGGGATTCAGTCAGTATCTAATTGCTCAAAGTATTTTATCCCCGGCACAAACGTGCCATTAGGCACATATGAATTCAAAGCTGATGCGACCCAATCTTCAAAGCATGGTCCTTTCTTTCTAGAAATCGTAGTAAGTACAAAAGCAAACGAGGTGGTATCTGATGATGGCATAATACGCGACCTCTTATTGAAACAGTCAGAAGGCAGGAGAGATGAGTTTAAAAATATCATCGATCTTATTGCTGGAATTATCGGTCTTCGACTTCATAGGCAATTCATATTAGAACTTATCAATGAAAACGTTTTGGCTTGGGAAGGAGAAGTATCGGCTTTTGGATATGCAGGCCCCGCATTGGAAATTCTTGAACGATTGCCTCTTAGCGACTATGGCATTAAACACCTTGAAAATATCGGAATAAAGTTAAAGGATTTGCCTCATGAAGACGTACAGAGATATAGTATAATATTTCGTTGGCTTTTAATGGCTTGGCCAGAGAGAAATAATCTTCATAATTTCATCGATTTGTTTATTCCGCTTGAGTGCGTTTTAAATATGTTATCCGATTCAAAAATAAGTATTGAGAATAAACACAGGGCAAAATCTATTCGTGAGTCAATTCGAAAACATACAGGAGATAACTCAAAAGACCTTCTTCGTTTTTTTAATAAACTATTCGAGCGTTTAAGACCAACTTTGGATGAAACATTTGTTGAATTAGCTCAAACAGCTAAATTTGACAAATGGGAAAATGACATTGAGTTATTTAGAAGATTTAAGCGTATGCGAAACGATCTTTTTCATAGAGGATATTTGACTGTCAGCGGCGAAGATGTTCATAAAATATCAGACCTTGTTGAGCGTTATGTGAATTATTTCTTTTTTAAAGATAATAAGGTATATCAAAGTCGATGGCGACCAAAGATAGGGGAGAAAAGCAAAAACAGTGTTAATCCTGTGTAAATCCGTGTCTGAAAAAAACAGCGAAACCTGCGTAATCAGCGTCTAAACCTTTTGTGCATTTTTGTGGCCAAATCTGCCTGCCCTGAGCAGTTGTCGAAGGAATCTGCGTCTAAACAGTCAGCTTTATAAAAGGGCAATAGAAAAAGTTGGCAGCCGGTAAACGCTTTAGGCGTTGCCCCGAAGGGGCGGCAGACGTAGGGGGGAATTAAATTTTGCTCGGCTTCAAAGAAGAGGGGGCTGTCTTTTAGCCACCCGGTGGACGAAGACACTGGTCAATCGCACAAACCACGTTTGGAGAATTGGCCATGTCGAGAACACCAAGCTGAGCAGAAGCAGTGCAATCAGTGACACAAAGCGAAGCGGAGAGCCCGTTTCGGAAATCTGTGGCTAAAGAACAGTGTAAATCAGTGTTAATCAGTGTCTAAGAAACAGCGTAACCTGCGCAATCAGCGTCTAATCTTTTTGTGCCTTTTCGTGGCTAATTAAATCCGTCTAATCCGTGCTAATCCGCGAAGCCCTGCGTAGCCCCCACGGCTATTTGTCGCAGACAAGTGTGGGGGTGGTTAAAAATCATTGAAATTTTTCTCAGAATGAATACACTATTCCCTTCCGTATCAACGTCGGAGATAGCAGATAAAAAGATGAAAGGATGAATATGGCTGGCAAACAAATTCAGTTCTACTACAAAAATGTCTTAGCTGACGTAATCGGCCCGGAACACGGCATAACCCCTCAGCAGTTGGATGAATTAGCCAAACAAACAACGCCCCTGATTCCCAAAATCAAAGACGAAATCCTCACAGGCAACTCCCGCTATGGCCTGCTCCCCGGCGACCCGCAAATCGCCAAAAGCGTCAAGGCGTTAGTCAAACAATTCAAGCCCAAATGTGAAAACCTCGTCGTCCTCGGCATAGGCGGCTCGGCCCTGGGCAATATCGCCCTGCAAAACGCACTCAATCCATTTACCTATAACTTAGACAACAACAAGCGGAAGGGGCCGAGGTTATTTGTATTCGATAACATTGACCCCGCGCACTTCGGCTCATTCCTTGACTTCATCACGCCTCGACTTGGCAAAACGGTCTTCAACGTCATAAGCAAATCGGGCAAGACGGCTGAAACCGCGTCGCAATTTATGATTGTCCAGAAAATGCTCGAAACCCGTTTTGGCAAAGAAAAACTCAAAGACCGCGTCGTCGCGACCACCGGCCTCGAAGAAAGCACGCTCCGCAAAATCGCCACCGACGCCGGCCTGTCCACGCTCGTCGTCCCCGATGGGGTAGGGGGGCGATTCAGCGTCCTTTCAGCCGTAGGCCTTTTCAGCGCAGCGATGACGGGCATAAATATCGACCAGCTTCTCGCGGGCGCAGCCGATATGCACACCCGCGTAACGAATCCCGACTTCTTCAAAAACCCCGCCGCAATCAACGCAGCGATTCAGATTCACTATTACAACCGCGGCAAAAGAATATCCGTGATGATGCCCTACAGTTCCGCCCTTTACAGTTTCGCCGATTGGTATCGCCAGCTTTGGGCGGAATCGTTAGGCAAGAAATACTTCCTCGATGGTGGCGAGGCATACGTCGGCCCGACACCTGTAAAGGCCCTTGGCGCAACCGACCAGCACAGCCAGGTCCAGTTGTATCGCGAAGGGCCAAACGACAAGATTTTTACGCTGCTCGAAATCCAGGATTTTGGCAGAAAAATCAGGATTCCCGCTCCGCCCAAATCCGCCCCTGAGCTTGCCTACCTTGCCAAAAAAGATATGGGCGAGCTGCTCAACGCCGAGAAAAAGGCAACCGAATACGCCCTCTGCGCCAGCAATCGCCCCTGCGTAACGGTGCTATTCCCGAAAATCGACGCCTACACCGTTGGCCAGTTCATTTTCCTTTTCGAAGCGACGACCTCATTCGCTGGCGCTCTTTTGGACATTAATACGTATGACCAGCCCGCTGTCGAATTAGGCAAGCACGCGACTTTCGCGCTTATGGGCAAGGCAGGCCAATACACACCAGACAGGTCCTACGCCGATTTTGCCGCTGAGATTCGCGCCAAAACTGAATTTGATGCCAACTTCGTTATTTGATAACGAATTGACTTCAAATTCATCCCCGGGTGCTGCTTCTTTGGTCTTGCAGCAGGGGACCCAGTATTATTTGACGCCAACTTTGTGATTTAACGCAGGATTGTTTTTTTTGCGTCGCCGTGTTAAAATCCAGCCAGGGAAATTTTATTATGATTTCTCTGTGCTCTCTGTGTGCTCTTTGGCTAAAAATATGGTTGTTCTCTGTGGCAGAGGAATAATATGAATTACGCGGTGATAATGGCTGGCGGCACCGGCAAACGCCTTTGGCCCCTGAGTCGCAAATCTCGTCCTAAACAGGTCCTCAAGCTTTTCCAGGGCCAGAACCTCCTGCGTCTCTGTTTCGACCGGCTCTCGCCCATCTTCGACGCCCGCAACATCATAGTTCTTACCAATGCGGGCTATTCAGATATAGTTCGCGAATCCGTTACCGGCCTGCCGTATTCCAATGTAATCGCGGAACCTGCCGTTCGCGATACCACAGGGGCGATAGGGCTGGCGGCGTCGATACTTGCGAAGTTCGACCCCGACGCCTCGATGGCGGTCGTTACCGCCGACCAGATGATAGAGCCGAGCGAAACCTTTCAGCAGGCCATCAAAGACGCATTGGCCTTTGTCAATGCCAACCCAGACCGGATGATAACCTTCGGCATCAAGCCCACATCTCCCAGCACCCAGCTTGGCTACATAAAATGCTCAGCCCCGAAAAAATGCCAGCGCTGTAAAAATGATATTTATACCGTCGATAGCTTCAAGGAAAAGCCCAGCGAAGAGACCGCGAGGCGATACCTGGCAGAAGGCAAATACTTCTGGAATTCGGGCATGTTCGTCTGGAAGGCCA
>PLLM01000028.1:15682-24732 GCA_003141275.1 Phycisphaerales bacterium
GCGCCGGGCGTCCACGCCATAAAGCTCGACTGTCGCTGGCTCGACCTCGGCTCGTTCGCCGCACTGGCTGACCTCATCCAGTCCGACAAAAACAACAATATTGTCGTCGCCAGCCAGTCCGAGCTGCTCGACTGCGAGTCCAGCGTTTTCGTAACCGAGGATTCCGGGCACCTGATAGCCGCTATCGGCCTCGAGAATATGGTTGTCGCCCACAGCCCCGACGCGACGTTTGTCTGCCCCGTCGATAAGGCCTATCGGCTGAAAGAGCTGCTTGAGCTTATCGAGAAACGAACCGGCGAAAAATACCTGTGATTTTCACCACTCCCGAAAGGGACGGCTTACGCCGGAAGAGCACGAAGGAAAACTTTATGTCTTTGTGTTAATAAGTCAGTGAAATCTGTGTAATCTGTGGTTAAATGGATGCGATACCTTTCAATCGATTACGGAAACAAGATTACCGGCCTTGCGATTTGCGACCCAACGGAAACAATCGTTTCGCCTCTTGCGGCGTTTCCCACCTCAAACGACCTTATTGCTAAAATCATCGAAATCATCAAAGCCGAAAATGTCGAAGCGCTTGTTCTGGGTCTGCCTTTGAATATGGATGATTCAGTCGGCCCGCAGGCGAAAAAAGTTCAGGCGTTCGCCGAGCAGATTAAAAAGCAGATTGACACGCCCGTTTTCTTTCAGGATGAGCGGTTGAGCACATTTGCTGCCGAGGGCAAACTTGCCGACTGGTCTTTAAATCAAAAGCGGGGCAGACCCGTCCGCCGAGGTGACAGCGAAGGCGGATTGACCCGCAAAGGGAAGAAACGCCGAATAGACGCGTTGGCCGCCGCGGAAATTTTGCAGGCGTTTCTGGATTCAAAAAAAGCCACCTAATTCGCCACTAAGACACTAAGACACAAAGTTTTTTAACCACGGATTAACACCCCCGCAGTTTTGCTTCGCATAACTAAGCGCGGGGGCTACGCAGGGCTTCGCAGATTAACACGGATTTTTTTTAGCCACAGAGGACACAGAGAATTATTTTTTTTGACGCTGATTGCGCAGATTCCGCAGGTTTAGTCAGCCGGAGAGGCGTAATCGCAGCGGTCATTTCTCGCCCCTTAGGGGCTGTGAATGCCCGCTACTCATCCGCCGGCGACGACGTCGCCCATTGCCAGAGGCAATCGACCGGCTGACGGTAAAAAACACGGATTTGTCGAAGCTGGCCTAAAGTGCTGAATTAAGTTGAGCAAATATGATGAAAAGGTCGGTTTTTAAGCGAAAAAACGTTGTTGGTCATAGTTGGTCAAGGTCTTTAGAGCAGCGTGCAGCGTTCTGCGGACAACGAATTAGGCAAAATATTTACTCTCACGATTATCAAAAGCTGGCCTAGTTCCCTCAAGTACATCTACAGCCTTTTTATTAATATTATACTTCTCAATAGAGCCGCTAGTATAAGTGATTCTATTGCCATCTCGTTTATTGATTTCAGAATAAATTATCTGTTCAGCATCGCAGACAACAGCTAAATTAGGATTGTGTGTGACAATAATAATTTGCCGTCTTTTCTTGGCTGCTTTTATACAGGACATTAGAATCTTATAAACAGATTCGTTGTCCAAGTTTTCCTCTGGCTGATCGATGACAAGAGGAACATCACTCTTATCGATAAATAGATAGAATATCAATAGCACCATCCCCCGTTCGCCAGGTGATAATTGATAAAGCTTTTTGCCTGACCATTGCATATTAAATTCTGGGGTAAGGTACTCGAGGCAATATAAATAATCATAAAAGGAAGTTGCCGCTCTTTCGTCTCTTAATTGGTCAACAACATAACGAGTTTCACCTTTCCCTTCTTCCCGGAGGTCTTTAATTAAGTTATTCTCAACAGATTCAAGAAATGTCTTAAGGCCGTCATAAGCATTGTAGTCTGCTTTATCTAGAATAGTCCTTAACCGGCTTTTTCCTTCTTCGATGCGACAGAAAGAACCTTTATTCTTTTGTCCAATGAACTCAAAAAACTTTTCCAAAAATCCTTTGCATTCGATTGACACATTGAAATCCAATAAATATTTTTCCGCATCAGCAAAAGGCGCAGAATTCATAAATTCTTTAATCGAAGTATAAAGTTGCTTGTAGTCAGTTTTGAGTTCGTCAAACTTGGCATAAATGTGTTGAATCTCTTCGGAACGTTTCGCCTTCGATATTTGAAGTTGAATTGGAATATTCGTTTTGATGTCTTCTAAGGCAGCTTCATAATATTTAATAGTCCCGCCCGCAGGATTTATAGCCGTACCCTCTATAGCTTCGTATTTCTTTTCCCATTCCGTCAAATCCTTAAGGTATCTTTGATAATCTCTGTTAGGTTGATTCAGTTGCGTCTTTAATGTTTCAATCTCATCGCTAATCTGCTTAAGTTTATAAACGACCCCTTCTGTATTGTCTTCTTTTAGCTTATTAATAATCTCAGATAATTCCTTTGCGGCGGCCACTTTTATTTCATTGATATCTGTTTTATCCAGCGATAGCTTGGCAATTTTATCAAATTTTACTCCAATCTTTAAACACAGCGGCTCGCATTCGGTTTTAAAAGTGTCAAATTGTTGTTGCAGATTATCTATCTTCTGCAGCAATGTATCTGCAGCATTTATTTTTTTGCTTGTATCTATTTTGGCGCCGTGAAGTTTTTCGATATCTAGCTCATATTGTTTAACTTTGTCTTGTTTCTGACCTATTGCTTTATTTATATCTTCAATTTCGCTTTGCTTAGCTTTGTCTAAATCAGATGGTTTTTGCACTTTTTGAGGACGTACCGTAACAAGTGCTTGTTTTTCCTCTCTTCTCGAACCAAGTATATTTTCTAGTCCTATCTTGTAATTTGGATGCAGCTTTTCCTCAAGCCCAACGATTTCAACGTTGATTTTATGAATATTGTTTCTTATGATCTCTATCGTTGTCTTTTTTTCATTTGTTTTTGCCTTTATAAGTTCTGCAAGCGTTGTACACCCAAGCTTCTCAGCCTCACCGACATGAGAGAAAATCACAGATTCGAGTTCTTGATTAAATAGATTTCCCTCTACTTCGTCAGAGCATATTTTTTCAAGGTAATTCTGTGGTATATACGCTACTCTTTCAAAATCCGTATCGATATTTATATTGCTTAGCAATTTATTTATTGGTGGCGTCCCATCTTCCCATTGTATCTCTGCGTTGAAATGCTCCGCCTTGTTATCTCTAATATCGCAGAATTTTTTTGGATGCAAAAAAGAAAAGTAATATTGCTTACGGCTGTTGCCAAGAAGACCTATCGTTTCAGAAAGCGCACTCTTGCCACTTCCTTTGTTACCTATAATAGAAACCAAGCCGGGATTAAAGGGAATGGTTCCTACATCTTCAAACCATTTTTCCGCAAGGAGTGATTCAGAGTTCTTTCTAAAAGATAATGCTGATATATATTTTGTTTTATTATTCCGTACTCTTTTCAATATTTCAGGTTCATCGCCAATAAACACTCTTTCGTCAGGCTCATTAATTATTTGTCTTAACCCTCTAAATGTTGGATCTGCTTTGACCCAGCAAGGAGTTTTTAAAATGTAATCGTTTATGTTGTGATTATCTGAACAGATAATCAGCGGCAAACTGAATCCTATGCTCTTAAATATTATTTCTTTGTGTACCTTTTCATCGGCAGATTTGCCTAGTTCCATTATATCGACAGAGTTTGCAACGATTTCCTTTTTCTGAATCCTCTTGAAGTATTCAGTATTTGCTATGTTCTCAATGGAATTAGTCTTGCTGCCAGAATGAATTGTGACTATTCCGCCAAGTGAATGGATAATTTTGCAAGTTTCATCCAAATCACAAGTAATTGCGTCTGGGCCTCCCCGTTCAGCGATTCTTGTGGGGGTCAGTTCTCGTTTCGCTTTCAATTCGTCCCATATATCTCTAAGTTTTTGTACATCGAGCCTGTCAGGGAAAATTCCCATGAAGTGTATCGATTCGTCCCCACCTAACTCTGAGCGCAATTCAATTCCTGGAAAAACCGTAATGTCTTCCCCAGCGATTCTCTGCAAATCAACAATCCTATCAACATCCATCACAAAATGATCAGTAATTGCTACGGCAGCTATATTCGCATCTTTCAATTTTTGAATTATGGTTTCATTTGTAATTGATTGATTTCCATAATCATTGCCAGATGCTGGGGTATGCAGATGCAAATCCCATTTTCGCCAAATTGAACCTCTCGGGTCATTCATATCTCTATTTCCTAAAGTAGTCGTTTTTCAACCTGCCAAAATTCCTCTTTTTTCTTGGATTAGAATCCGCCACAAGGACGGCGGATAAATTCCAATATACAACAGGTTGTTAAGTCGGGCGAAACAATGCCATATATTGCGTAACGCCCGCAAAATCAATATTTGCAGGTTAATTAGATTTCGAGAGGGTGTAAAGGGCAAACTAACGAATTTGGCACCATTATTTTTGGCGAGCGCCATATCTCTTTATTGCTTCACAATGTATGGCGCGAAAATATTTTTAAAATTTCACCACAAATACGCATAGAAACATCGGATTTGAGATTGTCGCGGCCTGATTTTGGGGGAGGATTTGTAAAGTTACTGGGTCCCCTGTTGCGAGACCAAAGTAGCGACTTCTCGGGGACAGGCGGGGGGATGCGGAAGTTTTCGCTGCGCTACGACAAACTGGACCCCAGATCATAGTCTGGGGCCTTCGCTGCGCTACGAGGGGCAGGCAGGGAGGCGGTGGGTTTGAGATTTGATACTGGGTCCCCTGTTGCCTGCCGAGTGAGCAGATACTCGGGGACAGGCGGGCGGATAAGGAAAAAGAACTTATTCAAAGTTTAACCTTGCGAATTCGCCGTGATATTTCTTTGCGGCCTCGTCATAAGCGCGAGCGGCGTCGATTTCGGAGTCGAATCTGCCGAGCCAAATCCATTTGCCTTCAAATTGCAGATGCGCTCTCCAATGTTTTTTTTCTTTATTCCAGCAAACACCTCGATATTGAGAGGAACAGCCGGCCTTGTTTAAGTTCGTATTGCACCTGTTTTGGCTACGCGTCGCGAAGCGGAGATTGGACCTTCGATTGTCAAGGCCATCGCGGTTTATATGGTCAACAAGAAGGCCTTTAGGCGGGTTCATAATTTCGGTATGCAAGGAAACGATTTTGGTTATGTTATTTGAGCCGTTAATAAGCCGAACAGCGTAAAAGAGAGATCTGTTTTTTATTGCGCACCATTGGAAATTATTGAGTTGGTAGAAGTCATTTTGGTCAACAAGGGTGAATTTGCCTTCGGTAAGGTGGATTTTGCGGTAGGGGTAGCCGAATCTGCGTTCGCGATAGAAAAGCACAGGCCAGGCGAAAATACGGTCAAGCCAATTCGGAATACTGATTGTTAAATGAAGTTTCATAATCCTCTCCCCTTTGCCACTAAGGCACAAAGATACTAAGTTTTTTGGTTTAATTGAAATCCGAAATGGAACTTCTGTCCCTGATACCTTGCACTGCTGTGCTACTATGCCAAGCTCCTGACTCAGCGAGTTGTAATTTTACCAAATAACATCTATAAGTCAAGGAAAATCTAACTTTTTTCGGGAAATCACGGACTGACACCGACTTAAGCACTGACTGGCACTGAAGTTACGTTATTTTTTTACCACTTCCGTTCCCGTAAGGGATGCCTTCTGGCAAAGGGACGCCTAACGGCGGGATTTGACGGATTTTCCGAAGCGGTTTCTACGCTTCGCTCCGTGTCACAGATTTAGTCAGCCGGAGAAACGTACTTTTTGTTTGCAAGTCGTTAGTCGATGGTCGTTAGTATATAGTACCGGCAAAATAGTTTCTTGCAATTACGATATAAGTGTGGTGTTATCTGTAACATATGAACGATAGATGTTGTAGAAAAATTGAAGGCATAATGGAAATTCCGAGTAAAGGTGAGAGCACCGAAAAAGGGTAAATTTATGTTAAAGGCGGCAAGGCAGAACTCGTGTGAGCCGAGCTTAGCGTTCGTAGTGCGTGTATGACAAAGTACAAGCATGTTCTTGCTCTGAACCCGTACTTCGGGGATGGCACCGCTGTCCTGGGGATTTTCCCTCCGACGGGCCTTGAGTACATCATCGCAAGCATGAAGGGCCTGGTCGGCAAGATAACGTTTCTGGACCTTCGGGATGAGAAGGCCTACCAGGACCCGAAGAAGCTCAGCGAGTTCATCAGGGCCGAGATTGACCTGCTCTGCATCAGCATCGGATGGGAAACCAAGTTTAAGAAGATATGTGATTTTGTCTCTCAGTTGCCGCCCGAAGTCACAACAATTGTCGGGGGATACAAGGCCACGCTGGAAGTCGAGTATCTGTTCGAGCGTTGTCCGAATATCGACATGATAGTACGAGGCGAAGGCGAAGAGGTCATCCAGCAGATTGTCAAAGGGGTCCCGCATAAGGATATCATGGGGTTGTCCTATCGAGAGAATGGAAGTATCGTTCACAACGCAATCCATTCGCTGCCTGACGTCGCAAACATTCCGTTTCCCGACCGGTCACTGAGAAAACACGATTATCACATAGTTCAACAGGGCGTCCGCCTCAGCAGTCACGCGTTTGACACGATACTGTCAGCAAGGGGATGTCCGTTCAAATGCAAGTTCTGCACGTTCAGTCTCAATCCACTCGGGCAGAAAAGGAGCTACACGGAACGGCCGGTAGAGTCGGTCGTTGAAGAACTGAAGACGATTACCGCCGATGTCGTGCTCTTCAGCGATGACAACTTTTCCACAAACCCAAAGAGGAGCGAGAAACTTTGCGATCTGATCATCGCAAACAACATCAGGAAGACTTTTGTTATCCAAACCAGGATTGACATCGCCAATCATCCCAGGCTCCTCGACAAGGCATGGAAAGCAGGCTTCAGAATCTTCCTTATCGGAATCGAGTCCCCTCACGATTGGATTCTCAAACTGATTCAAAAGGGCATCACGCAACAGCAGATTCGGGACGCGTTTGTGGTACTTGCGCGGTACGACTTCTTTCTGCATGGGTATTTCATCTACGGCAACATCGGCGAGACGGAAGAAGAAATGCTCTACATCGCGAAGTTTGCCAAGGAGCTCAAGCTGGATTCCATCAGTTTCCAGAAACTCCGCATCGAGAAATTCTCGCCCCTGAAGGAAGTGGTAGAATCAACGCCGGGCTACCACTACGAACGTATCGGCGGCCCCGTATATTCTGACCGTTACGGGCTCAAGGAGCTCAAACGCATACGAAACCGGATTCGCTCCGGGTTCTACGACCTCCCGCAGATTCTCCATATCGCCAATAAAGCCAGGCGAATCGGGCTTTTCCGTTTGCGGGATTTGACGGTTGCATTGCCTAATTTGCCTCTCCTCCTGTGGAGGTTGGTCAGAGGAAAAAAGCTAAAGAAAAAAGAAAAAACAAACGGACCGGAGATGTTTTTGCCGGCAGTCGATAATATTTCACATTTAGGACATGGTACTGATTCGCCGCAGGCACACACGCCGGTTTCTATTGACGGGGAAAATCAACCTAAAAGCCAAAAGCGAAGTACCGTTGTCTGATGGCGTTTTAATTGCGATTGATGATTTTAGGATGAGGACTTGCCTGCCCTCGCAGTTCTTTGGCGGGGGTCCGCCGGAGGCGGATTTATCGGCTTAAAACTCACAGAATTTTGTCATTGTAAAAAGATAGGGGATGGGTAGAATTGAGGGATAAGTAAAAAGGAAATAATAGGTGGCTGTCCTTTGTTATTCAAAACAGGTAAACAATCAAAACTTGGAATCTGTGAAAGGATAAAAAAATGTCTTTAGTAACGTTGGTAATTACGCTGATAGTAGTTGGTGTGCTTCTGTGGTTAGTCAATACTTATATCCCGATGGACGCCAAGATAAAGAAGATTATCAATGTCGTTGTGGTGATTGTTGTCATCATCTGGCTATTGCGCGTTTTTGGTGTTTGGGGAAATATCGAAAACATCACTGTAAAGTAACGAGACAGTCCCCGAACCCGCCACGATATTGCTTCTCGGCCTCGGTGCGGCGACGTTGAGAAAAAGAAGATAAAATATAACCCTTGACCAGCCAGCCAGAGCGATATACAATTTCAACAAAGTCCAATAAAGTCACTTTTAGGGTAAATAAATTTGATAGGAGACAGAAATGAAGAACGAAAGAATTACAATCATTTTCTTGGCTTTACTTTGTTGTCCGCTGGTTTTGACGGGCTGCAAGGATACTAAGAAAGAAAAAGCTACTGCGGAGGCGGTAGAGGTGAAGGCCGATGCTAAAGCAGAATCTGCCAAAGTAGAAGCCGCCAAAGTAAAAACCTCCGCGGGAGTAAAAGCCGATGCTAAAGCAGAATCTGCCAAAGTAGAAGCCGCCAAAGTAAAAGCCAATGCTGAAGCAGAAGCAGAAGCTGCCAAAGTAAAAGCCGCCGCTGCTGACGCAAAAGCCGCCGCTGAAGTAAAAGCCGCTGCTGATGCAAAAGCCGCCGCTGATGCAAAAGCCGCCGCTGACGCAAAAGCCGCTGCTGACGCAAAAGCCGCCGCTGAGGCACCGAAACCATAAAGAAGATAGTGAGAAGAAAACGCTGACAACAACCATTGATTAGCCAGCCAGAGCGATATACTGCTCGGCTTTGGTGCCTTGAGAAATCTGAAAAGATTTCCAAGACTTTAGTCCTGGAAATTTCTTCGAAATTTCACAGGGCGGCGATTGCAGCCAGAAAGCGGAAATAGAAGTTAGTCCGCCGTTAGTTAATTGACTCTGTTACTAAAGATAAGCCCTGTGTGACCCACGGGGCTTTTTTTATTTTATGGAAAGACCCGCCCCTGCCGTTTTGCTTCGCCGGACTACGCAAAACGAGACGCAGGGGTCTTCGCTACGCTTCGAGGGCTTTTTTATTGCGCTAATCTTAACCGTGGATTGCGATTTATCGGCTTAAAACTCACAGGATTTTGCCGTCCCTTGGGGATGGCTTGCGCCATTGTAAAAAAGGCAGGGGATGGGTAGAATTGAGGGAGTTTAA
>PLLM01000022.1 GCA_003141275.1 Phycisphaerales bacterium
GTATTATCGATATTTACCCCGCGGGCCAGCAAAACCAGATTCGAACCATGCTCGCCAATACACTCCAGGCCGTTATCTCACAAACCCTGTTCCGTCGCGTTGACAAGCCGGGAATGATACCTTGTACCGAAATACTGCTTTGCACCTCGGCTGTCCGCAACTGCATCCGCGAAAACCGCATCTACGAAATCGCAAACATCATCGAGACCAGCAGGAAATTCGGAATGCAGACCATGGACAACAGTATCGCCGACGCCTATTTCAAGGGCTTCATCGGCAGAGAAGAGGCAATCGCCCGCTCCGCCAACCCGGCCAAAATGGAAAAGGTCCTCAAACCCATAGACAACGCGCCGGCAGGCAGACCCACCGTCGCCTCTATTCTCGAATAGGCCCTTTGACAATATTCAACCCCCGAAGTCCCTGATTTCGGGGGTTTTTCTTTGCGCCTGCCCTCGACTCAAGCTCCGTAGGAACTGCAATCGGGGGCCCACATTAGATATTCTCGTCCTCAACTCAAAACTCAACACTAAAAACTCAAAACTCCCTTCCCCCCTGCTATCCCGCAAATATCCCGAAAAACCATTGACTTAACGCCTCAATTTACGTAAACTGGCAATATAATGCTCAATCGCACGCCCTTTAGGCCCTCTTTGGAGAGTGATGATGTCGTTTCTTAAAAGCGAAGACCAGCCCCGTGTTTGTCCTAAAACGGGTAAAATCATACAGTCAGACCGCAAATTCCGCTGGCCCTGGTGGCTGTTCCCCTTCACTGGCCTGGCTGCGCTTATATGGTTTTTAGTCCGCGTCATACCCAAACCGTCACGGGCGGCCTATCCCTGTCAGCGGCTGGCATTTCCTCTCGCGTCGGGCTTCATCATCTGGATTATTGGTCTGGCTGCCTCAACCATCGCGTTTCATAAGGCAAAACGTCATCTTCTAAAGGCACGCTACGCCCTTGCGGCTATCTGCATCGTAATCAGCGTCGCATCCATCTATGTGGCCCTTAGTTATACTTCTCAGAATGAAACATTAGCCGCCCCGCCTGCCCGTATCGCACAGCCGGCAAACGCCCCGATAGGCGTCGGAAAAGGCGTTCATCCGGGCCGGGTCGCCTGGATTTGGGACCCTACCGCCACTACATGGGGGGGAATTGGCGATGGAAATTTCTATGACCCCACCCACACAGACCAAAACATCGTCAACTCAATGGTTTCAAAATCGCTTCGGGCATTAACAGGCAAAAGCACCGATTACGCCGCCTGGGACTCGATATTTCGCTACTTCAACCAGCAGCACGGCAAAGGCAACGTCGGATACCAACCCGGCGAGAAAATTATGATTAAAGTCAATCTCGTCGGCCTCATCGGCTCTCTAAGTTACACCTTTAATACTACCACTTACCTTAATTACCCGAACGCTTCCCCGCAGGTTATGCACGCCGTTCTCGACCAGCTCGTAAACGTCGTCGGCGTAAATGACGCTGACATCTCTATCGGTGACACAGTGTGCACCTTTGTCAATGATTACTATAACAAGCTTCACACCGATTTCCCCGACACAACATACATCGACGTAGTGGGAACCAACGGGCGCACCAAAACAACCACCCCCTCTACTAACCCTCGCGTTTATTGGGCAGACCCCAACTCCAACAACGCGACTAATAAGGATTACGTCCCCAACGCCTACAAAAACGCCGCCTATATAATCAACCTCGGAAACTTAAAAGGCCATTACAACCAGGCGGGCGTTACGATGTGCGGCAAAAACCATTACGGCACCCTGTGCAGAACGCCTGATGCATCCGGCTACTACAACCTCCACACCAAGCAGGTCTGGGGCGTCCCCGGAATGGGGCACTACAGAGCGCTCGTTGACCTGATGGGCCATCCCCAGATAGGCGGAAAAACCGTTCTGTGCCTTATTGACGGGTTATATACGACAAAACATTGCAGATATGATGTCTGGCCGAATGCCCCGTTAAAATTCCCTAATCCGCCGTTTAATAATGACTGGCCCTCGAGCTTTCTGGCTTCACAGGACCCCGTCGCAATCGACTCCGTCGGCTTCGACATCCTCTATTCTCAATGGCCGGAAGCCGATGGGCCGGGAGGCGACGGCACAGACGACTATCTCCACGAAGCAGCATCAATTCCCAACCCGCCGTCAGGATACACCTATGACCCGAATCATGACGGGAGTTTGACCGCGAGTTTGGGCGTTCACGAACACTGGAACGATGGAATCAACAGGCAATACACCCGCAACCTCGGCACGGGCAATGGAATCGAACTTGTTACGGACGCAAATGCCGGCTGGTCTGACCTCACAGGCGACTATTTCGTTGACTTCAAGGACTTCGCCAGATTCGCCAACGCATGGCACAGCACATCAGGCGACGAAAACTATGACCCCTGCTGCGACATAGCATTGCCCGCCGACGGCGTTATAGACGAAAAAGACCTGGCGGTATTGTGCGACAACTGGTTAGTTACACTGACCAAAGAGCTTGTTGTACCCGGGGCGACACTACAGCAGGTCTATTCTGATTCGAGTTACAATTTCGAGGGACCAACCTGGGACCCCAACAGCAATAAACTTTTCTTCACCAAGAGACCGAGGAGCAGCGGCACGTATCAGATTTTACGTCTCGATTCACCCGGCAACGCGACGGTTTGGATGACTCCTTCTAATCAAGCCAATGGTACGGTTCTCTCTAAAGATGGCCGGCTGCTCACCGCTGACGAAGAAACTATGCAGATTCGCAGTCACATCATCGCCGAATCAGGCCCCGAAGACAGCACGGTTCTTTGTACAGCACCGGACAAACCCAACGACCTGTGCGAGTTGACCAACGGCAATATCTATTTCACCTGCCCCGACTGGTCTGGCGACCCCAACCAGGGCGTTTATATTCTCAGGACGGATGGCTCTGTGACACGGGTCAACAGTTCCATCGTTCAGCCAAACGGCATTCTTACCTCCGCTGATCAAACCAAACTCTACGTCGCCGAAAGCAGCAGCTCTGTTTCTGCCAACAAACGATGGTGGGTATTCCCGATTAATTCCGACGGAACTTTAGGCACCGGCTCTGTTTTCTTCAAGCCGACAACGACTAATTACAATGACCCCGATGGTATGACCAGAGACGAACGAGGCAACCTGTATTTCACCGGCTTAGGCGGTGTGTGGATTGTCTCACCGACCGGCCAACAACTGAAAATGATTACTGTACCCGAGGCCACCGCAAATGTCTGCTTCGGCGGACCCGATTATAAAACCCTTTATATCACCTGTAATTACAGGGTTTACTCCCTCGCCATGACCGTCCGTGGCGGCGAATAAGACATACGTAGCGCGGGCTTCCAGCCCGCGAAAACACGACCAGCAATTGTAGTCCGCAGGACACCTTACGGCGGCCCGGGGCTTTATCCGCCTCCGGCCGATTATTGCCGGGTCATGCCTCCATAACTCAAAACTTAACACTAAAAACTCAAAATTAAATACTGCCCTTCCTCCTCATTTCCCGCTACAATGCGTTTCAGGAAAATCGACCTGTTTTGGCAGGTTGAAGGTGACTTTCAAGAGGAACTAAACTTAACGGTTATCAATTATTAAATAAGAGGCAGAAGAATGGCTGTGGATATCAAGGGTTACAGGATTTTTATTGCATCGCCAAGGGGGCTGGAGGACGAACGGCAGAAATTCTTTGAGACGATACAGGAATACAACCGCATAGAGGCATTGCCGGTCAGTATTGAATTCATACCGGTCGGATGGGAATACACATTGCCCGGAAGGGGACGTCCGCAATCACTGATAAACGAAGAAGTTAAGATATGTGATTATTTTGTTCTTGCCCTTTGGGATCGTTGGGGTACACCACCCGATAAAGATGGCAAGGGGCAATATAGTTCCGGCACTGAAGAAGAATATCATGTTGCTCTCGATTGTATCAGGGGCGCAAAATACCCGATGAGACAGATTGTCGTATTGTTCAAATCAGTTAACGCAAGGCAATTAAGCGACCCGGGGCAGGAACTTCAAAAAGTTCTCGATTTCAAAAGGGGACTCGAAGAGGAAAAAGAAACTTTATTCAAGACATTCGAAGGGCCTGTTGACTTCGAGAAGATACTGCGTGGACTACTTGCGCAATGGAGAAGAGACGGAGAACAAGGAAAAACAGCAAAAGTTCAAAAACCTGAACCCGTTCCTCCTTCAGATATACACCGAATACCCGAAAAACCAGAACAAGATATAAAAGCATTGACGGAACAAGCCAAAATTGCAGTCAAAGAAGCGCAAAAACTGGCGGATGAGGGGAAAATAACAGAGGCAGAGGAAATGTTCGCAAAGGCCGTTGTTAATAGTGGCGAGCCATACGCCTATACTGCTTACGGTCATTTTCTGCGTAGAGTTGGACGATTAGAACAGGCACGAGGATTGTATGAGCAAGCTTTGGAGATGGTATCTAAATTAGGAAACGAAAATGGCATCGCAGCAAGCTATAGTAACTTGGGCTTGGTTTATCAAACGATGGGCCAATTAGGTAAAGCAGAAGAGGTGCTCAAAAAGTCGATGGAAATAAATGAAAGGATTGGCCGACTTGAGGGAGTGGCAAATAGCTGTGGTAACTTAGGTATAGTTTATCAAAATAAGGGAGAATTAGGCAAGGCGGAAGAGATGTTTTATAAAGTTTTGACAATAGAAAGAAAACTTGGTCGACCTGAAAGTATAGCGAACGCATATACTAACTTGGGGGTAATTTATGAAACGAAGAGTCAATGGGACAGAGCAGAAGAAATGCACAAAAAATCATTAGAGATAAGTGATAGGTTAGGCCAACTTGAGGGAGTGGCAAACAGTTGCGGTAACTTAGGAGTGGTCTATAGAAGAAAAGGTGAATTGAATAAAGCAGAAGAGATGCTTAAAAAATCGTTGGAAATTTCGGAAAGACTTGGCTGGCTTGATGGAATGGCAACCAGTTACGGCAACTTAGGGCTGATTTATCAAACAAAAAATGAATTAGACAAGGCAGAAGAATTTCTTAAAAAATCATTGGAAATAAACGATAGGGTCGGTCGGCTCGAAGGATTAGCAACGGATTACAGCAATTTAGGAACTATTTATCAAAGGAAAGGTGAATTAGACAGGGCAGAAAAGATGTACAAAACATCGCTGGAAATAGCGGAAAAGGTTGGTCTGCTTGAGGTGACGGCAACTGATTACAGCAATTTAGGGTCGGTTTATAAACAGCGCGGAGATGATAGAAAGGCGAAGGAATATTGGGCACAGGCGCTAGATTTATTTAAGAAAATAGGGATGCCGAATGAGGTGAAGGAGGTGGAGGGATGGTTAGAAAAGATAAAAGAGAAATGATAAGGAAGAATGGTGGCTATGCCCGACAGAGACGTAAAACCCTCCGTTTGTGAAATCCCCGGACTAAGGCATGCCGGCGTAGGCAAATCCGTGTTATTCGCTCGGCTTAATAATGAAGGCCAAAGGACTTCTGCGGGCAAGGCAATGGCCTTTTGAAGAAGTTTACTTCGGGAAAAAGGTCTTGCCGAAGAACGCAAAGCCGAGCAAAAGCAGCGTAAATCTGCGTTAATCAGCGTCTAAAATAAATCCGTGTAATCTGTGCAATCTGCCTGCCCCCGCGTCTCGTTTTGCTTCGCAAAACGGCGGGGGTGGCTGAAAAACTTTGTGTCTTAGTGTCTTGGTGGTGAAAAAATCTGCGCAAATCCGCGCAATCAGCGTCTAAATGGCTAATAAAAAAAAAGAGGCCAGGAACATTTCTGTCCTGACCTCTTATAATCTCTGTTACAAACCGCTTTTATATAGTTGGCTCTTCCGGGCCCGGCTCATCTGTCGCCGACTGTTCCTGGGCCGGCGCGCCTTCCGGCTGCGCGGCCTCGGCCGGCTGCTCGATATCCGCGATGACCGCGTCTGCAACTTCGCCCGCCTGCCCCTCAGGGGCCTGCCCTTCCGCCGCCCACTGCGCCCTGCGCAAACTCAACCCAATCTTCCGGGCCTCGTTATCAACCTTCAAAATCTTGACCTCAAGCTCATCGTCAACCTTGACCACGTCCTGCGGCCTCTTGATTTTCTGGTCCGACAGCTCCGAAATATGAAGCAGACCCTCGAGGTCCGGCTCAAGCTGCACAAATGCTCCGAAATTCGTCAGTTTCGTTACCTTGCCTTTGACGATATGGCCGGGGATATATTTCTCCGGTATCGCGTGAAGCCACGGGTCCTCGCTCAACTGTTTGACGCCTAAGGAAACCCGCTGCTTTTCCGGGTCGATATCGAGAACCACGCATTTGACCTTGTCGCCCTTCTGCAGCGCCTCGTTCGGATGGCTGAATTTTCTCGTCCAGCTCAGGTCCGAAATGTGAATCATCCCGTCGATGCCTTCTTCCACCTCGACAAACGCGCCGTAATTGGTAACGCCGCGGACGATGGCATTGACGAGTGTCCCCGGCGGGTACTTCTGTGACGCCACGGACCACGGATTCGTCTCCGTCTGCTTAAGGCCAAGCGATATTTCCTGCTTGTCCTTGTTGACGTTGAGGACCATTACCTCTACCTCGTCGCCGAGATTGAGCATCTCGCTCGGGTGGTTCAGCCGTTTCGTCCAGCTCATCTCGCTTATATGGACAAGCCCTTCGATGCCGTCATCAAGCCGGACAAACACGCCGTAATTCATAATATTTACAACCTTGCCCTTTACCCTTGTGCCCACCGGATAGTCATTCTCCACGTTTTCCCACGGGCTTGGGCTTTTCTGCTTCAGGCCAAGTGAAATCTTTTCGTTTGCCTTGTCAACGCCTATGACGACGCACTCAATCTCATCATCGAGCCGGACAATTTCCGACGGATGACTGACTCGGCCCCAGCTCAGGTCCGAAATGTGCAGCAGGCCGTCCACGCCGCCCAAATCCACGAATACGCCGAAGTCGGCGATGTTCTTGACGATGCCTTTGCGCCGCTGTCCAACTTCGATTTCCGCCAGTATCTTTTCTTTGCTCAGCCGGCGTTCTTCCTCTATCAGCTTGCGCCTTGATATGACGATATTGTGACCTTCGATGTCTATCTTGAGAATTATGCACTCGACTTCCTTGCCTATGAATCTGCTGATATCGCCCGGCCTGCGAATATCAACCTGCGACGCGGGCAGGAATACCGGCACCCCGATATCCACGAGCAACCCGCCCTTGATTCGGCGGACCACCTTGCCCTTGACCACGTCCCCTTCCTTCTTACTGTTAATCAGGTTCTCCCAGCCCCTGATTCTGTCCGCTTTGTGTTTGCTCAGCAAAAGCAGGCCCGTCTCGGAATCCGTATCTTCGAGCAGCACTTCTATATCCGTGCCTGGTACCAGTTCCGAAGCATCCTCGAATTCCGACGCATCGACGACGCCTTCGCTTTTAAGCCCCACCTCGATAATCACATCATTGCCGATTTGGGTAACAATTTTGCCCTTCAGGATTGTTCCGGGCTGGTGCGAATCCACCTTCGCCAGCAACGCATCCTGAAACATCTGGTTTTCCTTTTCACCGAACATCTCCTGGACCTGCGAGTCCACCTGCTCGGCAGTCATACCCAACTTGTTAATTATATTTCTGTCAACCATAACTATACTTATCCCCTGTGGCGTCTTGTTTTACGCCCGCCGTCGCCCCACATTTACGCCGACGAACCACCGAGCAACATAGCCCGGCTAAAAAGTTAATAATCTACAAAAGCATCTGCCAACGCAGCAAACGCCTGAAAATCGTCTTTCGTCTTTCGGTTATGCGGCTCGTACTCGCCTCGGCATAACCAAAGGCGAAGCCGGGTCGGTTACGTCCAACGTTCTACGATTCCGCTTCAACCGCCGAGAGATTTTTCACGAAGTCGTCAATAATCCACTGGGGTGTTGAGGCCCCTGCTGTAACGCCTGCGGTCCGACTGCCGAAAACCAGCTTTTTATCAAATTCGTCCCAGTTTTGCAAATGAAATGTTTTTTTATTGTACTTTTGGCACAATTCCGCCAGTTTTTGCGTATTTGCACTCTCCCGCCCGCCCAAAACGAACATAATATCGACTTTCCTGCACAATTCGACGGCGGCCTGCTGCCTTTTAATCGCCTCCTTGCACAGGGTATTTATGACTTTCATCTCATCGAAACCGGCTCTCGCTATCGCGGAAAGCATCTGGCCAAAAAATTCTGGACTTTGTGTTGTCTGGCAGACAATTCCCAGCCGGCCAGTCCCGATGGTGCTTATATCCGACTCATTGCCGACGACCACCGCCCCGGTTGTGCAGCCGACAACCGCACGAACCTCCGGATGGTTCTGGTCGCCGACTATCACCACCTTATACCCCTGCTCCTCCATTTGCATCGCGATTTGCTGCATCCTTTTGACGAGAACGCAGGTCGCGTCAACGATATCCACGTTTTTCTGTTTAAGATGGGCAATCTCTTCAGAAGCCGCACCGTGTGAACGTATCAGCACCGTCGCGCCAGCCGGTATCTGCCCCACATCGTCAACTGTTACAAGACCCTTTTTGGCCAATCGCTCGACTACGCCGGGGTTATGAATAATCGGGCCCAGAGAATAAACCTTACCCTTTTCCGATAAAATTTTCTCCGCCGTGCTTATGGCGTTCCGCACGCCCGCGCAAAAACCATATTTTTCCGCAACCATCACTTTCATAAGACCTTATTTTACCGCTGAGAACGCGGAGAACACAGAGAATTTTAGCCACCCCCGCCGTTTTGCGAAGCAAAACGAGACGCGGGGGGCAGGCAGATTACGCAGATTACACGGATTTTTTCTTCCCTGAATAATTAGCCCCGCCATCTTCGCCCTTGGCGAGTGGCGGGGTTATTGTTTTTTTAATTCAATAATCAAATGTCAGAAAGTATAATTAAGGCACGTGCGGTTGTGAAGAACAGGTGATTTCATATTGAGGGAGTAAATATGAAGCTGGCTGGAGTTGTGAAGCTGGTCGGACTTGTTATCCTCGGGCTTGTCTCAAGTTTTGCCATTTGGCTGCTTAGTGGAAGGCTGTATTCGCTGATTCTAAAGGCCTTTGGAGTTGTAAACTTCAATCTACATACCGATGATATGACAAATTTGCTTGGCGTTGTTCCCTTTTCATTTTTCATCGGCAGTATCGTTACCGGGTATTTCAGTTACTACGATATAGAAGACAAAGGGCGTCTTTGCTTTATGGCACCGCCCCTGTATCTTGTTTTGTTATTTATATCGCAATTAATAACGGCGCGTAGAACTCCATTTATTACTGAAGGAGCCTTTTTTGTGATTGTATTTGGCTTTGTATGGTATTTGTCTTCATTAGCAGGCGTCTTCCTCGGCTACTATCTCAGGGAACGCTTGGCCAAATGATGGCATGGGGACTAAATAATTGACGATTGACGATTGTAGATTGGCGATTTTAGGAATGCGGAGTTTTTATCGCACCCCACTGTTTCGCTTCGCGAAGCAAAGCGTGGGGGGCAGGCGAAGTACAGGGCTGGCAAAAATCAGGAGGGAATCACACTTTCGTCCGTCAACGTCGTCAGCAGGCCCTACGACGCACTGCGTTGGCTCAGGGCTAGCTGGTTTACGCACCAATTACCTGATGAGTTAAAATCTCGGGTTTCGGCTCGTGATGCACACTGCCCTGATGCGCATAGCCCTGAGGCACAGAGCCCTGATGTACATGACAGTATTCATCATGGTTGTAGATACTCAGGGTCTGCGTGCATTTCGGAAATATGCACTTTCTGTTATCAGCCGAAGTTTTCAGCATCTTTCCCATTTTTGCTCCTACAGGTGAATCAGCAAAAAAAATATGAAAGGCCTCCCACGGGCGAGGCCTTTCTTTGGCGTTAATTTACAGCGGCTTGTTTCGGAATTACGTTTGTCGCGCAGGGCCCTTTTTTGCCCTCGCCAACCGTGTAATCAACCTTCTGCCCTTCGTCCAGATTCGCATACCCGGCTGTCTTGACTTCTGAGTGGTGAACGAACAGGTCGGCTCCGCCCTCTTCAGGCGTGATAAACCCGTATCCTTTTTCACCATTGAACCATTTTACTGTTCCTGTACCCACAATAATGCTCCCTGGCCCTATAACCGGCCATCAATCTGTAATATGCCTCTCACATTTGCTGTTGGAGGATACCCTTGAAAGGCGGAAAGATATGCTCGACATAATACCTATTATACGACACGTCCCCCCTACCGCAACAAAAATAATAAATTTTTATTCAATATTCCCAGAAATTGGTTTCAGACACTGATTACGCTGTATTTTTTACCACTCCCGAAAAGGAATGCCTCCCGAGTAGGGATGGCCAAGCCATTGCGGCAGAACAATGAACTAATTATAAATTGTATTTGCGAATGCGCAACTCGTATATTTGCTGGGCCTCGATAAATTTCCTTTCGGTCAGGTCCAGTGCATCTAACAGCTCCTGGCCCAGTGTTGTAGAGATAATCTGCCCCGTGAAATCGCTGTACGTTATGAAATGCGAAATAAATATCAGTCCGCCAAGATAGTTAAGGTCATTTCCTATTAAAGGCGTATGGTGCCTTAAAACTGCATCCTGCATTATTTGTGAAAAATTCCACTTCCGGCAAAGCTGCATCCCTACTTCGCAGTGGTTGAGACCCAGTATTTCCTTCTCAGTGTGGGCGACCAATTTCATTTTGCCCCACGACGTCCCCATCAGCCGCACGCCCGTTTTGCTGCTTGCTACCATAATTACCAGCCGGCCTATATCGTGAATCAGCCCCGCCACCGCGCACATCTCTCGCTCGTGGGCCGGTATGTCGCAAAGCTCCGCCAGTATCCGGCAGCACAAAGAAATGTCCCGCGAGTGCTCGAAATATTCGTCCAGGTGCTTCAGTGCCGCCAACTCTTTTCTGATTGTCTTGTGTGCGTATGATATCGCGATAAGATGCACTAATGGCCCTGTGCCGATTTGTGTTATCGCGTCGTCGATTGTGTTAATCGTCCTGCCCGTCCCAAGACAAAAATCGCACGCCAGGTGCAAAAGGTCCGTGCATAACCCCGGGTCATTCGCTACCAGCTCCCGCACCTGCTTTTGTCCTTCGCTTGAATCAACGTCGGCCTTCATCAGCCGGCAGATGTTCTCAGGCATCGGAGGCAGAACCTCTATCAGCCCAGCTACCTGCCTCGCTAATTTTTCCCTATGGTCTTCCATTGTTAGGCCGTCATTATACATACTTCCTTTATTTTGGTAAATAAATCGCCTTTCGTAGCGCAGCGACCTGTCCCGCCGTAGCTCTTAGCGAAGGGGGAAGACCCCAGACTACGATCTGGGGTCCAGTTTTTCAGGGCACATAACACAGATTTTTTCTTCCTCAAATATTTGGCCCTGCCATCTTCGCCCTCCTGCCCTCGAATGTTTTTGTCGAGGGTGGCGAGTGGCAGGATTCTAATCGCGGACTTGTCCGCCGTAGGCGGATTCTTAAAATACTTGCTTTTCTTCCAGTTATCTATTAAAAAACTGGCTCCATTCCATTCAATGGCTCACCATTCTGGAAAATTTCCCATTTCGTTTCGTTAATAGTTCTTCCAAGAATCAAATAAAACCCATATCGATAACCATATTCACTAGTTAAAACTTTCAAGTTGTTTTTGTCTTTTTCGGAAGTTCGCATATCGTTATTATTCCACTTCTTGATTTCAAAGCAGATAAAATCGTTCGCTTGTCGGAAAGTTCTATTATGAACAATAATATCAACGAATCGTTTTGTTGATGTTCTACGATCTGGATCAATAACAGGTTTTCCATTTACAGGTCGTCCGTTGGCAGAAGCGCTGTTAAAATCACAATCTACAAAATAATCAGGAAAAGCATTTTGCAGATAACATGCAAATCGAAATACTATGCAACGCTCACATAATCCCTTACCATTATTTCTTTCAAATAAGATAGAGTCTTTTTGATATAACGTCTCCAAGCACTGCTTGATTTTGTTTTTTATTTCTTCCATGTTCATTTCGGCTTCCACATTTATCTTTGTAGTATCTGTTGACATTCTTGCTTTATAATCTGTTTTTTGCAGGTAAGAGAACAAATCATCAAGAGTTTTTATATGTGAGTATTTTTCTCGTAAGCTTTGAATTACGATAGGCATAACTTGGCCGTCTGGTGCAATGCTGAACATAATGTTATCCGTATCTCTTACTGTTATATATGTCCCTTTGAATTTCGAGAATAGTTTATATATTCCTGCCTTTAGTAAATCATATATAACTCCGCTCAGAATAGAACCGCTGAGAAAAATAATAATCTGCATGGGAAGTTCTTGTGCAGACAATCTGATAAGTGAAGCTTGGACGGGTACCTTTAAATCCTGAAAGCAATCCTCCACATCTTTAATGTATCGGCCATGCTCCCTACTAATAGAGATCTGAATTTTTTCTGAAGTATCGACCATTTCTCCCGAAGTTGTTTCTTTCCAGTCGCTTTTCATGAACTGACCTTGCTACCCTCGATTCTATTAGCAAGCTCTCGTTCAACTCTTTCCAAAAGTTCCTTCCTAAAAGCTGAGGAACCAAGGACTAAATTCTTGATAGGTAATTTTGAATAATCAATTTCTTTCTTCTCCTCGATACCCCATTGCCTCAACAATACTTGGCTGATATGGGTATCAGGTCTATTTTGTTTCGGTTTATACCAGCCACGATTGTGTTTGAAGGAATTATTCAATATGCGTATGGCATCTATTATCGCGTAATCAGTGATTTGCTCTAAATCAATCTTTAGGTCATTCTTCAAAGAATATTTAATATCTCCTATTCTATACGGAATTCCACCTCGCAGATTTTTGAGCTTCTTTATGCTGCTGCTAAGCTCCTGCTCGTCTATGGCTTTATCTAATGTCTTATTACAGAAGTCAGACACGGTTTTAAGCGCGGTTTCTTTTTTTTCTAAAGCCCAATAACATGCCCGGCATATTCCCACAAGAAAGGATTCTAATTCAGACCATAAACTGACTGTTAACGCCCCATACATTGCGTTTGTTAAACCGCATATTCGGGAATATTCTTCCGCCAAATAATCGTCCTGATAAGTTTCGTCAGCATTTTTTTGAATCTTGGCATATTTAGCTTCCCATTTTTTCTGCTGCCGCTCAATATATTGTTCTTCTTCCTTGTGTCCTGCTTCAATTCGCTTCACCCAAGCTGCCCAATCAGATGCGTCATAATCCAATTCATCTGCAAGGTGCGAATGCTCCAAAATGTGCAAATAAATCCGCCATCGTTTAAGTCTTGTCATACTTCAAATCCGATATTTTCAAGGTTTTTCTTTATCGCCTTATCCAATTTTCCGCCTCCATTTGCAGACCAGTGTTTTTGCTGATTGATTTATTGATGGTGATTAATGTCTGCGGGCTGAGTGAATTGCTGACTGTTTTCACAGGGTGTTTTAGCATAACCATCCTTAGTTTAGCATATCCATAAAACTACACCTCCATTATCCGGCAACATGCGGTAAGTGTCAAGGATAAGCGCCGATGATAACCTCTTTTTCGGTTTTTGGCGGGGGCGGCTTCTTTTTCTTCGCGTCAAAAGAATGATATAAGCACTTTATCCGTAAGTACTTACAAATCCGCATCAATCATTTTCGAGCGTTTTTTAGCCCTAAAAACACCATCTTTTCGACACGTCTTTTTGCTGTAACCCCTTTCTGTATAACGGCTTAAATTCTGGACAGGGAAT
>PLLM01000065.1 GCA_003141275.1 Phycisphaerales bacterium
TTTCCGAATTTGGCTGGTCAGGCGGCCCCAATCGGCACAGGGAGTGGTGGGGGAACAATCCATCGAGCGCGCTTAATGACGACTGGCTGCTGCACCTGCTTGTTGGAATTCAGGAAAATAACTGGTCATTTGTGGCGTGGGACATGCATCCGGCCGCGGGGCCTACGTTGATAGCGGACTGGAATTATATGCCGACGCCTGATTTTGGCGTTTATGTGAAGCAACTGCTTGTAACCGGCAAATCGCCCGGATATACGCCGCCTAATATCAGCAAAATCGCCGAAATTCCGGTTTCTACACTGCCTGAATCGGCGCGTATGGGCAACAGCGTTTTATACGGCGACTGGCAGATGAGGGCAGACCCCTGCGTTAAGATAGATAACTCGATTTTATCTTTTGCCGCAGATAGCGCAGGCAAGTTAACCGGACAGTGGATAAATTCGAAACAACTCACCGAACTTGGGGACGTCAGATTTAAGGATGGCGCAATCACGTTCTGCCAGCCGGCGCAATCCAGAAAGGAAATCATCAATGGTTATTTCGCGGGGACAATCGATGGCAACAGGATTTCGGGAACCGTGACCTGTAACGGGAATAAATCTCATATTGAGGGCCGTCGCAAACTCAAGACAAATGCTAATGCAATACCTGTCGAAGCGAACAGCCCGGCCTCGCAGTTTATCGGGAACTGGATTTTAAATTCGAAAGTCAAATGGGGCAGCCCAAAACAGCGCCTGACGGTCAACCCGGATATGACTGGTATGTATGGCGTAACGCCAGTCGCCAAGATTACTCTCGAAGGTGATAAAGTGAGCTTCAAGGTAGCAGCCGGGAAATATCCGCTTGTCTTCGAGTGCAAACTCGACGGCTCGAAACTGGTTGGAGAACAGAAAACTTCGAGAGATACGCAGGAAGTTACGGGCGAAAAGATTAATTAAGGGGCAGCGTTCAGTTTAATTAGTGATTTTGGCTGCCACAGAGGCATAGTATTTTTAGCCACAGAGGACACAGAGACCACAGAGAATCTAAATTTTTTTAGATACTGGCTCACACTGCCGCAGAAGTTCATAGTTCGTTGTCCGCCGTTATTTTATTTTTTGGGCGACGACGAGCCAGTCCCAGGGGTAAGGATGTTTCACCCAGCGGGGAGGAGAATCGAACTCGGTATTCCACGGGTACTCGATTTTACTGATTTTAATAATGTGCAGGTCTCTTTCCTCCAGCAGCGAGACAAGCTCCTCTTTGAGGTAGTGCTTTGTGGGTACATTATCGATGGGGACAATACCCTGGCGCAGACAGAAATGACCGTTTTTTTCAAAGCCGGAACGGATAGCCGACGCGGGACTGAAGCCGTTACGCAGATTCGCCTGGATGAGGCAAAAATCGGTCAGCATGGCCGACTCCAGCGAGGGGACAACGAGTACCAGGTGCCCATTTTTAAGGATGTGGCCTGCCATAACGTCGAGAATGCGCAGGCGGGAGGCCAGCGAGGGCATAATGAGCGTGTTTACGCTGAGGACAAGATGGGTATTTGCGAGCCGAAGGCCGCCGGCGGCGAGGTCAGCCTTAATATACGAGACGTTTGTCAGGTGCGAGCATTTCTTTTTGGCTTTGGCGATTAAGCCGCGTGAGATGTCTATGGCGAACACCTTTTGGAAACTCGCAGAAAGATACGGGAGGAAGTGTCCTGGTCCGCAGCCGTAATCGCCCGCGATTTTGCCGGGAGCCCCTAATTTGCGAATCTGCCGCAGGACCAGTCGTTTTCGGTCGTAATGCAGGACGCTGAAAATTTCGTCTTCGTAGCAAGACGACATATTATTCCAGTATTCGCGTTTCATTTCACACAGCATAATATCAGAAGTCAGCCACTGATTGCACTGATTTTTATTTTGCCACAGAGAGCACAGAGGACACAGAGAATCCAAATTTTTTCAGACACGGATTCACACTGTATTTGCTCGGCTTGGCGTACTCGACGAACCCCGCTTTCTAAGCGAGCTTAATCGCAGGATTCGTCATCGTCCGCCGGCTGGCTAAAAGACAGCCACCCATCCTTTAAGCCGAGCAAATAACACGGTTTTCCGTCATCTATCATCCGTTCTCCGTTTTCTTTGTGCCTTCGTGTCTTAGTGGCAAAAATTTCTTTTGACAAACAGGACGGCAATTGGATATAAAGCGGGCAACTGGGCTTTGCCTTATGGCTACGCCGAAACATGCGGAAGACAGAGGAAATAAGCCAAGAAACTAAAACGAGGATTATTATGGCAGGATTTCTGGAATCAATAAAAGGTTTGTTGCGAGGCAGGCCCAAAGGATACGTTATAGCTGATGTGTATCGAGGCCTGCGACAACAGATATTAACAGTTGAGCCGGAAAAGTTTGGTATGACGCCTAAAGAAACAAATCGAGTCTGGGGCGTTCTGATGGAGACTGGATATCCCGAAGCTGTTGCGACACTGGTAACACTTGCGGATGGAACGGTGAGTCTTTACTTCAGCAACGGTGGTGGAATGATTGGTTTTGGAAAACAGGAAACGCGCAAAGTATGCGAGGCATTTTTGGATATGGCACCGAAGTTCATAACATACGCTTCTCATACCGATGCCTTTCCACTTCCATCTAATGGGTATACACGATTCTACTTTCTCTCTTTCGATGGGATCTTCACTGTCGAGGCGACGGATAATGATTTGGGAAACTGGCGTTCACCCTTATCCCCTTTTTTTCACAAGGGTCATGATGTAATCACAGAAGTACGGCTTATTAACGAGAAATTAAAAGCCAGAAACAACGAACCGCCAGCCACAGACAAGCAACAATGCTGAAATAAAAAAAACGAATGTTCTATTTCCGGTCGAAATGGTTTCCCTTCCGCAAAAGAAAACCTTGCCATAAATGGCAGGGCTAAACATAAAAAATCCTGGTATCTAAAAGACGATTTCTTTAGCGTCGAAGACGGGGCCGTCTTTGCAGCAGAGTTTGTATATTTCGCCCGTCGGCGCTTTGCCCCCTGCGGGGATTCCGCCCCCTACGGTGGCTACACATTTGACGGCGCAGGACTGGCAAAGGCCTATGCCGCAGGCCATTACTTCTTCCATACTGACCTGGCAGTCGATTTTTTTATCGCGGGCAAGTTTGGCGATAGTAGTAAGCATCGAGCGGGGGCCGCAGGCATAGATAATCGCCTCAGCGGGATTGAAAGTGAGGGCGTTCTGCGAAAGCCAGTCCACAATGCAAGCACTGACAAAACCCTTGAAGCCCGCGGAGCCGTCGTCTGTGGCGACGAATGAGCTGATGCTGTATCTGCCGAACTCCTTGAGCCAGAAACCAATCTCCTGCGAAAGATTATCCATGAGTTTTTCGAAAGGTAAATCCTCTTTTGTCTTTGCGCCGGCGAATGCAATCGCGTCCATCGTCGGGTGTTCCGTGGTAAGCACCTGCGCCAGATGTTCGAGCGGAGGTGAACCCATACCGCCCGCGACCAATAGCGCGCGTTTTTTACCTGCGGGGACGGTGAAGCCATTGCCCAAAGGCCCGATGATATTGATTGAGTTGCCCTTGACCAGCGTTGTCATACGCAGGGTCGCGGGGCCGAGGACGCAATAGACGACCTCGGCAATTATTTTGCCAACACCAGAAGATACCGGTTTGGGATGAGCCGGATGGCCCGGTGCGGGATGAGCTGGGGGAACCGCTTCTTTGGCGACGCGGGCGAAACTGAAGGGCCTGCGCAAAAGTATCTGTTTTGTCGCGGCGTCTTTCAATTCATCCGGTATTGCCTCGGGCGCGGGCAGCGCGATACTCGAAAGGTCAAACTGGGCGAACTGGCCGGGCCTTGTTTTGGCAAAGGCCTCAGCTCCCGCGCCTATAAACTGCAAGCCCATCCTGCAAAAGCATTTGCGCAGGGGTTTATTAAATAATACGGTCGCTTCGAACGGGCCTTTGAGGTTATGGCTCGGCGCGGCCGGCGGTGTCGCCGGGGCGGCGGGTTGAGGTTGTTGAACTGGTTGTCCATCGGTCATAATCGATTGTCCTTAACTTAACTCCAAGAGGGTATAAAAAAAACGGCCGGCTTGCAATCGCAAACCAGCCGATTGTAATTGATTATCTTCTCTTAACGAAAACCATTACCGGTTCTTTTTGGCCGCCCGCCACGCCATAATCAGCATAAACGCACCGAAGGCGAACATCACAAGCCCCCACCAAAGGTTTACGTTGATACCAAGCGAGCGTTCATAAATAGCCGGGTCGGAAAACAGGCCGAAGATAGTGATTATCGCCCCGAATAAGGCAAACATTCCGCCTATGGGGAGTCGCACGTCAAGTTTCATTCCATCGCTCATATTTTTCTCCATTACCAAAAGATTATATTGAGGACTACAGCGGCAGCCAGCACAATGACGCCAAGGACCGCCGGCTGTTTATACCAGACCAGACCCTGCTCTTTGATGCGAGGAGTCAGCGAATACACCAGTCCCGTAAGCTCGTTATCGTTTTTGTTTCTGGCCGTAACAAGCGAAACGACGATTGTAACGATAAAGCAGGCGCTCCAGGCATAAATCGCAGCCCAGAAGTTTTGCGCCATTTCGACGGGGTAGGTATGCAGGGCGTGCCCGCCGCAGAGCCAGCCGCCTTTGATGCCAACGACAGCGCCGACAGGCATTGTAAGGCCGTTGTGAAGGGCTGCGGCGAGAGTGCCCGCGATCAGGCCAAAGAACGCACCGTGGCCCGTCGCCCGTTTCCAGAACATCCCCAGAAGGAACGTCGCGAACAGCGGTGCGTTGACGAAGCCAAAGACGAGCTGGAGCATATCCATAATATTGTTGAACGAACGGGCAGCATAAGCACAGGCGATACTTAACAGGATACCAACCACCGTGATGATGTGACCCATACGCAGATAATGCTGGTCGGACTGGCCGGGCTTGATGTAGCTTTGATAGAGGTCATAAGTCCAGACGGTATTGAAGGCCGTAACATTGCCCGCCATACCCGACATAAACGACGCCATAAGGGCCGTGATGCCGATACCGAGAAGGCCCGGCGGAAGGAATTTGGCGAGCATCGCCGGCACAGCCATATTGTAATCCACGTTACCGGCTGCGTCTGTCGGCAGGAATGTGCCGCCGCTCTGGTGAAGGGCAATGGCAATCATACCGGGCAGAATCACAAGCGCCGGGAAGAGCATTTTCGGGAAAGCGGCAATCAGGGGCGTGCGTCGAGCGGCGGACATTGAATTGGCAGCCATCGCTCTTTGCACGACGAGGAAGTCCGTGCACCAGTAGCCGAATGAGAGAACAAAACCCAGCCCCATCATCATCCCGAACCATTCGACGCCCATCGGGTTTGCGCTCGACGAACCCATGTGTGTCCAGGATTGCGTCCATGTACCGGGTTCGAAGCCGTTGCTTGTGGCCACAACGTTAAGCTTGTCCTTCAGTCCGTCCCAGCCGCCGACGCTCTTGAGACCGAGAAACACCAAGGGAAGGAAACCAAGCACAATGAGGAAGAACTGCAAGACCTCGTTGTAGATTGCGGAGGTCAGGCCGCCAAGGAAGATGTAAACCAGCACAATCGCCGCCGAGACAAGTATACATAAATGATAATTGAAGCCGAGGATTTGTTCGAGCAGTTTTGCCAGGACGTGCATTGATATGCCTGATGAGAAAACGGTCATCACCGCGAACGTCATTGCGTTGAAGGCACGAGTTTTTTCATCAAAACGCAGCTTGAGATACTCAGGCACCGAACGCGCCTTTGAGCCATAGTAGAAAGGCATCATAAAGACGCCCACGAACACCATCGCGGGGATAGCGCCCACCCAGTAAAAATGGCTGGTCATAATGCCGTATTTCGCGCCGGATGCGCCCATTCCGATAACTTCCTGAGCGCCAAGGTTGGCGGAAATAAAAGCCAGCCCCGTAATCCAGGCGGGAATCGACCTGCCCGACAGGAAGAAATCCGTGCTGGTTTTGGTATATCGCTTCAGCGCGAAGCCGATTCCCAGCACAAAGGCAAAATAGATAAACAGCAGTAAATAATCGATGGAACCCAATTGAATACCGTGCATATTTTCCGTCTCCTAAAATGCGCACAATTCCAAATGGCGATAATTATAGTAACCGCGACACGAAACGCAACCACTAAAGGCCGGGATTATCCTGGGCTGATTTTAAGGAGGGTATAACGAATGGAAGGGTCGGCTGTGTCCACCCCCGACACTGTATCGAACCACGCCGACCCTTCCTTCCGACCTCGACGAGAACCATCAAATCACAGCGGACTCTCACCATTTCTTCGCTGGTCGCCGAAACCGACGATAAGTCTGGAAGCGGGCCAGGGTGTGAAGGCCCGTTTCTATTAAGATAAGTCCGAGAATCCCCCATTGCGTTACAGAAATTTTGCGAAATTTCTCGGTTTTTTGAAAAATCGCAAAAAAATGTGTAACAAACGCCGTCTTTTATGGACAATATATGCAGGATAGACGTATGGCAACAGCGCTGCAAAATATAAGCCCGGGGCTGATTCACGAGGCCAAACTGGGCAACAAGGACAGTATGAACCGGCTTGTCGAGCTGGCCGGGGACCGGCTTTATGCCTATATCTACCGGCTCACGCTCGACCAGACCCTCACGCAGGACATATTGCAGGAGACAATACTATTTATGATTCAGTCAATAAACCAGCTCGAACACGTGGACCATTTCTGGGGGTGGATCTTCAGGACAGCAATGGGCAAGGTACAGCATTACTACCGGGACCAGAACCGCAGGAAAACAGTTGAGCTGTCCGAAGATGAACGGGTGTATATCCATAACCGCGTCAGCGCCGATTTTAACGACGGTCTGACTGAGCTTCTGCGAAAAGAGCTGTCCGACGCGGTCTTTATGGCAATGAAACGGCTAAAGATGAAATACCGCAACATTCTTATCCTTCGCTGTTTTGAGAACATGGATTACGCCCAAATAGGCGCGGTGATGAACTGCTCCGAATTGCGCTCGAGGGTTATGTTTTTCCGCGCCAAGACCTCGCTGCGAAGGGAATTAGCAATGCAGGGTTTCGGGAAATACTACTTCCTCATCGCCCTTGCCCTGTTCGGCATCGTAACCACCTCCGCCAAGGCGGCATCGTCGGCGACTATTACCGCATCATCTCTGGAAGTCGGGTTCACAGCATCACTGATTGCCATTATATCGAGCAAAATCGGTATTTCCGCGACAGCCATTGCGACGACGATTGCTTTTGTCATACCCCCTGCATCGTTGATTTACATTATTCCTTTTGCCTGCTTCGCCGTGCTTTTCGTTTTCTTCATCTACCTCGCCAGCATCTATAACAATTAACCGGAAAATCCCATCTAACAGTCTGGCCGCCCGGAGCGTGGATAGTATGGGAACATCCACATGCCGGCTCTCAACGAAAATCCGGTTCACACCAAACCATAAAAATCCGGTATAATGTCTCGATGCCGATAGTAACATTAAAAGAAATACATATATCCTTCGGGGCGCAATCGATTTTTGACCGGCTCGATTTGAAGATATACCCCGCCGAGAAGATTGGGCTTGTCGGGCCTAACGGGTGCGGAAAAACCACGCTGCTGAAAATGATTCTCGGGCAATTTCCGCCTGATGCCGGCGAGGTTCATCAAAGAAAGGCCCTGAGAATCGGATACCTGCCGCAGGAGCCGGTTTTTGGCGGGGAGAAAACCGTTCTTGAGGAACTGCACAGCAGCGCACAGGAAATACTCGACCTGCAAAAAAGGATGCACGACTCGGCGGAGACATTAAGCGGACTTTCCGGCGGCGAATTAAAATCCGCGATGCAGCAATACGACCGGCTGTGCGGCGAATTTGAAATTATGGGCGGCTACAGGTATGAAACGAAAATAAAAGAAATCGCCGCGGGGCTGGGTCTTGAAGAAAAACATTACTCATTAAAAACAACGCAGCTTAGCGGGGGGCAATTATCGCGGCTGGGGCTTGCGAAAGTCCTGCTGGCGGACGCGAACCTGCTGCTCCTGGATGAGCCGACAAACCATCTCGACTGGGACGCAACCCTGTGGCTTGAAAAGTTCTTAAAGAACTATGGCGGCGCCGCGCTGATTGTCAGCCACGACAGGTTTCTGCTCGATAGATTAGTTTGTAAAATCGTGGAAATCAGAGACCGCAAGGCGGATGTTTTCACGGGCAATTACAGCACTTACAGACAGGAAAAGGAAAAGCGAGACCTTGAACTGGGGCGTCAGTACGAGCAGCGGCTGGAGTTCGTCGAAAAAACCCGCGACTTTATTGTGCGCAACATAAACCGCAAGGGAACGAAAAAGGTTGCGCAGGGCAGACAAACGCGGCTGGATAACCTTCTCAAAAACAATCCTGACTTTCTCGAAAAATCGAAGCGCACACGAGAGCTTAGTTTTAAATTTGCCGAGGTGGAAAACAAAGGCAAGCGAGCGGGCACGGTGGTGGAATGCAAAAATCTTACGAAAAGTTTCGGCAATCTAACGCTGTTTGAAAATATGAGTTTCGAGCTTTTAACCGGCCAGCGGACAGGCATCATCGGCCCAAACGGAATGGGCAAAACAACGCTGCTGAAACTTGCCCTTGGGCAAATCGAGCCGACCTCCGGAACAATCGAGCTTAGGAAGACCCTTTCCGTCGGCTATCTTGACCAGGCAGGAGCAGAACTTAATTCGGAAAATACCGCGCTTGAAGAAGCGGCTTCGGTCATTCCTGAAATGTCGCCCGAACAGATGCGCAGACGCCTCGGTGCATTTCTGTTTGTCAAAGACGATGTGTTTAAGAAGGTGGCGGACCTCAGCGGCGGAGAGCGAAACCGGCTGGCGCTTTGCAAACTGGTTTTGTCCGAGCCGGAAGTTCTTATACTCGATGAGCCGACAAATCACCTTGATATTCCGAGCATCGAGGCGCTCGAAAACGCACTTGGGGGTTACACGGGGACAATCATCGCCGTAAGTCACGACAGGTTTTTTCTCGACAGAATAGCGCAGCGGCTTATTGTGCTCGGCGCGGATGAGACGGGCAAAACAACGCCGGGCAAATTTGAGTTCATAAACGGCTCATTTAGCCGATATGCAGAACTCTTAGAGCAAAGGGCATTAGAACAGGAGGCAATCCCTCAGACCGCAAAACCGAAAGCGCATAAGCAGGACAAGCCGAAAAAGACAACCCCGCCGGAACTGAGACAATTTAATATCTGGCCGGCGGAAAAAATTGAGAAGGCTATTGAGGAGACGGAGGCAACTATAAAAAAGCTGCACGAAAGTTTCGGCGATGAAAAAGTATATAAAGATTACAAAATGCTCGCCCAGGTGCAGAGCCAGGTAAAAGAAAAAGAGCAACATCTCGAACTGCTTTACAGGGCATACGACATCAAAACAAGCAAACGTTAGCCGCTCAATAACGCATCGGCCTCGCGTTTCTACCCGGCGAATAAAAAATCACCCTTCGGGAGGATAATCTTTAAGCGTTTTCATCCATTCCGGCCAGTCAGATACCAAGTTTGTATTAAAATTACGGTGCCATTTGAGCCGCCATAATTCCTTAAGTCCCACCTGTCTGGCTGAGCCATCCATGAATGCCATAGCGGTGTTCCCTGCCAAATGCCTATCTATGCAGAAAATACTCATATTAGAACTCTGGACTCCCCTGGACACAGGCGGACTATCGGTTGCTTCCGATTCAGTGCCATCCCACATACAATCGCCAAATAACGGTACTTTATCTGGATGCGGAACATTGATAGTCCTCCAATATTTCGGACGGTCGGCAATTGCGATATCATACAATTTGACCCCATTTATTGTCACACCTATGTCCGGCGGGTTATGCGCCCATCCATTGACCCCGTAACTGCCATACATACCTTTCTGAGCCCAGACAGGAGTATAGGCAGCCCAGGACCCCTCACCGTATTTCCCCCACGCAGTAAAAACCCCCGCAGCAAAGGAGTCAGATGAATTACTAAGAAGGTTCCTGGCCGTCGGACACATACTTATATCTTCTGTCCAATTGAAGTACGGCAGAAAATCCACCATCCACATTGTGCCGCCGTTCCAGCCAACCGGACTTTTGCCGGCGTTGTCATTGGCGTACATCTGCCAGGCAGCAGCCAAAGTTCTAAGGTTAGCCAGACACACCTCGCGCTTTGCGATATTCCTTCCGCCGCCGCTGATGGCCTGGAGATTTACCGCCAAAAGGACCAATGCCACCGCCGTCACAATAACCTCTACCCTGGCCAAACCTTTCCTGTGATTCATAATTTCTAACTCTATGCTGTCCGGCGAAAAAAAATATCGGTATCCTCAATACTCGCAATTTTTGGCGGGGTCGGTGCAGGAATATGGGACATCGCCCCAGGTAACTTCGGTCATCCACCGCAAATCGCAGTCGCAGTAATCAACAGTGCCGCCGCCCCATTGCAAAACCACCGATGCGAGTGTATGCGGGTCTGTCCATTTCCTGTATATGGCGTGGCCATCGGCGAAAACAAAGTTTGTTCCCTGACTGTGCTTCATAGGCGGCAAGTCACCCCATGTCCCCGGCGGAGCTGAGCCGCCGGTGCCATTATAATTAACAAAAAATGCGCCCTGCTTGGCAGCCCCAACATCCAAAAATACAAACCTTTCGGCTGGTCGGGTAATCTGATTTATATTTGTAAATGTCACAGCACCGGAGCCCGCCGAATTAGGATAAGTATTCATCGACTGAGACATATAGTATGTTACATAATATTTTCTGTTACTGTCAGGGCACCGGTAAATATTGTAATCCCCGACATATTTCCATAATGTTCCTTCCGCGATGGCGTGCTCCCAGGCCGCCTGTGGTATCGAAGCGCTGTAAGAATATGCTCCGATATAGTTAGTATTGTAGGTAGGCGGTATAGGATGCGGATTTACATGCGGCCATTCAACCCAGGCCAGCTGCGGTCCACCGGAAGACGCAGGAAATATCCAAGAATACCACACATCGCCGACAGGTATTTTGCCGCCGTTATCGCCGGAGTAAGTTTGCCAGGCGGCTGCCAAAGACCGCAGATTGGCCAGACATACCTCCAGCTTAGAGCGTTGGCGCCCGCCGGCATTCAAAACGGCTGCCTGCGCCAGCACAAGGGCGACGCACGCTAATGCGACCGCCATATCAACTCTTGTTAAACCTTTTCTCATCATAATTTCTACTCAAGATTTACCGGGCAGCTCGGCGTGTAAAGAAGCCCTCCCCAGCATCCTATCTGCACCCAATAAAGGTCGTTTAGGGCATTGCAAGTTACTGGATGAGCGTTGTAAATATCACCACTGCCAAAATCAATAGTTTCTTTGGCCTTCCACTTATGGTACACGCTATGGCCATCGGCAAAAGACACACACGTTCCGTTTTCGTGCGGCACCGGCGGAGGGTCAAACCAGCATTCCGACCCCGAATAAACGGCATAACTGTCCATACCAACCGTGCCCTCATCGATGAATACTATTCTGCCTGAGGCACCTTTTATCTGACTGATGTTCTTCGGCATCATAGTTGGAGAGTTGTCTGAGCCACCTTGAAAATTCCACTTATATTTACCGTTCATCGAATCAATAATCGAATACGTAACAATCGCATCTTTTTTGCCGAAGGGACAACGGTAGATATTATAATCGCCGGTATATTTCCAGAGTGCACCTGTATCAATAGCAACTTTCTGGAGACATTCACTTTGAGAACGGTCGGAATACCACGGCTCCGCGCCAAACGCCCAGGCGGGACCTATCCATGGTAATTCATCTTTGTGCATGGAATAAAATGCGCTTGTAATGGGCGGCACTATCGCCCTAACCTGATCGCTAAGACCAGCAGGCGGAGCCGGGCAGGTCCCGGACGGAGGGGAACCGCCGGGAGCGATGGGTGCGCCATTAACAAGTTTGCCTGCGTTGTCATCGGCATACGCTTTCCATGCAACGGTAAGCATTCTAAGATTGGCCAGACATACTTCGCGCTTAGAGCGATCGCGTCCGCCTGCATTTATAATGCCCACCTGCGCCAGCACAAAGGCGACACACGCTACTGTTATAATGGCATCGGCTCTCGAAAAACCTTTATTCGCGTTCATAAGCCCAGCTTCATTAACACAACCTCTATTCACCCCATATCGCATTCCGCAACCATGCCTGGTCTTTGGTTTGAAAGCAGGTGTCTGGCCCTGGCGGCGGATTTCCGCCTGATGCCCAGGTAATCGTTGACTGACATTCCCATTGATGATATTCGGCATGGCCGTCGGCAAACCCGAAATTTATACCATTGCCATGCACAATGCTTAAAGCATCGCAGAGCGGATCCGAGGGGAAATCTATCGGAAACTCGAAAGCGTCAGGAGTTAATATCTTCTCCTCTAAAAACACAATCCTTTCATTCGGCCTTGCAATCTGCCCCGTATTCTTTGCCACCTTATTTATGGGGTAACCGGGCACCCCTAATAACCCCCCTGCCATCGTCCACGCCGCGTTCATAGGAGTGGGCATAACATACGTCCGGTGCATATCTTTATCTGCCTCGGGGCAACGGAAAACAATTACATCCTGGCAATATTTATAAAGCGCACCCTTTTTAAGTTTCTCCACCCTCTGTTCGAAGTTTAATACTGGCGCGCCAAATGCAGCATTCCAGTCCCAGTCATATCCTGGGTCTGCAGGCGTGTTAAAAGATGTACACCAATATGGCTCGGTCGGCGCCGGATTACTGCTCGGAGATTGTCCGCCATTTACAAGTTTGCCGGCGTTATCATCGGCATACGCCTTCCAGGCGGCGGTAAGCATTCTCAGGTTGGCCAGACATAATTCGCGCTTAGAGCGTTCTCGCCCGCCAGCATTTATAATGCCCACCTGCGCCAGCACAAGGGCAACGCACGCTAATGCGACCACTGCATCAATCCTTGTCAAACCTGATTTTTTTCTCATAATCAGTTCTGCTTATTCAAATTCACTTTGCTTCAGCCATTCATCCGCAAGGGCGTTCAAATCCCAGATATTGGTGTAGGCGCCTCTATCCACGTCGCCGGGGGCGTAAAGGCCGTATTTTGTAATTCCGGCGGCGCATAACGTCGGATTGAGCGGGTCTGTGCAATCGCGCCAGCTTTGGGCCAATACCGCGAAATCGATGAAATCGACCATATTGTCCGCCCGCAAATCCGCCGGGCGGTGAAGGACCGGCGACTGCCCATCGCAGGAATTGCTCGTTATGGCCCAGACCCTGTTGTTGGCATCGCTGACAATAAGCGTGCCATCTTCAGCGACGGCAGGGAAACTCATCCAGTTGTTACCCTTGAAACGCGAAATCTCCAAGCCATTGGAATCGACCACGCAGACATAGTTATCATCACTTGCGGCGTAAATCTTGTTATCCCTGTCGATACTCAATGTGAATCCGCCGATTAACCCCAGCCGGGTTATCCATTTGATTGTGCCGTTTGGCTCAACCGCACGCAGGTACGGGTCATCGAAACTGACGTATATCGTGCCATCTGAGCCGACCACCGGCGACGACCAGCCGGATGAATTCATATCAAAAGGCAGCCCCAGAGAAGTTGACCAGAGGATATTGCCCGTACAGGGGTCAAGGGCGTAAAGATTCGGGTCGCGGACAAGCGTTTGATATATGGTTCCGTTGGGGCCGATAGCCGGCGACGCCACAATCTGGCCCTTATTCGGCTCGACGGCCCCAAAGTTACAAACCCATTTGATATTGCCATTGTTGGCATCGAGGGCATATAAATTCGGCTCGTAGAGTCCGCCTATGTAAACCGTTCCGTTTTTGTCTATAACAGGCGTAGCGAATATCACACCTTTAAGATTAGCAGGACCTTTAGTCGAAAATGACCACAACTCGCTGCCGTCTGCGTCGAGGGCGTAAATAGAACCGTCTTCCGAGCAAATGTAAATTTTTCCGTCGTATCCCACTATGGGAGTCGAGTATATGGGGGCGTTTGTTTTATGCGTCCAGGATATGTCCCCATAATCATCAATGGCGTATAACCAGCCGTTTTGGCCTGCGACGTACACCATCCAGTAATAGCCCACGGCGGGCGAGCCGACGACGGCCGTGTTTATATCGCAAATCCAGTTAAGCTCGCCGAGGTCATCAAGCGAATAGATATTCCCGTCCTCGGAGCCGATATATATCCAGTAGCTGTCCCAGTAGGGCCTTGTAACAGCGACCCGAGAGGAGACAGGCCCATCCGTTTCAAAAACCCATTTAACGCAGCCAATTCGCGGCCCTTTGTTTGCGTTCAAATCCGGCGAGGGCAATAACCCCCTGCGAAGCCACTGCGAAGGCACGGCCGGCCGAGTCGGATACCAGCTCACCGTAAACAGGCTGCTTGACTCGCTAATCACATTGGCATCTGCAACGCTCGGCACAACTGAAATAACGCACTGATTCGACTCGATATCGCCCGGCAACTGCCAAAGGTAGCTGTTGGCATCGGCAATTGCGTTGGCAATCGTCTCCCAGGTATTGCCATTGTCGCTGCTGAAAAGGACATCTACGCTGCCGACTCTGTTTTTAATCCACTTAATCGGATGTTTACTGCCCGTCGCCCAAACCTCGCCGCCCGCGGGTTTGGTAACAACAATAATTTTACCATATTCATAAGCGCCCATATCAACGGCGTGTCCGATTAACCTCGGCTGGCCGTCAATATCGGTTACGTTGGGGCCGGGGACATAAAGCGGATTGCCATTGTCGATACAAGGAGAATCCGGCCGCAGGTGCAAATCGCCGTAATCATCGTTACCGCCGACTCCCCAGCCATCTCCTCCATCGTTTGGCTCTCGGACAAACATCGGGTCGTCATTAATATTACCGTTATTTGCGCCGCCGAATTTATTTTCAAAATCCTGGATACAACTGAAAAGCAGCGTTTGACCCGGGCTCGCAGGCAACGGGTATATCTGTGCGCTTGTCGTTACGCCTGTGGAATCATTGTTGCCCCAGAATATGCAATGAACGGCCGTTCCTGACCAATAAACGCCTCCGCCTAAACCCCCTGCCGCGTTGCCGGCGAGCGTGCAATTTGATATGGTCACGCTGGCAGACGTATTTTTATATATCCCGCCCCCGTTGAGCTGTGCAAAATTACCCGCCACAATACTATTGTTAATATCCACTGTGCCGGAACTGGCATAAATTCCACCGCCATACTGCGAAGACGTTCCCGATGCGACATTGCCAGCAATAAAAGTCCTGGTAATCTTCGTCGTACCCATCGTGAATACCCCTCCGCCGCGTCTGGCTGAATTGCCGCTGATATTACAATCGATTATTGATGCAGCTGCGCAGTTAACTCCGCCGCCATCCGTCAACGCGCGATTACCTCTTATTTTACACCCGACGATTATCAGTGTCGGACTGCTGCCTGGTGAATAAATCCCGCCTCCGTTACCAGCGCTATTATTGTCTCTTATGTCGCAGTTTCGTATCAATGGAGCATAAGAGCCATTTAGAATAAATATCCCGCCGCTGCCGTTCGAAGAACCATAACCGCGGATAATAGTAAGGCCGTCCAAAACCACGCTTGCGTTTATGGTGAATGCCATACCTAATCCGTTGCAGTCAATGACAGTGCTTTCGACCACACTTTCATCGTTCGGGTCGATGCTGCGAACGGTTATTGCCTTGCCGGCAAAGGTGATGTTGTAATTCCCAACGCCAGTGTATGTGCCGGGGGATATTATGACTGTGTCGCCTGCCACTGATGCGTCGATTGCCGACTGAATGGTTGAATACTGGCTGGGGACTAAAAGTTCTGCGCCAAAAGCGCTTGAGCTCAGCAGCAAGACCGCTGCTATTACGATGACCCTCTTCATTTTCCTGCCCTTTCAATAACTCGGCATATTATACCAATCCTGCGCAGCTTTGTCCATAAGTTGCTCACCCAAAAAATCCTCTTGAAAAATCAGCGTTTTTAGGATAAACACAGAGCCAAGAAAGGAAAAAACCAATGGCAGATACACCGAAAAAGGCGAAAAAGCTCCATAGCCGGGCGTCGATGGCGACGAGGGCGATTCACGCGGGAGAACCGAGGCAGAAATACGCCGACTCGCTGATGACGCCGATTGTCCAGACCGCAACCTTTACCTTCAAAAACAGCAAGGCAATCGAGGATTACACCAAGAAGGGCAAGGCACATTACGAATACGGCCGATACGGCAACCCGACCGCCAAAATCGCCGAGCAGCGATTGGCCGACCTCGAAGGCGCAGAGGACTGCGTCGTATTTTCATCCGGGATGAGCGCAATCACCACAACGATTCTGTCGCTTGTTCATTCGGGCGACCATATCGTTATTACCGACGACAGCTACAAAAAGACGCTGGAGTTCTGCAAGTCGTATCTAAAGCAGTTCGCAATCGACTGCACGATTGTCCCATTCGGCAGCTATGACTTTATCGACAAGGCCATCAGAAAAAACACCCGTTTCATTTTCTCCGAATCGCCAACTAATCCCTACCTGAATATTTTTGACCTTGTTAAAATCAAGAAAATAGCCGACAAGCACAAAATCCTTACGCTCATCGACTCGACCTTTGCAACGCCTTATAACCAGCGGCCCATCGAATTCGGAATGGACCTTGTCCTGCAAAGCTGCACAAAGTATTTAGCCGGCCATAACGACATTTTGGCCGGGGCGGTTTTGGGCAGACAGGAACTGGTAGAAAAAATCCGCGACCTTCACAAATCAATGGGCGGCACTATCGACCCGCACTGCTGCTATATGCTTTTGCGCGGGCTAAAGACGTTCCCGCTTCGTGTCCGCCATCAGAATGAATCCGCGTTGCGAATCGCGGAATGGCTCGAGGCGCATCCCGCCATAAGAAGGGTTTATTATCCCTTCCTGCCAAGTCACCAACAATACGAGGTCGCGACACAGCAGATGGAAGGCGGCGGCGGCGTGGTGTCATTCGAGGTCAAGGGGACTCTTGCTGACTCCAAACGGCTGCTCGACCGGCTGAAACTGATTAACATCGGGCCGTCGCTGGGCGGCGTGGAATCCCTCATAACACATCCCGCGCTTGTGAGCTATTATGACTACAGCCGAAAGGAACGCTACAAATTGGGGATTACAGATACGCTGTTCCGGCTGGCCGTGGGCATCGAAGACACTGATGACCTCATCGCCGACCTCGAACGGGCATTACGCAAATCCTGAACATACGGCTGTTAACCGCTGTCGGTAATTTTAGAAGTCGTATTCGAATCTCCATAACTTATAGGTTACATCGTCCGCCTTCATCCATTCTACGTGCCAGTCGAGAAACAGGTAGTGACATCCAGGCATGGTCGTGCCTTTACTGTGTCGGGTCCGGGCAACTCGCCTGCCGTCCGCTTCGGTCTGTGTCGCACTCACGTTGCTCGCCAGGTGATTGGTGCTCCACACGTCATTTTCGAACCAGCCAGGGTCGTTAACCTTGCTGATAATTTTCCTCCAGGCCCCATCCTCACTGTCTGCTATTAAAATTTTGGTATCTAATTTTTTAAGCCCTAATATTCTTGTCGGCTCTTCTATCGCCTGTCCGGTCATGTCGGTCGGACTTGTAAATTTCCAGCCATTAATCACATAGCAGACCGTCTGATTCTTGTTGGGGTAGCTCGGGCAGCGATACATCTTGACGGTCCTGTAGTCCTGCGTCTTTTGACGTTCGCCAAGATAGGGCATCAATTGCTGAAACCATGTATCACCTGACGAACCGGTTCCGCGCGGAATAAAAAAGTTCCATGCTTCGGCATAGAAATTCAACGCGATTCCTATCTGGCGAAGATTGCTCCTGCATACCGTCGCCTGCCCCTGCTTTCTGGCGGCTGTGAGTGCCGGCAATAGAATCCCCATAAGAAGGGCTATTATCGCTATCACGACCAGAAGCTCGACTAATGTGAAGGCGTTTCGCGGGACAGCAAACCATCGTCTCATCATCTACCCCACTGACTGATTATGTCTATTCGCAATTCATCAGCCATTATAATCACCGCATCCGCCTTTTGACATACCCTGTTTTACCCCGGCAAAATCGGAAGTATATACCTAACGCACACTAAAAATCTTACCTAAACCCCCAAAACCCCTTTTTTAGCTTAATTTTGAGGTTTCTTCTTCTTGTCCGGCCAACCTTCGGGCGGCTTTTTCTTCTTAAGTGCTTTATTGACAGCACGTTGCCAGTCGCCTTCTATCTTTAAATGGTCGGTTTTAGGGCCTCGTTTTTTGCTTTTATTATTGCTCGTCATCATTGCTTACCCTTCACTAATCATTGCTCTTAAAAATAATTATTTTTTATTGCAAAATTGCTTGGCGCAATTACGCAAATATGCTATATATCTTAATGGCTTAATGGCTATATATGAAAGGGCCGAAATTATGAACAATATACAAGAACAAATCAAGCAAGTCGAGGATAAAGTTAAAGACCTGCGAATCAAGCTTATGATTGAGGAATCTGTATTGAAGCGGTTAAAAGCCATTGAATCGCCCGAAGAGCCACTCTTGCCGTTATCGGATAATGCCCCTATCCTTACTAATGTCCCCCAGCAAGTGACACAGAGCGGAACGTTAGTCGCAAATATCAAGGCGGTATTAGCTGAAAATGCAGGGTCGATGCACGTCAAAGATATTCACGAAAAACTTAAAGCAATGAGTATTACAACAGACGCTAAAGCTGGCTTAGCTGCATCAATCGCTAATGCGTTATTTAGGCGTGAAGATATTTTCCAACGGGTTAGACGTGGTATGTATCGTTTAAGAAATATATAAAACCTGGGCCAGAGAAGCGCGCCAACGCTTATCTGGCCCTAACTTAAGGATAACCAAAATGTTTGTCGTTTGCACGGACGCACATGTAATTGATTACCCTATATTTGCAATCCTACCGATTCCACCACCACGGGTCAAGCCCAAAATAGGCCCCCAAGTTAACATTTTGCGATGCGCTTGGGGGCCTTATCTCTTGCGGGAATGACGAAACGGCAAACGTGCCAGCGTTGGATGCTGGTGGGCGATTGCCCTTCTGGGTTCGAGTCCCAGTTCCCGCATTGACTTCTGGCAGAACGGAATGACCAGAAATCCAAGTGCAAAATCTATTCCGGACTTTTTTTTAAGGAGCTTACTATGATAAGCTCAAAAAAGGAAGGCCATTGGGTTTATACGACCCATATTACTCTGCGTAACGGCAGAGTGATATACGCTTCCAGCTATGGTAAGCGGGCCTTTAGAATTTGGGTAAAATCCTAAATTCTAAACTGCAACAGTCCCGACTGGGGTTCACGGCCTCAGTCGGGCTGTTTATTTTGTCGGCCCCTTAACGTTTGTCCCTTGACAGTTTTTGGCTATATTCACTTTTCAAAGATTATGCAGAACGGCGTATTGGTTCCCGGTAAGTTAGACGTTTACCCTCCGCCCCCTTGATTGCCTTTGTGATGCGTTCCCCATCGTTTAATTTTCGGGTATCCCATCGAAACCCAAATTCAGAAACGTAACGATGCAGGTGTCTTTTGCTTACGGAATGATATGTACCATACAAACCTCTTTTAAGACGTGCAAAGAAGCTCTCCGCCGTGTTGGTATAAATGTCACCTCGAACGTATTCCCGGCGGCTGTGGCATACTTTTTCGTGTCCGCCCCAAAATACGTTTGTAGCGTTATTATAAAGAGGACTTTCGTCGGTGATGATTCTTGATGATAACTTAACCTCTTTTCGCAATTCAGTTTTTAACGCTGCGGCGGTTACGTTCGGAATAACGCGCGTCCTAACGCCGCCATTGCGTTCAACCAAAGCAATCACGGGCGTTTTTGGTGTGCCGCGTCCTCGCAAACTTACCCCGCGAAAGCGCGGCTTGCCGCCTACATACGTTTCGTCCGCCTCAATCGTGCCTTGCAGCTTTTCTTGCTGTTCTGGCGCAGTCATTGCATAGCGGATGCGGTGCATAATAAACAAAGCTGTTTTGTAAGTTACGCCGCACTCTCGCCTAATCTGTAAAGCACTTACGCCATTCTTAGAGGAGCAAGCTGCCCAAAAAGCGTGACACCATATTTTAAGCGGCACTCGTGAATCCTCAAAAACCGTGTCGATGCGAACAGTGTATTGTTTCCTACAATCTAAATCGTGGCAACGCCAAAGGAATCTTTTATTTCGTCCGCCGCTCTTGTCTTTCATTTTAGATACTTCGATACTGCCGCAATGGGGGCAAGCCGGGTGCTTATCCCAATCCCGCTGTTTTTCCATAAACTCCACAGCCGCCGTTTCGTCCAAGCAAGCTAATGGCAATTCGCTTACGACCTTATCGATATTTTCAACTTTCTTCTTCATAGAAGCATTATAACGCTTGACCTCTGTGTGTCAAGTATAAAATTATTATTTTTGTAAATTATTTTAGCCCCATTTCTTGTGCGTTAGGTATATACTTCCGCCCTGTTTTTACGCCAAAAACCACCCGATTTTCGACTATAAACAGGCCAATTTTTGAGATAAATAACGTTGGTTTTACCTCATCAACTTGCCAAGTAAGTCCTATAAAATGCTTTATGGTCTTATAAATACATATACTTGACTTTTGTATCTCAAACCTAGTGTCCAAAACAAATGTTTTATACAACTGTTTCATACAACTGTTTTATACTATTGTATGAAACAAGCGTTTTATACAAGTGTTTAAAATGAGCGATTTAAGGAAATAGCTATGACCGGTTTGGACATCCGAAATATGCCTGATTCAACAAAAGAGGCCCGAATAACACGACATCGGCTGCTGACAGCCGCCGAAGAGATGTTCGCTCAAAAGGGTTTTGACGGAACCGCAATTCGAGATATTACCACAAAAGCAAGACGTAATCCCGCGGCCGTAAATTACTTTTTCGGCGACAAACGCGAGCTTTACGAGGAGTTGTTCCGATTGCGTCTTCGTGAGATGAATGAGAGCCGGCTTAACGCCATCAAGACCATTATGAGCGACAAGAGTAAACTGACGCTCGAAAAATTACTTTACGCATACTCGGTTGATTTTCTCAAGCCGTTCGCAGACCCGCAGCAAAGCCAGCGATTTATGCAGCTTTTATTTCGGGAAATGGCGGAGCAGCGGCTGCCCAGAAATATGTTTCTCGATGAACTGGCTGCCCCGACACTAACCGCAATGGAAGAGGCAATAGTTGTTATTTGTCCTGACATCAATGAACACGATGCCATGATGTGCACCATTTCACTAAACGGCCAACTGGTTCATATTATGCAGGTCAGGGTGTTGTTCGAAGGGGCGCAAGGCCATTCAATCACATCGATTAATATCGATGAGTCAATAGACCATATAGTCAAATTATCGGCGGCCGGAATCAGGGCTTACGCCAAAAGGGACAAGAAATGAAACGGACAAACAATCTAATCCTGTGCCTTTTAGTATCAGCGATTTCGCTTGCCGGCTGCGTCAGCAAAGAGGAGTTTACCAATGAAGCAACGCTGTCACGGGAATCGGCATATAAGCAGTGGGAGGTCCGCAAAGAAGCCGAGAAGCAGACCCAGCCGATAATTTCGGGAAAACTTACTCTCGATGACTGCCTGAAGCTGACCCTGACGAATAACAAAATGCTTTTGAGGACGCTTGAGGAAAAGGAAGCGGCACGCGGCGGTGAGCTTGGCGCGTATTCGGCGATACTGCCCACGGTGGCGATTTCGGGCGGTTATGAACGTATCGACGAGAAATCGTATTTTACCTTCGGCAGCCAAAACGTAACAATGGGCGCGCTGGATAATTATTCGGCGGCGTTGACGGTTACACAGCCGATATTCGCGGGCGGGGCGATACCCGCCAGAATAAATGCGGGCCGGCTTGGCGCGCTATTGGCAGACCAAACGGTTCGAGCCGCGGTTCAGGAAACTGTTTACGCGGCACAATTCGGTTATTATACCGTTCTTTTAGACCAGCACCTCTACGCAATAAGCGAGGACGCGGTGAAATCCGCCAAGGCGCATCTGGATGACGTAAATCAAAAGCATACCGTCGGCGTCGCTTCCAGTTATGACGTGCTTCGGGCGGAAGTGGAGCTTTCGAATTTCACAGCCCAGTTTCTACAACGCCGAAACGCCATCAATATATCCAAAGCAAACTTAGTCAAAATAATGGGTATCTCACAGGACAGCGCTTTTATCCTGTCAGATGAGCTTTCGTATGTCCCGGAGAATATAACGATGCGGGACGCCGTCGCCAACGCTTATCGGCATCGACCCGACCTGTTCGGCAAAGAGCTTGGCATACGACAGCAAAAAGAGCTTCTGGCAATCGCGCAAAGCAGTTATTACCCGACAGTCAGCGCTTATTACAAAGATTACTGGACAAATCCGAATTCTCATAACCCAATGCGGGTCGAATGGGACAACGGCTGGAACTACGGGCTTATGGCGTCTTTGCCGCTCTTTGACGGTTTTGCCCGCGAAGGCGGCGTCATTTCGCAAAAGGCCCGCGTAAAGCAATCACAGATTGACCTCGTTGATACAGAAGAAACAGCATTATTGGAACTTACAAAAGCCATATTGAGCATTGAAGACGCCGCTGAATTCGTCGATTCACAAAAACTCAATCTTTCCCGCGCGGAAGAGGGATTGCGACTTGTTGAAACAGGTTACAGACAAGGCGTAAATACCCAGATTGAAGTGCTTGATGCGCAGACCTCGCTGACAACCGCAAAGGCGAATTATTACCAAGCAGCGTACTCGCATCTGGTCGCCAAACTCGACCTGCAAAAGGCGATGGGGACATTAACCGGCTTCGAGCCGGCAAAGACAACGCAACCGGCGTCAGAAACAAATACTGTTCAAATGGAGCAAAAGAAGAAATGAGTATTATCAGGAAAGCAATCAGAGGCGGCTGGGAAAGAATAACTTCAATCGGGATAGTAGCAGGCATAGCCGTATTGATATGTGTGGGAATTTATATCGTCCGTGCAATGTCGCGAGAATCGACCGATGACGCATTCATAACCGGGCACGTCATATCCGTAAGCGCTCGCGTCTCGGGCTACGTCGATAAAGTGCTGGTGAACGACAACCAGTCCGTTGGGCAGGGTGATATTCTTGTCGAGCTTGACCCGCACGATTTTCAGGTTGACCTTGATATGGCCAGCGCTAATCTCTCGACGGCACAGGCGACAGAAAAACAAAGTCAGGCGCAGGCGAGTATAGCATCGGTGGAGGCAAGCAGGTCCGAAAAGGACTATAACAGGTATAAGCAGTTATTTGACGCCAACGCAGGAATCACGCAGCAGCAATTGGACAACGCCTCAGCGGCGGCGCGTTCGGCGCAGGCACAGCTCGAATCTGCCAACAGCCAGATTGTCGCCGCCCAGGCGAGAATCGCCCAGGCGAAAGCCGCGGTCGAGCAGGCCCAATTGAATCTTTCTTACACGAAGATAATCGCTCCTCAGGCGGGCTTAGTTACGAAAAAATCGGTTGAGCAGGGCGAGCACATAAGCACGGGGCAGCCCCTGCTGGCGATTGTCCCGCCGGAAATATGGGTGGTCGCCAACTTCAAGGAAACACAATTGAAACATATGAAGCCGGGCCAGCAGGTAACTATTAAGGTTGATGCTTATTCCGGAAAAACCCTCAAAGGACACGTTGACAGCATCCAGGCGGGCACCGGCTCGGTATTCAGCTTACTGCCTCCCGAAAACGCCACAGGTAATTACATCAAGGTCGTGCAGCGAGTCCCGGTTAAAATTGTTTTCGATGAAGACCCCAATGATATGAAGACGCTCTCGCCCGGGATGTCCGTAATACCAGTGGTAAAGGTGAAATGAGCGACGCGCCGGAAAAACTGCCCGATTTGACCGAGTATGAACTGCCTCATCACCCGTGGGTGCTGGCGGGAGCGGTGATGATTGCCCCGTTTATGGAGGTGCTCGATACCACCATAACCAACGTGGCGTTACCTCATATCGCTGGCAATCTTTCCGCATCAGCCGACGAAAGCACCTGGGTTTTAACTTCATACCTCGTCTCAAACGCTATTGTTCTGCCTCTTGGCGGGTGGTTTTCGTCGCTATTCGGCCGCAAACAATTCTATCTCGCCTGTGTCATACTGTTTACCTCGGCGTCATTTTTGTGCGGGCTGGCTCCTAATATCGAGCTTCTGGTGTTTTACAGAATTTTGCAGGGTGCGGGAGGCGGAGCGCTTCAGCCGATAGCACAATCTATTTTGATTGAAAGCTTCCCGAAAGAAAAACGCGGAATGGCAATGGCATTGTTTGGGGTATGTGTCGTCGTCGCACCGGTAATCGGGCCAACTCTCGGCGGGTGGATTACAGACAACTATAACTGGCGATGGGTGTTCTTTATCAATGTCCCGATTGGTATGCTCGCGGTGTTCCTGGGAACGCTGCTGGTCCATAACCCGCCTTATCTTGTTCGTAAAAAACTTGGCCAGAACTTCACAATTGATTATGTCGGTCTGGGATTTATCGCTGTAGGACTTGGCGCTCTGCAGATTCTCTTAGACAAAGGTGAACGCGAGGACTGGTTCAATTCCCATTTTATCGTAATGCTTTCTGTAATCAGCGCGGTATGCCTGATTTCGGCGATTTTCTGGGAACTGCGACAGAAAGACCCCGTTGTCAAGCTGGCCATACTCAAAGACCGCAATTTCGCCATCAGCATTTTTTTTATGTTTGTTCTCGGATTCGTATTATACGGCAGCACGGCGTTACTGCCGATGTTTTTGCAGAATCTGCTGGGTTACAGCGCTATGGACAGCGGAATGGTGCTTTCGCCGGGCGGGATTATTGTAATGTGTTCGATGCCATTAGTCGGACTTCTGGTATCAAAGGTTCAGGCAAGATGGCTCATTATCTTTGGTTGCGTGTTTGGCGCCATTGGTCTTTTTATTTCCGTGGGCTTCACTATGCAAATCAGCTATTGGAATGCTGTCTGGTCCAGAAGCGTTATGTCCGCGGGACTCGGGTTTTTATTTATCCCAATTAATACCGTCGCCTATTACTACATCGCAAAAGCAGATACCGATAACGCGTCAGGACTGATTAACCTCGCAAGAAATCTGGGCGGCAGCTTCGGCATCTCTATTAGCATGACGCTGCTTTCCCAGCGAATGCAATTCCACCAGAGCAGATTAGTCGAGCACATTACCGAAACCACGCCGGCTTATCAGCAGTATTTCGCAAACATCCAGGCAATGCTTGTTCAGCAGGGAACCGACCTTGCCACCGCGACAATAAAGGCGAAGACATTAATCTACGGCTTTGTCCAGCAACAAGCCGCGATGCTCGCCTATATCGATGTTTTCTGGGTTTTTGGGTGGATGTTCCTGCTGATGATTCCGCTGGTATTTTTGATGAAAAAGACAACGCCTCACAAAGGCCCGGTGGCTGTGCATTAATATTTTTCTCCGATTTTATTATTCTTATCCCCTTCTATATCAAGAGGTTACGAAAAACCGCAAATTCAGCACAAATTACCCGGCCGGACGGTATAATATATCGTTACTTTGATTATCGTTTTATGAAAGGACTATTGGCGATGTCCGTGACAAAACAAAAAAAGCCGAACACACAAATCGTCGCAGACGCCGATGCTCTTGCACACAAATGTCTCGATTTGTTCGTTGCCTCAATTGAACAAACGCTCAAGCAAAAAGATGCTTTTTATCTGGCAATATCCGGAGGCCACAGTCCTCAACGATTCTTTGAACTGCTCGGCTCAGAACAAAAAGCGTTGTCACTACCCTGGGACAAAATTCATTTGTTCTGGGTTGATGAACGATACGTCCCTCACAATTCCCCTAACAGCAACTACAAACTCGCCGCCGACACATTCCTGACAAAAGTCCCAATTCCAAAAGAAAACGTTCACCCGATTCCGACCGAGTTTAAGGATTTTGATTCCGCTGCCAGACAGTATGAAAAAACACTTCGCAGCGTTTTTCACATAAAACCAGGCCAGTTGCCGAAATTCGACTTAATCATTCTCGGTATGGGCTCCGATGGCCACACCGGGTCACTATTTCCAAACTCCAACGCCAGCTTCGACACAAAAGACCTCGCCTGCGTCGTGTATCTTTTAGACCAGAAATTGCCCGACCAGACCGTTAACAGAATCACGCTCACTCATCCGGTCATCTGTGCCGCTTCGCAAATAGTCGTCCTCGTCAGCGGCGCTGAAAAAGCAAAAACCTTAAAAGCAGTTCTCGCCGGCCCGCCCGATGAGGTTCGTTATCCGATTCACGTCCTCTGGCCTGTTTTGGATAAAGTCCTCTGGCTGATTGACTCGGCAGCCGCAAAACTTCTCTGATTCAACAGTACTACCTGGCGTTAATCTTGTCTACATTGCTACCCCATTTTTCGGCAATTATACTTGACTTTTCGAGGTATATGTGTAAAGTGATAAATAGTGACGGAAGTTAATGCGTTGGAAAGTAAGAGGAGAAGGGAAATGAGAATGAATTATCAATTCTTGGCCAAAGCGGTTTTAGGCGTGGCATTTTTGCTTTTTCCGCTTAACACCTCTTTGAAAGCCGATACCACCTATAACGATGGTGGCACCCATAACATCAATTCAACCATACCCACAGGGGTTGTCAGCATTGATAACAAAACAACAGTGAACGTTATGACAAACGGGGTAATTACGGGAGCTGTTCAGGATAATGCAGATGGTATTGATTTAATGAATAACAGTTCGGTTAACATATATGATGGGAGTGTAACAGCCGGGACAGGAAGCGGAGCCGTTGGAATTTATTCACAGGAAGCAAGTTCGATAAGTATATACGGAGGAACTATTGCCGGAGGTAGCGGATATGGCATTCTCGCCGACAATAGCAATTTAAATATTAACGGTGGAAATATCAAAGGCGGCAGCGGCGATTATTCGATGGGTATTGTAACCGGTAATAGCACCACGAATATTCACGGAGGGAATATTACAGGCGGCAGCGGCAAGTGGTCGTATGGAATTGCAACCTATAATAGCACTATGAATATTTACGGCGGGAATATCACAGGCGGCAGTGGTGGACAATGGGATTATGGAGCGAAAATCTCAATTGGAAGTGTTGTGAATATTTACGGCGGGAGCATATCAGGAGGGTTAATCGGCATAGAGGCTGACCGTAGTAGTGTAGTTAATTGGTACGGAGGAAATATATCAGCCGGAACAGAAAAATGGGCTACCGGGATTGTTGCATTTGAAGACAGCAGGATTAATATATTCGGCTCTGATTTTAACTATGGTTTTGGCTCAATCAGCAATACTTCCGGTATTTTGACCGGAACACTTTCCGATGGAACTGCCATTAATATCAAATTTGAGCAGGACTATGCCGGCCAAATCATCTTGTCAACAATTCCTGAACCAGCGAGCATTGCAATTCTTACTCTCGGCGGTTTAGCTATTCTCAAGCGACGCAAACGATAGTCACTCGAATCAGCCAGTTGCCGCCGGTTTAATTTAGGCAACGTGCTGGATAACGATTTTTATTCCGAGGCCGATGAGGACAAGGCCGCCGATTGCCTCGATTCCGCTTTCAAAGAAATGCCCGAATTTTTTGCCGATGTAAACCCCGGCAAATGAAAACCCGAAAGTTACCACACCTATAATGATAACCGCCAGCGCAATCGCATTTGTAATCAGCGAAAGCGTAATCCCGACCGCCAGGGCGTCGATGCTCGTCGCCACCGCCAGGACAAGGACTACCGCCAGATTTTCGGGATTCGGGGTTTTTCTTTCCTCTTTGATTTTGAATGATTCGTAAATCATTTTAAGCCCCACGGATGCCAGAATCCCGAAGGCAATCCAGTGGTCAAAATTCGATACGTATTGCCTCACCGTCAGCCCCGCGAGGTAGCCGGCAACAGGCATAAACGCCTGAAACCCGCCGAAGAACCCCGCCATTCGCAGCGTATGACGAATATGCAGTTGTTTATACGCCGCGCCGGTAACAATTGACACCGCGAAGGTATCCATCGCCAAGCCAACCGCTATCGCAATAACCGCCAGTAATTCCACATCCTTAATTTCCTTTCATTGCCCGCTGATACGATTCCAAACTGGCCTTGAGCTGTGCGACAACATCATCCTTGCCTTGTTTTTGTGCCAATTCGAGTGCCTTTTGGGCCATCTCGATGGCGCGTTTCATATCCTTTTTAGCAGCGTATGCCTGCGAAAGGAACGTCATCGGTTCGGCCACTTTATAATTGGACAATCGGCACGCCTTTTCAAGCTGCTCTATCGCAGTGTTCATGTCACCCTTTATGCCATAAATCAATCCGGCCTTTTGATAAAACTCGAAGTTGTTCGGGTCTTTTACCTGCAAACTCAGAATCACATCCAGCGCTTTATCCAGTTTCCCGCTCTCAACCCCGACCTTATACAAATTATTCAAAGCTCTCACCCGGTGTGGGTCTTTCGTCAGCACCATGGCGAACTGTTCAATTGCTTCGTCATACTGCTTGCTTTTTACAAGCGCTACACCGAAGTTATTGCGTGTATCAATTTTGTCCGGCTTAGCCCGCAACACCAGTTCAAATTCAGCGGCCGCTTCAGCGTCAAGCCCTTTTCCCTGCAAGACATTCGCGAGCTTTTCGTGACCGTCCATCCACTCGGGATTAATAGCCACTGCCATCCTGATATATTCTATCCCCTCATCGAATCGCCCCTTGCTTGCGAGGACCTGACCATAGTCGCTATCTATCACATAGTTATTCGTCGTCACATCCAGCGTATGTCGAAATAACGATTCGCTGTCTTTCCAGTACCCTGTCTGCACTTTGGTTATCAGCAACAGCACAACCAGAACCACCGCACCGGCAGTCGCTGGAACGATTTTTGGTAGGCGTAATCTCGCTATTGCTTCGCCTGCAAGCCAGGCGACTATGATATAAATCCCTATACCCGGCAGGTACATATACCGATCTGCCATCGCCTGCCCACCTACCTGCACCAGCCCGATCACTGGCACTAATGTCCCCAGATACCACAACCAGCCGGTCAATAAGAATTTATACTTGCGTCTCTCAATAATTACTGCCGTCGTTAAGACCAGTAACAACACCAAGCACAAAATCACCTTCCATAATGGATACCCATTCGCATCAAGCGGATATAAGACCGCCAACGAGGTCGGATAAAAAAGCTTTCCGATATACCTGATATATGACACAACCGCGTTTTTCGCCTGCAAAGCCAGCGGCATCGAAACCATATCCGACATTACCCCCGCAGTGAGCTGCGCAAAATACGTCGCAACGCAAATAGCCGCAGATATTGCCAGAAGCGGGGACTTATCGATAATCGCCCGCCAAAACCACCGTCGCCCGTTCAAATTCTCGAACCTGTCTATCGGCCAATAGTCCAGCAGTATCAAAACAAAGGGCAATGTCACCAGCATCGGTTTGGAAGCCAATCCCGCCACGAACAAAGCCGCAACCAGAAGGTACCGCCGCACTCCCGGCTTTTGCGCATACCGCGAATATGCCCATATCGTCAAAAACGCGAAAAAGGTGTTCAGAACGTTCTTGCGTTCCGCTACCCACGCCACCGACTCCACCGCCAATGGATGCAGCCCGAACAGCGCTGCGACAAGAGCGCTTGGCCACAACTCGCCGGTCATTGTTTTTAGTATCAAAAAAAGCAGGATTACATTGGCGATGTGAAAACCAACGCTGACTAAATGGTGCCCGGCTGGTTTCATGTCAAAAATGGAAACATCAATAAGATGACTTACCCACGTCAGCGGATGCCAGTATCCCTGTCGCCAAGCCGTCAGCGCCCACCACGCTGACTCGAAGCTGAGCCCTCCTTTGACATGCTCGTTGTCCGTTATGTACAAGTTGTCGTCGTAATTGACAAAGTCGTAATTGCGGACGCCCTCGAACGCGACAAACGTCACTGCCCCCAGTACGATACAAATAAACAGAGCCCTGAACTTTTCGCCGTGTTTTGGCCTTACAACAATGCCGGGCATATTCTGTTACTACCTTTCTTTTAACATCTGCTGATACGATTCCAAACTGGCCTTGAGCTTTGTAACAACATCATCCTTACCTTCTTTTTGGGCCACTTCAATCGCCTTTTGGGCCATCTCGATGGCGCGTTTCATATCTCTTTTAGTTGCGTATGCCTGCGAAAGAAACGCTATCGGTTCAGCCACTTTGTAATCAGACAATCGACAGGACTTTTCGAGCTGCTCTATCGCGGCATCGAGATTACCCTGTGTGCCGTAAAGCAATCCGGTCTTTTCGCAAAACAGATAGTTGTCGGGATCCTTTTTTTGCAGGGCCAAAATTATATCAAGCGTTTTGTCCTGTTTTCCGCTCTCAACCCCTGTTTTGAACAAATTATTCAAAGCGTTCACACGCCGCGGGTCTTTCGTCAGCACCATAGCGAACTGTTCAATAGCTTCGTCGTACCGCTTTATTTTTACAAGCGCTATGCCGAAGTTATTGCGTATATCTTTGTCCGGATTTGAACGCAGCACCAGTTCATATTCAGCAGCCGCCTCGGCGTACAGTCCTTTCTCGTATAAGGCATTCGCAAGCTTCTCGTGAGCATCTATCCACCCGGGACTAATAACCAATGATTGTCTGATATTTTCTATCGCCTCATCCAATTGCCCCTTGCTTTGGAGAACCTGACCATAGTTACTATATATTACAAAGTTATCCGTCGTCACGTCCAGCGTATGCCGAAATAACGATTCGTTATTCTTCCAGTACCCCGTCTGCGTTCTGGTCATCAGCAGCAGCACGACCAGAACCACAACACCGGCCGTCGCCGGAACGATTTTGGGCAGGCGCAGTTTCGCCGATGCTTCGCCCGCAAACCAGGCGACTATGATATAAATCCCTATGCCCGGCAGGTACATATACCTGTCCGCCATCGCCTGCACACCCACCTGGACCAGGCCGATAACTGGCACCAATGTCCCCAGATACCAAAACCAGCCGGTCAACAAAAATCTGTGCCTGCGTCTCTCAATAATTACTACCGCCGTTAAGGCCAGTAACAACACCAGGCACAAAATCACCTTCCATAATGGATACCCATTCGCATCAAGCGGATACAAGACCGCCAACGAGGTCGGATAAAAAACCTTGCCAATATACCTGACATACGACACCATCGCGTTTCCTGCCCGCAAACCAAGCGGCAGCGAAACCATATCCGGCACCGCCCCCGCACCTGCCTGCGCCACATAAGTCACCACACAGAACGCCGCGGACATTACCAGAAGCGGCAACTTATCGATAATCGCCCGCCAAAACCATCGCCACCCTTTCAGTCCGCCGAATCTGCCCATCGGCCAATAGTCCAGCAGAATCAGAACAAACGGAAGCGTCACCAGCATCGACTTGGAAAGCAATCCCGCCGCGAAAAGAACCGCAACCATTACGTATCGCCGCCACCCCGGCTTTTGCGCATACCACAGATACGCCCATATCGTCAAAAACGCGAAAAAGTTGCTCAAGACATTCTTGCGCTCGGCAACCCAGGCGACTGATTCCACGCCAAGAGGATGCAGCCCAAAAACCGCGGCGACAAATGCACTTGGCCAAACAGCGCCCGTCATTTTCTTCAATACCAAAAAAAGCAGGATTACACTGGCGACGTGAAAACCGACACTGACCAAATGATGTCCGGCCGGTTTCATACCAAAAACGGTAACATCGATAAGATGACTTATCCACGTCAGAGGATGCCAGTTGCCCTGATACCGGGTCGTAAACGCCCACTTGATTGACTCTAAGTTCAGCCCCTTCTGTACGTACTCGTTACTCGTAACATATTTGTCGTCATCAAAGTTAACAAAATCATTCGACCTGACCCCCTCAAACGCAGCGAACGTCGCCGCCGCCAGGGCAATACATATCAGCAGCATCCTGGGTGTGTCCATTTGTTTCGCTTGTATATTACTGTCGGGCATATCTATTCGGCCTTTATTATTCCCGCATCGGTCAGATCTTCACCAATCTTCTGCCCCGGCTTGACAATCAAAAAGTCCTTTTCATCCCATCGGCCATCCACAAGCCGCCGCATCAGGCCCGAATCGCCCTTCACCTCGTCATACTTCCAGTTGAGATATTGGGCCGCCTTTTTGGTGAACTGCTTTTCCCGTTCGTTGTTCGCGAATCCCCAGTCGATATACGTCGCCCAGTCGTATTCCTTCATCCAGCTCTGCTCGGTCTCTATAAGGTATCTGGCGTTGTCCTCGCCGAATTTTTCAATATATTCCTTGAGCGTCCTCTCGAAGCGTTCCTTGCCGGGCTGCATATCCGTTTCAATCCACCCCGGGCTGAACCAGTAAACCCCGCGGTGGCTATCGAAATAATCCTTGTAGGTATCCTTCGACCCCAGAAGCAGAGTTACACAGTCGTGTCCCCTCGGCACAACCATTGGAATTTTGGCCGACAAACCGATTATCCCGTTGCTGCAAAGCCCATAACCCAGAAGCGAGGCATCATAGGGCCTGTTTTGGGTATCGGTTGTCGAATCGAGCGCTTTTTGGACCTCCCGGCGCAACTTTTCCGGCTCATTGTGCAGCCCCTGCTTCATCACCACCACGTCAACGGTGTTTGGCGAGCGGGCCGCGCAATAATACGCCTCTTTTTGCATCACCTTGCATACGATAAATTGCAGCCGCATTCGCCGCAGATTACCATAAAAACGTGAAAATATAAAGATTTGCGTTTTGGTGTCTTTGCGGCTTTTTTTACTGTAAATCAAATGGCGTGTTATCCACAGGCTCGAACCAGCCAATGTTCATTTTCGCCATTTCCGCGGTGTAGTTTTCTCTCAACACTGGCTTGGCCATCGGTTTTGCCTCAACGTGTCCGTCCACCCAGCCGACGTTCGCCAAACCGTAATGTCGAAAGTGAATCGAAGGCGACACGAAGGCGGTATCAGTTATGCCATTCGTTACATAATGTGGCGGCTCAGCAAACGAATATTCCACAAGATACTGAATCCCCTCATAATCATTACAGAATGCCGTATCCGCGAACATCAACGTCTCGGCGGTTCTCTTCACTTCCACCGCATTTGTCGTCTTGGCATATGCCTTAATCATCGCGGCAAAAGTTGTAATTCCATTGCCCCAGAGCCGGCTGCCCAAGTATTGCATATTGTACCCGTAACCCCCGCAGCCACGCTCAAAGTTTATCATCCCATCCTGGCTTTTTGAGAACTCAACGCTTTCGGGACATTTCTTGACCTTGCCATCCGCAAGATAACCAACTAATGGCCCCTTCAAGGGGTCAAATGGCTCATCCGGTCCGGTTCGTTTCCCGTGCCAGCGACACATCCCACCTTGCAACAATGCTATTGGATTGCATAAGTCCTCAGCCGCGGACACATAATATCCGTCGTGGTCATTCGAGTATCCGATGTTTGCCAAAACAAGCTGCTTCAGGTTCGACCTGCACACAATCGCCCTTGCTCTCGACCTTGCTGTGTTCATCGCGGGTATCGTTACCGCCATAACCACCGATATGGTCGAGACGACCACCATTACTTCTACCAGGCTGAATCCGCGTTTACCTTTTCCGCTCATAATAATCAATTATCAATAACCAATTTTGTTACCGCCACTGTTCGACCTTGCGCCAGCCCTTAGCGAATTCCGCAAAGTCCTTGAAATTAACAGCTAAATCCTTTGGCTTGGCCAAATCGCAACGCGACAGGTAATTATCCTGCCCGAAATGGCTCAACCAGCAATCCGCAAAGATTTCCAAATCCCCGTAATCAACAATTCCGTCTAAGTTAATATCCCCACTGTATTCCTGTGGCTTGAGCACCCCTATCGCCTCCAAATCAAAGCCGTCCGACCCTTTAGTAGGCCAAGCATCATATACCGGATGATTAACATCATAGTAACCCCAATTGGGCCAGGTACAGGGGTCTATTAGTTTATGTGCGTTGTCGTAAAAATTGCCGCTTCCCGGGATATCCACTATTCGCACATACGAGATATTGTTCAGGTCAACAAGGCCGGCTACGACGTTCGGCTCATTGGTGATTTCGCTCAAATCAAAAGGCGTACCCGTGAATGTGCCGTAATTATTCGGATGTTTTCCGGCCAGATTATACACCTGGGTAATATCGAAATAGCAATTATACTGATTGGGGTCCAGCGCACCTGTCAAATCCACCGACGGGAATCTCGCGAAATACGTGCCGTCGGACGAAACCTCGACGTATCCAAACTCGCAGAAATACAAGTTATCTCGGGCGCGAAACCCGTTTTCAAAAACCACGAAGTCGTAGCCGTTTTGGTCGCGGATTGTCTGAGTGAACGACAAAGTGATTTGTCCGGGCGACACACCGGCGTTAATTTCGTTCTGGTCAAGGTCGCCCAAACTTACCGTGTCGTAGGAAATGTGACTATAACTCGGCCCCAATGCCATTGTCGGGTCAAAATACATAATCTCTCGCTGATATCTTGGCGATGTCGGTGTCGGCGTCGGCGTCGGGTCATAACTGAAATAATCCGTCGCCCAGCCGCGGAATATCGGGTTTATCACCCTGTTCGGGTCCGATGGCGTTGTCGCCTTGTGGTCATGCCCGATATACGAGCATACACCAGCTTCTCTGTATGGTCCGCCCTTCACTATGGCTCCAAACAATCCAATAATCAAAAACACCGTCCACGTAACAGTTCTTTTCATCATCCC
>PLLM01000085.1 GCA_003141275.1 Phycisphaerales bacterium
TATTCGTGCTGGAGCAAAACCACCGTAGGGTTGCTGCCTTCCTGTGCTCTTTTGATTATGCTTTCCGCCGTATCCACCCACGACTGGGGGTTATACTGGTCGATTACAAGGTCCACGGGTATGTTATACGGCCCGTTGCCGTTGTCTATCGCAGCAACCCTTATATGCCCCACCTCACTGGTAAAATGCGACAGGGCGTTTGCCAGGTTCTTTGAAAACGTCGCTATCCCGCATCGCCTCGGCGGATAAGTGCTGACTATCCGAACATTGTATGGCATAAGACAAGATTATACCAATTGCGGACGTAATTTGGTAAGGTAATTGTGGATGTTACTTTTTCTTATGCTTCGGCTTTTGCAGGTTTTTTCCTGCCAAGAAGTTCGTCGGCAGCATCAGCGGTTTTGGGAGGCCACTTGCCTTCCGATTGCAGCTTCAGCAGGTTTTCCTTTTGCTTGATGCTGACTATCGTCCGGCAGCGGGGGAATCTGTTGCAGCCCATAAATGGGCCTTTCTTGCTCTGCCTGATGACAAGCTCGCCCTCCCGGCATTTATAACACTTCAATCCCGTCGGCTCAGCAGGCGGTTTCGGCGGCGCGATATTACCCTCTTTATCAACCTTAACTATCGTCTTGCAATCGGGATAGCCGCTGCATCCGAGGAACGGGCCGAATCGCCCATTTTTGTGAACTAATGGCTTGCCGCAATTGGGACATTTGTGCTCACTGACTTTCTGCTCGACCATTTTGCCCTCCTTGTCGCACTGCCAGGCGAACTTGCATTCCGGATAGTCGGAACAACTGAGGAATTTACCCTTTTTGCCAAAACGATAAACTAACGGCTTGCCGCACTTGGGACATTCGTATTCGCTCGGCGTCGTCTCCGCCTTTGCGTGCTTCATCTCCGCGGTGGCCGTCTCGATACTCTTCTTAAACGGCCCGTAAAACTCATTCAAAACACTCACCCAGTCCAGATGCTGCTCCTCAATTTTATCCAACTGCTCTTCCATATACCGGGTAAACGCCAAATCCATTACCTTGGGGAAATATTCTTCGAGCTTGTCAGTTACCACCTCTCCGAGGTCCGACGCGTAGAGTTTCTTTTCCCTCTGCTCGACGTATTCCCTGTCCTGAATAGTGCTGATAATGCTGGCGTATGTGCTGGGCCGGCCGATGCCCTCCTTTTCAAGCGCCTTTACCAATGAGGCCTCGGTGTATCTTGCGGGCGGCTTTGTAAAATGTTGTTCGGCTTTAATATCAACCGCGTCAAGCTCCTGCCCGGCCTTGACGAGAGGCAACTGCTGTTCAGCGCCCGCCGATGCGCCTGGCGACCAAACCTTGGTAAAACCATCGAAGACAATCGCTCGACCCGTCGTTTTATACAGGCATTTGCCAATCGATGTATCGGCTGCGATATCCAGATTCGTAACGTTCCACTTCGCCGCCGACATCTGGCAGGCGATAAACCGCCGCCATATCAAATCATAAAGCTTATATTGCTCCTCGCTGACAAGCGTGCGGACGTCCTCCGGCATCAGGTCAACGTCGGTCGGGCGAATCGCCTCGTGCGCCTGCTGCGCGTTTTTCTTGTCGGCAAACATATTCGCTTTTTCAGGCACATACGCGTCGCCGAGACGCTTGCGAATAAAATTGCGCGCCTCGTTGATTGCCTCAGGCGATATGTACGTGCTGTCGGTCCTCATATAAGTAATCAGACCCAGCCGGCCCATCTCCTCGCCGAGGTCAACACCCTCATACAACTGCTGCGCAATCGACATTGTGCGTTTGGTCGAAAACCCCATCCGATTCGACGCGGCCTGCTGAAGCGTTGACGTAATAAACGGCGGCCCTGGCCGGGAGGACGACTCCTTCTTTTCAACCTGCTCAACTTTGAATTTGGCGTCTCTTACTGCTTCATATATTCGCTTTGCCTGCTGGTCATCCGACGCCTTGTACTTCTCGTCGCCGATTTTATAAATCTCGGCCTTAAAGGCGTTGTGCTCGGCAAGCCACTTGTTCTGCTTGTCAACCGTCGGGCCTTGTTCGGGCCTGCCCGGCGTAGCGTTAGCGAAGTCGGGTTTTTCGCTCTTCGAGATAAAATCCTGCCACTGCTGCCCGTAATTACTTCCCAGCTCGGTTGTGAAAACCGCTGGGATAAGCCAGTATTCCTCCGGCTTGAAGCCGCGTATCTCCCGCTCGCGTGTGACAACTATTTTGACCGCGACCGACTGCACGCGCCCCGCGCTTAATCCCCGCGCAACCTTTTTCCATAACAGCGGGCTTATCTGGTAGCCGACAATCCGGTCAAGTATGCGCCTGGCCTGCTGCGCCATCACCTTGTCGGTATTAATCCTGCCTGGATTAGCAAACGCCTGCTGTATTGCCGTCTTTGTTATCGCGTTGAATATCACACGATACACCTTGTCGGGCGATACACCCAGAATATGCGCCAGATGCCAGGCAATCGCCTCGCCCTCCCGGTCCATGTCGGTCGCCAGGTAAATGTCCTTGCAATTCTTCGCCGCCGCCTTGAGTCCGGTAACAACCTTGCTCTTACCCTGCATAATCGTATATGTCGGCTCAAAGTCCTTTTCCAAATCGACGCCGAATTCTTTCGCGGGCAAATCGCGAATATGCCCCATCGACGCCTTGACCTCGAAGCCGGGGCCGAGATATTTGTTTATCGTCCGCGACTTCGCCGGCGATTCAACTATCACCAATGACTTGCCGCCGGCAGTGAGCGACGTCGAACTGTCTGGATTCGCTTTTCTCTTCGCCATATTTTTTTGTCATTCCCGCAAAAGGACTTGTTGCTAAAGCCGAGATTGCTTCGTCGCTACGCTCCTCGCAATGACAGATTGTATGTTTTTACGTCATTGCGAGCGCAGCGAAGCAATCTCTACCGCCGAACACCGAGCTCGGCAACAAACCCGAAAGCGGGAATCCATTCTATTTAGCCCCGCGTTTCAATCCTGAACCCGTCGAAGGATTACGCGGGGTTTGAACATCTCTTATTGAAACTATCGGCCAAATGCCCGAAAGACAACGACAAATAAGGACACAACCCCCAATTGTCAAGAAAATTAGGAAGAGATTTGCTTTATGTTTGCCGTATAAAAAAAGAAAACCCCGACTTTTACATCGGGGTTTTATTCGGATTACTATATTATCTTTGCGCCTTAGGTGGCTAACCTAAAAGCGAAAATCCTCAATAATCGCATTTCGTGCCGGGGGTAGCGCAATTAAGTGGAACATTACCCCAGGTAACTTTGCAAAACCATCGCCAGTCACAATCGCATGGCTGAGAAGTACCGCCCCAGGTGCCGGTTTCTACTGTTGCAGTACTGGCCGCAAAAAGCCATTTTCTATATTCGACGTGCTGGTCAGCGAAAACAAACGTCGTTCCATTGCCGTGCCGTGTTGGGCGGTGGTCGCCAAACGAACCGGGGGGAGCGTCGCCGCCGCCGCTATAATTCAGGAAAAATGCGCCGCCTTTCATACTCCCCACGTCCAAAAAGACAAACCTCTCGAAGGTTCTTCTAATCTGGCTTCTGAGTGCTATCATCGGAGCATCATTACCAGCCGACCCAGGATAGGTATCCATAGAGTGAGACATATAATATGTTACATAATTGCCTTTGTCGCCGACGGGGCATTTATAAACTTTATAGTCATTGACATATCTCCACATCGTCCCCTCTGCGATAGCGTGCTGCCATACGTCCACCGGCTGGCTCGTAGGGTTAGTTATGTATGCGGCGTCATAGTTAGTAGGTCTGGTTGGCGGCATAGCATGAGGATACGGATGGGGAAACTCAGTCCAGGCCAGTTGAGGTCCTTGGGGGCTAGCAGTAGGATGTTTAACTGCGTTGGGAACTGGGTTGGGAAAAGTCCAAGAATAATACACATCGCCGATGGGCACCTTTTCCTTGTTGTCATCACAATACAGATACCATGCGACTCCCATTTGCTTTATCTGGCTCATGCAAACGGCTCGTTTGCCCATTTCCCTCGCTCGGCCCAGGGCCGGCAGCAATATCCCCATCAATAGCGCGATGATTGCGATAACCACCAAAAGCTCAACTAATGTGAATCCACCTTCGCTTGCGCTACGGTGGGCAGGTCTTTTTCGTTTACTCATAAAATAGCACTCCAAAGACAAAAACTATAAACCGTTCCAAACAACTCATTCTTTATCGGCCTTATTTAGGGTGCTCTTCGCCATTTTATCAAAATCACTGCCGCCTTGCAAGAAATTTTGTGGGGGTCATAAGCACACCTCCAGCAAGTCCTTCCGAAGCCAGAAGCAGCCATCGGACATTCGACTCACAAAAATCCGCTTCGACAAGCCGGTAACCGTTTACTAAACCCTCTTGCGCTCAGCAGTTTTGAGGAAATCGCGTATATTTGACGATCTTGAATCACGTCCGAAAAAAATGCCAAAAACTCCCATAACTTTCGTCCTTTTTGCATAGGATGACCTTCTGTGGCAACAGTACACAGTTGGAACATGGATAATATTTTGAGTAACCGCCTAGCAGAAAAAAAACTGGGCTGAGGTCAGGAGGGAGGAAGAGGAGGATTTAACCTCAGCCCGTGGTTCATATAAATCCGCACAAGGCGGATAAAATTTCAAGAATACTATCTCACTTTATTACAATCTTGACCCCCCCTGTATCGAGGTCAAGCAACCTCTTACAATCACCAATATACCAGTTCGTCGGACAATTGCAACAAAAAAATGCGGGGTAAATAAAAATTTTTTGCGAATTATCGCCGGCGGCGACCATCAGGAATTCCCTTATAATAGACCGAGGGAAATCCTTATCACGAATAGCCGGGGAGCGCAAAACCGGCGCTTGCCGTCGCCAAAACGCTCTGCTAAACTATTGCGCGTTGACAATATCAGGAAAACAAATCGGCTATGAGAAAATTTCTGCGTAAAATAACTCCATGGATTAGCGTTATCCTGTTTGTGATAGCCGCGGTCATAATTCATCACAAACTAAAACAGTATCACTATCACGATATCATCGCGGAGCTGAAACAGACGCCGATGTTATATGTGCTGGCGGCAATCGCGCTGACGTTGCTCGATTATTTTATTCTGACCGGCTACGACACGCTCGCGCTTACCTACATCGGGCATCGACTGCCTTATCGCAAGATAGCGGTCGCGTCATTCATCGGGTATGTGTTCAGCCATAACGCAACAATCCTGGGAGGCAGCGCGGCCCGCTACCGGATATACTCGGGACTGGGCCTTTCTGCCGGCCAGGTCGCACGGCTTATTTTATTCTGCTCAATCACCTTCTGGCTGGGCTTTCTGGCGCTGGGCGGCTTCACCTTCGTGCTGCACCCGCAGGCAATCGAGCACGGCACCCACCTGCCCTTTAAGACAACATGGCCAATAGGCGTCATATTCCTTATCCTGCTTGCGATATACCTCATTGTGACAACGGTGCGAAAAAAAACCGTGACTATTCGCGGATGGGACCTTGCGATACCGTCATCGGGTCTGTCGCTTTGCCAGATTGCTCTGGCTTCAATTGACTGGGCGGTTGCCGGCAGCGTACTTTATGTTTTGCTGGCAAGAACTATACAGATGGACTACCCGGAATTTCTGGAGATTTTCCTGCTCGCTCAATGCATCGGCCTTGTCAGCAGCGTCCCCGGCGGATTAGGAGTATTCGAAGGAGTAATGCTGCTGTTGCTCTCCGAGGCAGCACCGGCTTCATCGCTGATTGGCTCGCTGCTTTTATACAGGGTGATTTATTATCTGCTCCCGCTGGGCCTTGCCTCAATTATTCTCGGGGCGGAAGAGGTCGCCTCTCGCAGGGAAACATTGAAACGGCTCGGCGAAACAATCGGCAAATGGGCCGCTATGCTCATACCCCAGGTGTTCGCCGTCGGCAGTATGGCCGCAGGCACAATTCTGCTCGTATCAGGCGCACTGCCTCCAGAAAACAGTCGTATGGAAATAATACGAGACATATTGCCTCTGTCGGCGGTGGAAATTTCGCACTTCCTCGGCAGTATCGTCGGCGCGGGACTGATTATCCTTGCAAGAGGTCTGCAGCGCCGGCTGGACGCCGCGTATCACCTTACGATAATACTTTTCGCCGCGGGCATCGTCTTCTCGCTTGCCAAGGGCTTCGATTATGAAGAGGCGATTATTCTTGCGGTTATGCTGGCTGCTCTTATTCCCTGCAGGGGCCGGTTTTATCGCAAGGCATCGCTGCTTCGGGACAGATTCTCACTTCCCTGGGCGGTCTTAGTGGTAGTCGTAGCAGCAAGCTCCATCTGGCTCGGGTTTTTCACATACAGACATCTTGGGCAGGCAGACCAGTTATGGTGGAAGTTCTCGTTCGATGCCAACGCGCCAAGATTCCTGCGCGCCAGCACGGGCGTCATTGTCGTTATCCTTCTGTTCGGTATCGCCCGGCTGCTTGTCCCGGCGAAACCTGCCTTTTTGTCGCCGCCTGATACCGAAATTAAAATCGTCGAAAATATTGTCCGGAACAGTCCGCGGACTTACGCGTGGCTTGCGCTTCTCGGCGACAAAAGATTCCTTATGGACGATAACAAAGACGCATTTCTGATGTTCGGCGTTCAGGGCAGAAGCTGGATATGTATGGGCGACCCCATAGGCCCCGAAGACGACGCAAGGGAGCTTGCCTGGGAATTCCGCGAACTCTGCGACGAATATGACGCCTGGCCTGTCTTCTACCAGGTCGATACCGAGCATCTCGATATTTACCTCGACCTTGGTCTGACGTTCATTAAATTCGGCGAGGAAGGCAGAGTCGAGCTGCCCAATTTTTCGCTCGAAGGCCACGAACGCAGAGACCTTCGCTACGCATACAACAAAATGACAAAACTCGGATTAACTTTTTCCGTCATCGCCCCGGCACAGGTAGAGAAGGTTCTCGTCGATATGAAACGTGTTTCCGACACCTGGCTTGAAAATAAAAACACAAGAGAAAAAGGGTTTTCGCTGGGACGCTTCGAGCCGGAATACATCAGGAAAATGCCTGCCGCGTTAATTACTCAGCAAAATAAAATCATCGCATTCGCCAATATCTGGCAGGGAGCGAACAAAGAAGAATTATCGGTGGACCTTATGCGTTATATGCCGGACAGCCCCGAAGGAATTATGGATTATATGTTTACTGAGCTTCTGCTGTGGGGCAAATCCGAGGGTTATAAGTGGTTCAATTTCGGCATGGCGCCACTGTCCGGACTCGAAGACAGGCAGCTTGCGCCGTTATGGTCGCAGGCGGGGGCATTTTTGTTCCGTCACGGCGAGCATTTCTATAACTTCCAGGGCCTGCACGAATACAAGGACAAATTCGCGCCCGTCTGGCAGCCGAAATACATTGCCTGTCCGCGCGGGCTGATGCTGCCCAGAATCCTCACAAACGTCGCCGCCCTGGTCTCAGGCGGCATAAAAGGTGTCGTCGCAAAATAACCATAACCAGCCGGCTAACTGAAAAAATAAGGAACTACACGATGAAAAACTGCGTTACCCTTCAAATCACTGCGGGACTTTTGATTCTCGCCGGTTTATCAATAACAACCGCATACGGAATTGAGCCGGGCACAAAGACGGAGTTGCTCTGGCCCAATGGTGCGCCGGGAGCAAAAGGTAATGATGCGAACGATAAACCGACAATGACGATTTACCTGCCGGCAAAAGAAAAGGCAACCGGCTCGGCGGTAGTTATCTTTCCCGGCGGTGGATACCGGATGGTCGCAATCGACCATGAGGGCTACCAGGTCGCTCGCTGGTTAAACGAATTGGGCATCGCCGCGTTTGTTGTCGATTACCGCCATAAAGGCAGGGGCTACGGACACCCCGCTCCTATTCAGGACGCACAGCGGGCGATAAGAACCGTGCGAAGCAGGTCGGCGGAATTCGGCATCAAGCCAAACAAAATAGGCATCATAGGTTTTTCCGCCGGAGGTCATCTGGCATCAACCGCAGGCACTCACTTCAATGAGAAATTTTATGAACCGGTTGACACAAACGACGGCGCAAGCGCCCGGCCTGACTTTATGATTCTGATTTACCCGGTCATTTCGATGGGCCCCTTCTCGCACAGCGGTTCTCGCAGCGCACTACTGGGCAGCAATGTGTCGCAGGAGCTGGCAGACAAATTCTCGAACGAAAAACAGGTGGATTCCAACACCCCGCCGACCTTCCTGGTTCATGCGACAGACGACAAAACCGTGCCGGCAGAAAACAGCATCTCCTTTTATCTGGCCTGCAAAAAAGCCCATGTGCCTGCCGAAATACATATCTGGCAAAAAGGCGAGCATGGATTCGGCCTGGGAAAATCCGGAACCCCCGTTTCTCGCTGGCCCGCCTTATGCGCCGACTGGATGGATAAAATGGGCCTTTGCAGCAAATGAGACCGACCGAAAGCCGGCATTCAACTTTTCTCGCCGATTGAGGATTTATAGCTAACGAATCCGCTTTTTTAAGGGTAAAGTCCTGTAATACCCCTATTTTGCGGCTTTTGGCCTATTAGTATTGCTCTAAATACCCAAAACTGCTATAATGAACAAACCCACATCCAAAATGGGGTCTAAATTGAGAGGTCGATGAAAATGGCAACTAACCGGAAGGAATATTGTTTTTTCCTGCCCGCCGTAATTCTCATATTAACCGCCTCCACATTTGCCAGCTGGTGTCCGTCTGCGGACCTCAACGGCAACTGCTGGGTCAATATCTACGATTTGCAGATATTAGCTAACCAGTGGCTTGACACGGAGTCATGCGAAGAAGCAGATACCTGCGCAGACTTCGATGGTCTAAATGGCGTTAATTTCACCGATTTCGCGTTCTTGGCAAGCCAGTGGCAAACGCACGGCAGCATGCTTTTCATTAACGAGTTTATGGCCGCCAACAACAGCGTGAGCGGCATCCACGACCCACATGGTGACTACGATGACTGGATTGAAATTTACAATATGGGCGACACATCGGTCGATATGGCGGGCATGTATCTGACAGACAACTTCACCGACCCAACCCAATTTCATATTCCAGCCGGTTATTCATCGCAAACCACCATCCCTGCCCATGGATTTCTCGTATTCTGGGCCGATGACGAAACAACACAAGGGCCGCTTCACACGAACTTCAAGCTGTCCGCGAGCGGTGAGGAAATAGGGCTTTACGACACCGATGGAACTACACAAATTGACTCCATTGTTTTTGGTGCGCAGACAACCAACATCTCCTATGGACGTTACCCGGATGGGGAAGAAAACTGGCGTTTCTTCTCGACGCCAACACCCGGCGCAGTTAATAACGGCGCTTATTCAGGCGAAATAGACAATGTCGAGTTCAGCAAAGAACGCGGTTTCTATGATGCCCCCTTTAACCTCATCCTGGCTTGCACCACGTCGGGCACAAAAATTTATTACACCATCGATGGTCGTCCTCCAATCGCAGGTGAAGTAAATACGCCCACCAGCACCCGTTACACCTCGCCCATATCTATCAGCACCACAACATGCATCAGGGCGGCAGCTCTCAAAACCGGCTGGAAACCCTCACCGATTGAAACGCATACATATATCTTCGGAGCCAGCTCCGCTATCAAAGCAATGCCCGCAATTTCACTTGTCGGCGACCCCGCCCAGACCTTCTATGAGCCAAACGG
>PLLM01000074.1 GCA_003141275.1 Phycisphaerales bacterium
TGTTTGCGGGTTTGATAAACTAAGCAGCCGCCCGGGCAGTTCATCGGCTTTATCGCGTAGTCGGCGTCGTCGAAGCGGGTAAAATACATATTCTCTTTGTAATGGTCCCAGTGGCCGCTCCTGTGCCATAGTTCTTTATTGAGAATTATCGGCGTCTTGATTTCCTCATAGCCAAATCGCTTATGAACGCCCCGCCAGAAATCGACTATCGAATTCCAGATAATCATTCCATTGGGGTGCATAAACGCNNTCTTCGAGACGGGTAAGGTATTCGTCAAGCTCTTTGCGGTTTCGCCAACTGGTGCCGTAAATCCTTTGCAGCATTTTTTGCGCCTGGTCGCCGTGCCAGTATGCTCCCGCAACCGACATAACCTTGAATGCGCCCGCCTTGCCCGCGCTTGGGATGTGCGGCCCCCGGCAGAGGTCCTCGAAACCGTCGCCGGAGGAGTAAAAACTCATTATGTCGCCGGTTGCGCGTTCGACGTTGTCAATTTTATATTTGTTACGCGCAGAGGCCTCGAGAGATTGCTTATATAAGAGTGGAGTGATAGAGTTGTTGCCGCCCTTGAGTTTGGTAATCGCCTCGGCGCGGGTCATTTCCTTCCTGACAAAGGGCTTGTCGGCCTTGACGATTTCGCCCATCTTTTCCTCGATGCGCTCGAAGTCGCCCGGGCGAATCGGCTCGTCGAGGTCGATATCGTAATAAAACCCGTCGTCCACGGTGGGACCGTAAACGAGTTTTGTTTTGGGCCACAAGCCGCATATCGCCTCAGCCATAATATGCGCACAACTGTGGCGCATTATTTCCAGCCCTTCGGCGTCTTTGGCTGTGATGATTTGGATGCCTACTTCCCCGTTTATCGAAGTAGAAAGGTCAACGAGGTTGCCGTTGATTTTGGCCGCTATGGCCGCCTTCGCCAGTCCTGGGCCGATTTTCTCCGCTATTTGCTTTGCCGTTACGCCGTCATCGGCCTCTATAATTGAGCCGTCCGGCAGTTTAATCCTCGCCATCAGTCAATCCGATAAACCAATCCTAATTCAAAAATTACTGCAAACTAAAGCCATTTTAGCCCCTCCGCCCGCCATAGTCAAGCAAGCTTTAACCTTATCCGGGCGGTTTTGAAAATTGACTTCTGCGGCGTTTACGCTTATCCTGACGGGCCTTAAATACCTTTTTGGAGTTCCGGTAATGGTGGATTCGACAAGCTCGCCACGAGTCGTAACACGATTTGCCCCGTCACCGACGGGTTATCTGCATATAGGCGGTGCAAGAACAGCCCTGTTTAACTGGCTTTTGGCTAAGAAAACAGGCGGCAAGTTCATTCTGCGCATCGAGGATACCGACCTCAAACGCAATACCCCGACCGCGACACAACAGGTCATCGACGACCTGAAATGGTTGGGTATAACCTGGGACGAAGGCCCCGAAGTCGGCGGCCCAAACGCACCATATTTCCAGTCCCAGCGAAGAGAAACCTACGATAAATACATCAAGCAGCTTCTCGACATGGGCAGGGCATATTATTGCTTTGAGTCAACTGAAGAGCTTGGACAACTACGCGGACAGGCCGAGGCGCAGAAAAAGGGGTTCATTTATCAAAGACCAGCCGAGTTGCCGACTCAAAAGGATGTTGAGAAAGCGAAAGCCGAGGGCAAACCCGTTACGATTCGTTTCGCGATGCCCGAAGGAACCATCGTCATCAATGACATTGTTCGCGGCGAGGTCAGCTTTAATACAGCCGAACTCGGCGACTTCATCATCATCAAAAGCGATGGCTTCCCGACCTACAACTTCGCCTGCGTAATCGACGACCACCTTATGGGCATTACCCACGTAATAAGGGGTCAAGAGCATTTAATGAACACGCCGGGCCAGCAGGCGTTATGGCAGGCGCTCGGTTTCGGCAATCCGCCCCAATATGCCCATATGTCCGTAACCATAAGCGAATCGGGCGGCAAACTCTCGAAACGCGAACGCCCGCAAACCCTCCGCAAGGCAATCAAGGCCCGACCGGAAATTTACCTTGGGAAACTTGCTGACATTGGTGGAATCGGCACAGATGTGCTAAAGGATTTTTTAGCAGGCGACAGCGTCCCGGATGTCCCCGCAATCGAGGCAATAGCAAAATACCTGGGCGTGGAGCTGCCCGAAATAAACGTCGTCGATTTCTTCAAAAACGGCTACATCCCCGAGGCGATGGTCAATTTCCTCGCATTGCTCGGCTGGAGCACAGGCGATACACGCGAAGTTATGCCTTTGCAAGAGCTAATCGACTGCTTCGACATTACCCGCCTGACCAAATCCAACAGCTTGTTCGACCGGGGCAAACTCGTCGCCTACAATACCGAACATTTGAAAATGCTCCCCAAAGAAAAATTACTTGCCCATTTCAAGGCGTATCTGAAAGTCGTCGATTCGCCCGTTGCGAAAGCAGATAACGAGACATTGCTTCGCCTTATTAAAATCTGCGAAGGCGCAAGAACGCTTGCTGATATCGAGCACAAGTGCAAATTTCTTTTTGTTGCCGACGACAAAATAGAATTTGATGAAAAGGCCGTGCAAAAGGTTTTGTTGAAGGATAATGGTCTTGCGATGCTCAAACTCGTCCGCGACAAATTAGCCGAAATGCCCGAACTCACCGAGCAGGGCATCGAGGATATGCTGCGGTCGCTTGCCAATCAAAATAACGTCGGCCTCGGCAAAGTCGCCCAGCCCCTCCGCGTCGCTATCACCGGCTCAACCATCAGCCCGCCAATCTTTGACTCGGTGCAAATGCTTGGCAAACAAAACACTTTAGCGAGAATTGATAACACGTTGAAAAAATTCACAGGCAAATAAGGAGAAAACGCTCGTGTCGTTATTAGTAACTGGTTCAATCGGGATTGATACTGTAAAGACGCCGTTTGGCGTGAGTAAGGATTGTCTTGGCGGCTCGGCTGTTTACTTCAGTATGGCGGCGAGCTTCTTTTCACCCGTGCGATTTCTCGGAGCAATCGGGGCCGATTGCCCGTTCGATTTGAAGAAAATTTTCAAAGGCAAAAAGGTTGACCTGAACGGCCTTGAACTGCGGCACACAAGCAAAACATTCCGCTGGGCCGGCTCATATCAGGGCCCGATGAACGAGGCCATAACAGATTTCGTCGAGTTAAATGTGTTGGCGGAAGAACCGCCCCAAATGCCCGAGGAATACAAGGACAGCAAATTCGTCTTCCTGGCAAATACCGCGCCGATTCTGCAAATCCAGCTTCTCGACCAGCTTAATCGCCCCAAATTTGTCGCAGCCGATACGATGAATCTCTGGATAAATAATAATCTCGCTGATTTGAAAAAACTCCTGAAAAAAATCGACTGTCTAATCCTCAATGAAACTGAAGCGAGGATGTTAGCCAATGAGCATAATCTCATAACCGCTGCGGCCAAAATTGAAAAACTCGGTCCCTCCGTCGTAGTCATCAAGAAGGGCGAATCCGGCTCAATCATACATGTGTCGCGGGCTTCCAGCCCGCGCAAACGCGGCCAAGATGGCCGCGACACAAAGTTGTTTGTTTTACCCGCCTATCCCGCCACAATCGTCAAGGACCCCACCGGCGCGGGCGACAGCTTTGCTGGCGGCTTTATGGGTTACTTAGCGGGCCAAAACAAGACCGATTTCGTGACCCTCAAAAAGGCCGTGGCTTACGGCACAGTCGTCGCGTCTTTCACAATCTCCGATTTCTCACTCAAAGGCCTGACGAAAACAACGAGGCGCAATATTGACAGCCGATTAAATGAACTTCGTAAACTCGTAAAGTTTTAACCACGGATTGACACGGATTTCGCTGATTTAATTGCCGCGAAAAAGCACAAAAGAACAAAAGCCAAAATTAAAAAAAGGAATAATAAATGAAATGATATGTGCAATCCCTAATTAGTTCGGTTCCCAATTATTACGGAGATATATATGAAATTGCAATTCAAAGATTTGCTCATTAACGAAGGCATAGATCCAAAAGACGTCCTTTTTCTTCGGCATGTGCCACAAGAGGCCGAACTGAAAAAGGTTTTGCCATTGTTAGCAGACGAAAAGCCAGAGATCTTTAACGCCTATCAGCAGACACAGAATCCAAGGGCTGAAAAGGCTATGCTAAAAGCAGAATATGTGGCATCTTTCATTGGACACGAATCGGGCAAAGCTCTTTTCGTTGGGCTATATAAGATCAAGGGTTATAGGCCGCTTTCCTATAACCAATATTGGGAAGAGCCAGCTCTTTTGGAGCTAAAGAATAAATATGGAATGGAAGGAATGACTAATAAACAATCTACATCTCTTTGGTTTGATCTCGAACCCTTGAAATTTTACTCAGAATGGAAAGGTAAGCTTGTTATTCGCTGGTCAGGGGAAAGGGCTTTCTTTCAACGGAGTGACAGTAAAGAAAATAAATTCGAGATTCTTGCAATTACCGAAGATTCCATTCTCATTCCTGGGATGCCGGAATGGAATCAGCTAATACTAACTTGGAATGAGCTTAAAGAACTTCCCAAAAAATGGTACGACAAGCTTTCGCAGTGGCGCGGTATTTATTACATATTAGACGATAGTGATGGCAAGGGTTATGTGGGCTCAGCTTATGGGAAAGAAAATCTGCACGGTAGATGGTGCAATTATGCAGAATCAGGCCATGGCGATAACACAAAACTGCTAAACCGTAATCCAGAGAATTTCTGGTTCAGCATCCTTGAACGCGTATCGCCCGACGCGGAAGAAGTTGACGTTATCTCCAAAGAAAATACATGGAAAGATCGCCTGCATACACGTAAGTTTGGGTTAAATGGAAATTAGAAAGTAAAGCGATTGAAAAGTAGAACCTCAGCGTCAATCAGCGAAATCAGCGTCTAAATATTCCGTGCTGGCAGTGTCAAAAAAACCGTGAAATCTGCATAATCCGCGGTTAAAATACTCCTCTGGATTCCCGCTTGCGCTGGAATGACAAAGAAAAGCTCTGCGGTCTTAGTGTTCTCCGCGGTGAAAATTGGTGTGCAATATGCGAGTGTTTATCGCCATCGATATCGACGACAAAATCCGAAAGGCAATCGCGGATTTGCAAAAACAAATTGCCTCGAAGGTTGACGTCAAAAAAGGCGACCTCAAATGGGTCGAGCCGAATAATATCCATCTGACGCTGAAATTCTTAGGCGAAATAAGCGATGAGCAGCTCGCCGAAGTCAGCGAAATTACAAATACGGTCGCCCAGGCACACCAGAAATTTAACCTCGAAATCGAATCCGTCGGCTCATTTGGCGGCAGAAGCGCAAAAGTCGTCTGGGTGGGCGTTAGCTCGTGGCACGGGCTTCCAGCCCGTGAAGACACGACCAAGATGGCCGTGCCACAAGAATTATTGGCATTACAAAAAGACCTCGACGACCTCCTCGCCCAGGCCGGCTACCCCAAAGAAGAAAGGGAATTTTCCGCGCACCTGACGCTTTGCCGGGTCAATCACCCCATAGCGGGCCTTAAGATGGGCGAGGCAATCAAACAATTTTCAAGTCTCAAGCTCGGCTCAATCGCCGCCGACGCGCTTTGCGTTTACCAAAGCCAGTTGACACCGCAAGGCCCAAACTATACTCTATTAGGCGAGTTTAAGTTGCGGTAAGG